>NZ_CP162100.1:1963466-2290710 GCF_040869035.1 Vibrio sp. NTOU-M3
GAGACAGACCGCGGCTAGAAATGGAATTGACCTCATCAACGTACGTCAGTTGCTGTATCGCTTTTTCCAACGGATAAGTCACTTCTTCTTCGACTTGCTGCGGGGTTGCACCCGGGTATGCAGTCACGACCATCGCGTCTTTAATGGTAAAGGCAGGATCTTCAAGACGTCCTAAACCAAAAAATGCTGCAACACCACCAATCAGGAAAATCAGCGAGATCATCCAACTGATAACACGATTTCGAATAAAATATGCCGCAATGCCTGTTACATCTTCATCACGTTGAGGTGTGTTATTCGTGATTTCACTCATGACCAGCCTCCTGAATTACTTCCACCTTCATCCCCTCTCTGAGTCTGGAAATGCCTGCAATAACTACTTGTTGATCTGCTTTAAGGCCATTTAGAACCTGAACCGAGTTGCGGCTCGCTTTACCAAGCATCACTTGTTGTTTACTTACCGTTTGATCATCATTGAGTACCCAGACAAATTTATTTCCTCTGTCTAGAGCATCACCATTGGCATTAAATAGCGCTTCAATTGGGATTTGCACTCCGGCATTCAGCTCAAGACCAACATCTTCTCCACGAGAAGTGACTTCAACCGCCATACCATCAAGAATGTACTCCTCCTCAGGCATCGGTAGTGACAACGTCACAGTAAATGTCCCCGTTGCAGGATCTGGTTCGGTGGTAAACTCTTTAATTACAGCCTGATATTCATTACCACTTGGTACGCGTACAACCGCCTGCACATGAGACAATTTATCCCTCTCAGGTTGCTTCACGTAAATTCGGTCTGGAAGTTGAATCAAGACTTCGACATTGTCGATGCTGTGGATATTAACAATTTGCTGCCCTACTTGAATATTCTCAAACCGATCGGCGCTTACACGTGAAATGATGCCATCCACTGGAGCGGTCAATTTGGTAAATGACAAACGAAGTTTAGCCAGCTGTAATTCTGCGTAAGCAATCTGACGCTGAGCAGCAATTTCATCAAATTGAGATTTGGCTAGCAGACCTTTTTTAACCAAAGGCGCAGAACGTTTATACTGGCTATCGACAACCGAATAACGGGCCGCCGCATTATCAACATCAAGTTGATAATCGGTTGGATCCAGCTCAGCTAAGATATCCCCTTTCTTTACGCGATCGCCTTCTTTCACATCAATTTTGCTGATTTCACCAGCGACACGAAAACTAAGGTGTGATCTTTCAGAGGCATTCGCTACCGCAGGAAAATACAAATTATTTTTTGCTTCTTGCTGCCCGAGATTTTCAACTTTCACCTTGGGTAGACCAAAGTCAGCATGTTTGATTTCACCACCACAACCCGTTAGTAACGCGGCAGATGAAAGAACACTTAACACTATCCAGTTCTTCATAATTACAGGCCCCGCTCTTTGATCCATTCGCGCACTTTGATGCCCGGTTCAATGCCACTGACACCAGAAATGATGATCTGATCACCATTTTCTAAACCCGAAACAACCTGACGGCGTTCATTGAGTTCAATCGTCGCCTTTTCAACAATGCCTTGCTCGTTAACACGCCAAACATTCGTTTGTTCGCCATCTTTAAACAAAGCTGACTGAGGAATGGTCGTTGCGCCTGTAGAGGCAGAAACAACATTAACTTGTCCCGACATTCCCGGCAGGATACCCACGTCAGCGGGACGCTCCATAATCATCGTCACTTTATACGAGCCAGTTTTAGGATCCGCCTCTGTGTCTATTTCTTGGAATGTTAAGGCGTATTGATTGTTCGGGAATGCATCGAAAACCATTGTTGCTACAGGTTCTGCACCAGAAGCGAATTTAGACAGCAGATGATCTGGCAGCTGAAAAATAACTTTCATCAACTGATTGGTTTGGATATTCATGACCCCTTTTTTAGCGGCAACAAATTCATGATTTTCGGCAGGGATCAGTGAAATCGTCCCATCATAAGGCGCAACTAATCGTGTATAGCTCAAGTTTGCATTGGCTTGATCTAACGTTGCTTTCGCAGAGTTATGATTGGCTTTCGCTTGATCAAAGTCTTGTTCTGATACCACTTTATCTTTACGCAACTTTTTGTAGCGTTGGTATTGCACATCAGCCAATTTAAACTGAGCTTCAGCTTGTTGGGCAAGCAGTGTGTATTCATCCGGATTGAGGCGCGCTAATACATCACCCTTTGTAACCAGCTGTCCGGCGACAACATCTATCGATTGTAATTGCCCTGGTACACGAAACGCTAAAACGGCTTTATCGCCTGCTTCTGAGGTGGCTGGAAATTGTCTTTCAAATTGAGAATTGCCTACAGAAACCGTAAATAACTTAGCCGGTCTGGAGTCTGGTTCAGGGACCGGAGGAAGTTCCTTACCACAACCGCTTAATGTGGCGGCCACTGCAAGAAACAAGAGGTGTTTTCGCATGGTCTTTCATCCATTAGCTATAGATGAGTACTAAGATAGATGAATGACGTATGGGATACTAGTAGATAGGCTATAAAGTTTTGTTATACCGGTTGATATGAGAGAAGGTTTAGCTCCTTCTCTCAATTCTGCATCATAGGTTACGAAATTCACGATTGACTTTAAATGCATCTGATGTCACATAAGCTTCGATATTACGCAATTTACTCTCAATACCATTGAAGTCTTTCTCCAAGGTATTGAGTAACACTTCTGGTGATTGCCCTTGCTGCCATGGCTTCGCTTTTAGCTTATGTTCTTGCTTACTCTTGAGTGTTTCACCGTAATTTGCTGGCTGCTTTTCGATCATCAACGTCATCGCCACATACGCCAGTAATACGAGAAAGCTACCACCTAACAACGCTGCAGAGATCACCAAAATACGGATTAACCATACTTCAGCACCAAAATAATTGGCAAGCCCAGCACAAACTCCGGTGATTTTCCCATTCACGGTATCACGATAGAGCTCTTTACTACTCATAACGTTGCCTCCAGTTTGGGGACTCTGAGTCCAGAATGCGCTCTAACGTATCGACCCTTTGCTGCATAGACTCAGCTTTATCGGATAATGATTGTAGGCGTTCATAATCTTCACTCGATAGTCCACTGCTTGTTTTGCGTTTACTGCGATAATGCAAGATAAGCCAAAGCGGCGCGACAAAGATAAGAAAGACAATCAAAGGACCTGAAATCCAGAATGACATAAGCAACTCCTGTAGTAAGGGCGGAAAGGTCTGGTCACTTTACCACATAACACCAATGCAATGAGGTCAATACAGTGAAGCCTTATACCCGCCCAATTTTATTTATGATTTAAATGGCTTACTTCTTTTCTTCCATTTGTTGCTTTAACTTAGCGAGTTCTTGCTCAATTTCATCTTGAGCTTGAAGTTCTGCGAACTCTTGATCCAGTGACTTACCATTGCCTGTTTTCGCGTAAAGATCGGCTTCGGCTTCAAGTTCATCAATTTTGCGTGAATATTGATCAAACTTTGCCATCGCTTCATTGGTACGAGCGGTGTGCAGATGCTTTTGCACATCACGACGATTTGACGCAGCTTGACCTCGAATTGCCAGTGCTTGCTGTTTTGCTCGCGTTTCAGTGATTTTGCTTTCAAGCTTGCTGATTTCACCCGTTAGCTTGTCAATGGTCTCTTCAACCAATGTTTGCTCTGTATGTAACCCTTTCAGTACATCTTGAAGTTTTTGCTTTTCAATTAGTGCTGAGCGAGCTAAATCTTCTCTTTGCTTTGTTAGCGCTAACGTGGCTTTTTCCTGCCAGTCGCTAATTTGAGCGTCAATCGCCTCAACTTTTCGTGCCAATTCTTTTTTGTCAGCAATCGCTTTTGCTGAATTAGTACGAACTTCGACCAAAGTGTCTTCCATTTCTTGGATGATTAGGCGAATCATTTTTTCTGGGTCTTCCGCTTTGTCGAGAAGAGCGGAAATATTTGAATTAACAATGTCTGCGAATCGAGAAAAGATACCCATGGTGATCTCCTTGTTTACTTTGATACTGAGCTTAAATTGCTCAACCGTTGCTATTGATATACCAAGATGCGTGCCAAGTTTTTTATCGTTTATTTTCAATAAGTTAAAATATAGCCTCTTGAAAGCCACCTCAGAGTATGATGAATTTGACCGATTATAGGTAAATTTAACCAAGCTAAGTAAGGAAGAGCATGCAACAGAATCTAATCGGTGAATCTCCCGCTTTTCTTGCGGTCCTTGATAAAGTCTCGAAGCTCGCTGCCATCGATCGCCCTATTCTAATTATTGGTGAACGAGGAACGGGGAAGGAGTTGATAGCACAGCGGCTACATTATCTATCCAAGCGCTGGGATCAGCCCTTAGTCTCCTTAAATTGCTCTACGTTAAGTGAAGGTTTAATTGACTCGGAACTGTTTGGCCATGAATCTGGTTCATTTACTGGCTCAAAAGGACGGCATAAAGGGCGCTTCGAACGGGCTGAGAACGGAACATTGTTCCTTGATGAACTAGCAACGGCTCCCTTGCTTGTTCAGGAAAAGCTACTGCGTGTCATCGAATATGGGCAGTACGAACGTGTAGGTGGACATGAATTACTGAACGCTAACGTCCGTTTAATTTGTGCAACGAACGCTAACTTACCTGACATGGCCGCAACTGGCGCGTTTAGAGCGGATCTACTCGATCGCTTAGCATTTGATGTCGTCCACCTGCCACCACTGAGAGAAAGAAAAGAAGACATTCTGTTACTTGCTGAATACTACGCAATTAAAATGTGCCGTGAATTGAACTTTGAGTACTTCGTTGGTTTTTCAGAGCATGCCAAGCAGAGTTTATTGTCCTATTCATGGCCGGGTAATGTTCGTGAGCTCAAAAACGTCATTGAACGTGCAGTTTACCAGCACGGCATTCAAGATAACCCTATCGAAGCACTGATTTTTGATCCATTTGCGACCGGATGGATGGACACTTCTTCTCATTCGGCTGAGAAGCAAGCAACTGACAACGTACCGTTGGAATTTCCAATGGATTACAAACAATGGCAAGAACAACAAGACATTAAATTACTCGAAGCCGCGCTTGAAGAAGCAAAGTTTAACCAGAGGAAAGCAGCTGAACTTCTCGGCTTGAGCTACCATCAGTTAAGAGGAATGGTGAGAAAATACGACCTCACTAAAGCCGATTAACGAACGATGTTTAACCGACCTCCTAACAGCAATAAAAGTGAACTGATCGTTGTCGAATCGATTAGTTGGTTTGAGTAAATAAAAAATGGTAAATTATTGAGATCTTGAGGCATAATGGGGAGTTTTATTATGCTTCGTTTCTCAAAAGTATTCTGTCTATGAGAGCTTTGATACAACTGACATTGGGACTATTTAGCTTTAGCCTATTAACAGGCTGCGGCGAAGAAATAGATCACAGCAAAATTCGCCAAAGTGGCTTTGTTTATTGTGGGCAAGGAGGGCCAACCTCACTCAACCCACAACTGGTTGACAGCGGCATTACATCTGAAGCTCTTAGCCCGCAGATTTTTGATACTCTGCTCACTCTCGATCCTGACACCTTCCAACCGGTAGGTAATCTCGCACAAAGCTGGTCAGTCAATAAGCAAGCGACCGAATATACTTTCACGCTTAGGGAAAATGTACAGTTTCAGTCAACACCTTGGTTTACGCCCACTCGTCCTTTGAATGCTCAAGATGTGGTGTTTAGTTTTCGCCGAATCATCGACAGTTCAAACCCATTCCATTATGTCGGTGGAGGCATGTACCCTTGGTTTGATGGGATTGATTTTCAGAATCTATTAGTCGATGTGCAAGCCATTGGCGAGCATCAGGTGAAGTTTACGTTGGCTCGACCAGACAATACGTTTCTCGCTAATATTGCCACCAGCTACGCGGTGATCCACTCAAAAGAATATGCAACCGAACTAGAGCATAAAGACGAAAAAGGACAACTCGATAGCTTCCCCATTGGCACTGGGCCATTTTATTTGTCTGAGTACCAAGTTAACGATTTTATTCGCCTAAAACGCCATCAGAACTATTGGAAAGGCGAAGCTAAAATGAGCCAAGTTGTTTTCGATATTTCCCACCGTGGAACAGGCACACTGGCTAAACTACTTCGTAAAGAGTGTGATGTATTAAGTTCACCACTTTCGAGCCAAATCCCTATTATTGAAGACCAAGAACACATCAATTTAGTAGCAAAGCCCGCGATGAATATTTCTTTTATCGCCGTCAACACTTCGCACCCAGCCCTCAATGATCCTAGGGTACGAAAAGCATTGAACTTTGCTATCAACCGCCAAAACATCCTAGATTCCGTGTATTACGGAACCGGAAGTCAGGCGTATTCGGTTCTCCCGCCGAGTTCTTGGGCTTACCAAAAAGATACGGTGCAAATTCGCTACGATCGAAACTATGCTATCGCACTTCTAAAAGAAGCGGGCTTTGATAAAGGACTAGAACTCAATATGTCGGTTCCTCTTGAACCGAGAGCTTACAACCCTAGCCCACGGAAAACGGCTGAACTGATCCAATCTAACTTAGCGGATATCGGTATCACCCTAAATCTGTTTACAGATGACCGATTCGATCGCACACAGGTGGACGCCAATGCCAATATCGATCTGTTTCTAACTGGTTGGATTGCAGACACCGCCGACCCCGACAACTTTTTCCGCCCGCTACTGTCATGTGATTCGGAGCGAGCAGGCCTTAATGTATCTAGCTGGTGTAATCCCGACTTTGACTTCTTGTTGGATCTCGCATTAGAGGTTGAGAAGCCTAGATACAGATTGAATTTATATCGTCAGGCACAGAATGTATTAAACGAAGAGTTTCCGGTTATCCCACTAAACCATGGGATGCAATTCCAAGCTTATGACGACTCACTAACTGGATTCAAAATGAGCCCGTTTAACACCCAGCCATTTGATCAAGTTGAGAGGTTGCGATAAATGTTTTTGTATACCATTCGACGGCTTAATCTGTTCATTATCACACTACTCATCCTGACCATCGTCGGATTTAGCCTACTGCGCCTTGACCCTTCATCACCATGGGCAATCCAAAATTTTTGGGCAGGATGGACAACCTATGTGGGTGAACTCACTCATTTCAATTTCGGCTTGAACAAAGCTGGCGTGCCAATCATTGATGAGCTGAAAGTGGTTTTCCCAGCAACATTAGAGCTTTGCTTAATTGCTTTTATTTTTTCATTGCTGATTGGGATCCCACTAGGAACTTTGGCAGGTATGAAGCAAGGTAAATGGACAGACACGATTATTTCATTCACTTCGATGTCGGGATACTCTGCCCCACTCTTTTGGGTCGCACTACTCATGATCATGGCATTCTCGCTGCACTATGAAGTTTTTCCTGTGTCGGGGCGCTACGATTTGCTTTATCAAATTGACCACGTCACTGGTTTTGCGCTTATCGACGCTTTCTTTTCAGAAAGCGCCTATCGTGCACATGCGCTTCAAAGTGTCATAGAACACCTGATCTTACCGTGTTTAGTTTTGGCGCTAGCACCGACAACGCAAGTTATCGGGCTTATGCGAACCTCAGTGTCTGAAGTCATGGGACAAAACTACATTCGCGCAGCTCGCATTAAAGGTTTAACGACCCACGAAATCGTCACCCAGCATGTACTGCGCAATGCGATTCCACCGATCATTCCAAAAATTGGGGTTCAGCTATCAAGTATGCTAACCCTAACAATTATTACCGAATCTATTTTTAACTGGCCTGGTATTGGCCGGTGGCTATTAGACGCTCTATCTAACCAAGATTATGTCTCAATCCAAGCCGGCGTCATCGTAGTGGCAACATTCGTGTTAACCGCGAATATTCTATCGGATCTTATCGGTGCGATGATAAATCCGTTAGTAAGGAAAGAGTGGTATGCTAACAAATAACGTTTATCAAGAAGAAAGCATCCCAACGCAGTTTGAGCGTTTTTCTCGCAGCTTTCGTTCAAACAGCCTTGCTATGTTTGGGCTCTGGTGCCTTGCACTGATCATCTTGATCACCCTTGCATCGCCTTGGATTACACCGCACGACCCTCAAGCACAAACTGGGGAGTTATTGGTGCCACCATCTTGGAATCCAGCCGGCACCGTTGAATTCTTTCTAGGCACCGATGACTTAGGCCGAGATATTCTTTCAAGGTTAATTGCAGGAACGCAATTGACATTTGGTGCCGCCGTTTTAATTACACTAATTGCAACAACTGTAGGCTGCTTCATTGGTATTTTAGCTGGCATGACCAAGGGGTTAATTTCAAGTACATTGAACCACTTACTCGATACAGTCATGTCTATTCCTTCGCTATTATTAGCCATTATATTTGTCGCTTTTCTTGGCTTCGGTGAATTTAATATCTTACTGGCGATATGCCTTGCACTTATTCCACGCTTTATTCGCTCAGTCTATATCGCTGTGCATACCGAAGTAGAAAAAGACTACATCATGGCTGCTAGACTCGATGGTGCCAATGACTTTTACCTACTTTGGAACTCTATTTTGCCGAACATCCTTGTGGTGATCGCAGCAGAAGTCACACTGGCTCTCTCTATTGCTATTTTGGATATCACGGCACTGGGATTTCTTGGCTTAGGTGCGCAAGCTCCAAGCGCCGAATGGGGAGCTATTTTAGGTGATTCTGTTGAACTGATTTATCTCGCGCCATGGACAGTAACTCTGCCCGGGCTCGCAATCATGTTTACTGTAATCGTCATTAACCTTGTTGGTGAAGGTGTTCGCCAAGCACTCAATGCGGGGATCGAATAATGCCTCTGTTAGATATTCGACATTTGACCATTGAGATCGAAACTCCTCAAGGAATGATGAAAGCCGTCGATCGTATGAGCCTCACCATGAATGAAGGTGAAATACGTGGCCTGGTTGGTGAATCTGGTTCAGGAAAGAGCTTGGTCGCCAAAGCGATCGTTGGCGTGTGTAAAGATAATTGGAAAGTCACCGCCGATCGTATGAGGCTAGGTAACATCGATTTGCTGCAACTCACCCCTCGCGAAAGACGTCGAGTGATTGCACGCGACATTGCGATGATCTTTCAAGAACCCTCCACCTGTCTCGACCCTTCTGAGGAAGTCGGCAAACAGTTGATTGAATCCATTCCTTCCCATTCTTTTGAAGGTAAGTGGTTTGAGAGATTTAAATGGCGTAAAAAACAAGCCATTGCGTTGCTGCATAAAGTAGGCATCAAGGATCATAAAGGCTTGATGAGCTGTTACCCTTACGAACTTACTGACGGTGAGTGTCAAAAAGTAATGATTGCAATGGCCATCGCAGCAAAACCAAAGCTTCTTATTGCTGATGAACCAACAAACGATTTGGATCCTATCACCCAGTCGCAAATATTACGTCTGCTCAGCCGCATGAATCAGGTACATAACACAACCATTATGCTGATCGGCCATGACTTAACCACGATTACACAATGGGCCACTCGTATTACAGTCATGTACTGCGGTCAATCGGTTGAATCTGCCGATACTCAGAAAATCCTTAAGGCACCAAAACACCCATACACAAATGCCCTGCTAAAAGCGATGCCAGATTTTGCCGACTGGATACCACATAAAGAAAAACTCCAGTCTTTGCCGGGTTCGATTCCACCCTTGCAGCATTTGCCAATAGGCTGCCGCTTAGGTCCACGCTGCCCATACGCACAGCGTCAATGTGTTGAAATACCAATGACACAACGCGTCAAGAACCATAAATTCGCCTGTCACTTCCCGCTGAATATGGAGAAGAAATCATGAGTGCGCTGTTAGAGGTCAACGATCTATCCAAAGACTTTGTAACGCGTTTCGGCTTATTGCATAAAAAAGTACAACATGCCGTTAAGCCGGTTAGCTTCAGCCTAGAAGCCGGACAAACCATCGGATTTATTGGTCAAAATGGTTCTGGTAAATCCACACTCGCTCGCATGTTAGCTGGGGTTGTTGAGCCTACATCAGGTGAAATTCGCGTCAATGGTGAACTGCTTGCGCACAAAGATTACGAAACGCGCTGTAAGTTAATCCGGATGATTTTTCAGGATCCTAATACCTCATTAAATCCAAGGATCCAAATTGGGCGTATCCTCGAAGGACCACTAAAACGAAATACTAATATGCCGCCAGAGGCACGGATACGACGTGTGAAAGAGACCCTTCTACGTGTTGGTTTGCTTCCCGAGCACGCGTATTTCTACCCTCAAATGTTAGCAACAGGCCAAAAACAACGTGTTTGTCTAGCTCGTGCATTGATCCTTCAACCATCAATTATTGTGGCAGATGAAGCCTTGAATGGTCTCGATATGGCAATGCGCTCACAAATCATCAACCTATTTCTCGAACTGCAAGAAGAAATGGGGGTTTCGTTCATTTACGTATCTCAGCATATTGGTGTTGTGAAACATATTACCGACCAAGTCATGGTGATGCATGAGGGCGAAGTCGTTGAATTTGGAGATACTCAGCAAGTTCTTACGAACCCGGAACACCCGATCACGCAACGCATGATCGAAAGTCACTTCAATAAAGCCCACTGCTTTAAATAACCCAATAGAATAAAGCACACTCTTTCTTAGCGTGTGCTTTTAATTCTTGCACTTCTCATCAATCTCGTAACCAATATCTTAAATAGATAAACTTACCTCCTCCGTTAAGAGTAAACTGGCCCCATTATTTACGAGTTGAATCGCTTTAATAATAGTTCATGACACCTGAGTGCTAAAAATAGATGTACAAATCAACGTTTGGCGACGAAAAGCCTAAAAGCATAGCTCTTCACAGTGAGAGCTGCACAATTGAACCAGAAACCAGTGTAAAACTTGTAGCTATTGGCCGTGATATCAAGGCGATTTAAGCGAGATATCGATACGTAAATAACCTTAAATCGATACTGGTGTCAATTTGAACACCTTTTCGATTTAGTTCCAATAAACCTATTAAATCTTGATACTTTTCATACACAAAATTGAGGTAGGCGATTCTAGCAACCAGAATCGCACTATTTTTCCATTTTCTTTTCACAAATTGTTGTTTATCCCTTCACACAAAGGTATAAAAGAACGAGATACTTTCCCCTTCGATTAACATGGATGACGATTATGTTTGAAAAAGTAGTTGCGGCTCCCGCTGACCCTATTCTCGGCCTAACAGAAGAGTTTAAAAAAGACGCTCGTGCAGAGAAAATCAACCTAGGCGTTGGAATTTACAAAAATGAACAAGGTGAAACCCCTGTTTTAGCGACAGTAAAAAAAGCAGAAGCAGCTCTGATTGAAACGGAAAAGACTAAGTCATACCTAACAATCGAAGGTACTGCTGAATATGGTCTTGCTGTACAAAAACTTCTTTTTGGAGAAGACGCGGCGATCGTAGCAGAGCAGCGTGCTAAAACAGCTCAAGCGCCAGGTGGTACTGGTGCATTACGTGTAGCGGGTGAGTTTATTAAGCGTCAGCTCGGCAATGCTAAAATCTGGATCAGTAATCCAACTTGGGCAAACCATAACGGTGTATTCACCGCTGCTGGTATCGAAACGGCTCAATACAGCTACTACAACGCAGAAAGCAAAGATAAAGATTTTGCTGCGATGCTTTCTGATCTGGAAAAGGCAAGCGAAGGTGATGTGGTATTGCTACATGGCTGCTGTCACAACCCTACTGGTATCGATCCAACGGCAGAAGAATGGGAAACTCTGGCTAAGCTGGTTGCTGAGAAAAAGCTGCTTCCTTTATTCGATTTTGCATATCAAGGTTTTGCTAAAGGTGTAGAAGAAGATGCAGCAGGCCTTCGTACTTTCGCGAAATACAACAAAGAGATCCTAGTTGCGAGCTCTTTCTCTAAGAACTTTGGCCTATACAACGAACGGGTTGGTGCTTTTACCCTTGTGGCTGAATCAACTGAAGTTGCAACAACGGCATTTTCTCAGGTGAAAGCGATCATCCGCTCTATCTACTCTAACCCACCAGCTCACGGCAGTGCGGTTGTAACTCATATTCTAAACAACGCTGAACTTCGTGCAGAATGGGAAGCAGAAGTTGCTGAAATGCGTGACCGTATTCAAGAGATGCGGGAGCTATTTGTCACAACGCTAAAATCGGAAGGTGTTGAAGCAGACTTTAGCTTTATCGAACGCCAAAACGGCATGTTCTCTTTCTCTGGTCTTTCTAAAGAACAGGTAAACCGTCTTAAAGAAGAGTTTGCGATTTACATCGTTGGCTCCGGTCGTATTAGTGTTGCAGGCATGACACGCAACAATATGGGCCCATTATGTAAAGGGATCGCTGCGGTCCTATAAACATATTGTTCACTAAAAAAGCCAGCGTATCGCTGGCTTTTTTATTGATAGGAAATTAGCTTAATAAGCAAATCGTACCGAAATACCACCTTCATTCGTGGTACTTTCCCCCGTATCACGATGGGTATAAAAACCGCCTAACATAAAACGTTTGGAGAGTTTGTAGTCCCCTCTTAATGTCAGCAGATTTTCATCCAAAATATCGCTTCGTGTTAGCTCCCCAATCACTGAAGCTTGCCAATTCTCACTCAGAGCATAACTTAACGTTAAACTTGTACCGTAGCGAAGTTCAGTATCACTCTTTAAGGTTTCATCCGTAATGTCATTCGTAGTACGAGCACGAATATAACCGACACTCGCTTGAGCGAGCATATCTAAATCCTCAATCAAAGCATAGCGATAACCAATTCCAGGCATAAGGCTGTATATTTCTGTCGTCGTATTAGCAGGATGTATAAACCTAGCGGAGTAGTCCAATGATGCAACCCAATGATCGGTAAACAAATAATTACCACCAATGGTCAACGTCGTAACATTATTGTTTTCGCCCAAGTTTTCATTCAAAGACCCTGAACTCAGATCTGCATGAATATACTCATATTCAATGTTATTGGTAGTGGAAGAGTCTGCCATCACTACACTAGAGGGCAAACAAAGAGCGGTGGCCATCACCCAAGCTGAACTTATTCTCATTCGAATACTCCGTCTCATTCCTTGAAAATGGTAATCGTGGTGATTTTTACTAAATCTATTCACATTTTGGCAAGCAAAAATCAATCATCAAAGCACACGCTTACCTCATTAAGGTGAATCATAACCTAAGCAGAATCAAGTTTTCGGTAGGATATGAAAAAGGTGTGATACGCAAACAAAAAAAGCCCATGAATGGGCTTTTTGAGTAGGAAAATACTGACTGTTATTGCAAAGTCACCAGCAGTTCATCTTGTTGTTGGCTCTGTATTGTTGCTTCTGTTTTCAACCGCAATGATTCCAGTTGTTCCCCATCCAATTCATACGGAAGCACCACTCTGAGTTCATCAATGCCTTCTGTTTTGGCTAACTTTAGTAACGTTGCCAAATTGGATTCATCACTTCGACTCACCGACAGTGATTTCATGGCCTGTTCCCAAAGCCGCTCTTCAGGCGAATGCAGATCTTGAATGGAATTTTTCCATGCAAGACTGAAAATGGGAGCAAACGTACTCATTGCTTCAAGAAAAGTCCATTTCTTACTACATGAAGCGCCTAAAAACGAAGTGTAGTCAAATACAACGCATGTCTTATTTTGATGTTCCATATCATCCCCCGACATAATGGCATCATTTGCTCATTGTTTATGGCTGCCTTGATTGAGAGCCGAGTAAAACGTTTCACTGAGCACTCCCCCACTATCAGCCAACATGCCCCATATAGCAATAGGATATAAAACAATGATCTTTTATGCCCCCATATCAAACATCATTCGCTATATAAAAACCAAGTAAGTAACAATCAAGGAACAATTAGTAAATATATGCGACCATGTGCTTAATATTTTGCAAAGCAAAAATTATCTTACATCAATGATCCGGCTTGCCTTTTTAAACTGTATACGCCAGCCTTGCCAACGAGGTAGCTCCCAACGTTTGGGATCTCCTTTACGCAACCCATCTTTATAGACCACGTAAATCAACTTTTTCTTCGCGTAATATTCGACAGTCAAATTCAGATCACCAAGACTAAGTTCAAACGGATATAGTTCCGCAAACTCTTCATATTGCCAGTATGGGATCCCATCGAATGGAAAATCTTCTTCAGAAAATAGTTGCAACTCTTCCATATTACTTAGTTCAAGCGCATTGAGTTGCTCGGTAAACCAAGATTCAAAGCTTTCGTCATTGTGGCTATGGCACATATCAGATAGGCCTAAATCAACATATAATTTCCAATGCTGAATTTCATTTTCTCTTCGTTTCGCAAACCCCGGGAATATGGCTCCCGTTTGGACTGCTTCTAATAAAGGTTTGGTTGTCAATTCACCATGGGCCAGCCGAAGCTCTCTGTGCACACTACGACCAGCATATATCATCTCCATTTCGACATGAGCGACATCGTCAACGAGAACAACATCTCCCTCTTGCCATTCTCCTAGTTCAAGCTCGCGAATAAGCGAAATAGGAACGGGCATCATGAATGTAGCAAGGTTCAACGTTTGCTTAACGCCCCTACCTGGTAGGCTGTGAATGTCCAGCACCAATGCAGCTTGGCTTTCTTGTTTAATACGGGAGTTTCGCCCCTCCATCACTTCTAATAAGCCGTTCGCAAATGCTTCTTTGCGCTTTTCTCTTCGAACAAAAACCAATTCTGGATGTAACTGAGCAATCGCAGCTCGCAGCTGGTTGTGATCATATCGGGATGCCACACTCAGCTCAGGTAGCTCAAACAACGCCCTCATTTGTTTAGACAGCCCTTGAGCTTCAGCCAATGCATCTAATTCGATAGAGACGCCACTAAATTGTTGGCCACGGACCAAACCAATCATTAACTGAGCATCACAACCTAACGGCTCTTGTTGCGCGAGCTTTTCCAACGTTTCTTCATTAGCAGATAATTGAAACAATCGGGCCGGTACTGCAAGCGCAGCGGTAAGGTCAATCATGGCCTCTTGTAACGACTTTTGCGGCATTCTTGAAACCAAATCAGCATACAAAGCATCGATCGGTAATGGATAAATTTTACGTCCATGCGCTGTTGCTTGCCCTTGAGAATCAATGGCAGCCATGTTGGACAATAAAGCGTGCGCTGACTGAAATGATCTTTCTGGCAATTCGTCCATTAGAGGCAATTGATTTAGAGATACTCCGCAACAAGCGGCAGCAAGCATTGGCTCCGTTAACGCTTCGCGCTGCATTTCTGGTGGCGTTACTTCAATTAATGCAGCATGCTCCCCATATAGACGGACACAAATGCCATCCATTACACGTCCAGCCCGTCCTGCTCTCTGCTTAGCACTGGCTTTAGATATATGCTTGAGACTTAATGTAGTTCGGCCATTACGCTGCTCAGTTCTACGCTCTAAACCAGAGTCAATCACAGCCGATATATTGGGAATAGTCAGAGAGGTTTCCGCGACATTTGTCGCTAATACAACCTTTCGCTCAGCTTGTATCGTCAGAGCAATATCGCGTTGCTGATCAGAAACAGAAGCATGGAGTGGTGTGACCAATACATCATCAAGGTGGCTTAACATCTGAGCACATTGGGCGATTTCTTTTCGTCCGGGTAGAAAAACCAGAATATCCCCAGCCGTTTGTGTAAGTAGCAACATGACTTCGTCTCGAACCTTCGTCTCTAAGTTGCGAGGATCAGGCAACTGCCTTGAGTCTACAGCTCTGTACTGCAATGCTACCTGATGAACTCGCCCTTCCGCTTGCATCCGGTCCGCAGCTAAATAGTGAGCAAGCTTAGCGCCTTCAATTGTCGCAGATGTCAAAACTATTCGATGAGTGTTGTGTTGCTTCAGCAACCCAACCAAAACATCCGTATCCCAACGACGCTCGTGAAATTCATCCACAATGATGATGTCAAATTGCGCCAATTGATCCTCAGAATACCAACGCAATGCAACACCAGGGCTTACAAAAACGACATTGCTGCTCTGGCAGAACTGGTTTTCCAGCTTGATCGCATAACCAATGCTCTCTCCCAATTTATCGCCAGATTGCGCTGCAAGAAACCGAGCTAGCGAAGTACACGCAATACGTCTTGGTTCTACAACTAACACTCGGCCATGTGTTGCGGCCCATACGGGTAATCGAGTTGACTTACCTGAGCCTGTCTCAGCTTCAACGATTAAATGATTCTTTTTGAGTTCGGTTTTAAACGTATTTTCCAGAATATCAATTGGCAGAGATTGCATGGGCAGTACTTCATCATTCAAGCGGCTGGGTAGTATATACTTAAGTGACAATAAGATGCTGGGTATATCTCAAATAATCGTTTACAAGGTCTGGGTTTAGGAGGTACTCCAGTTTACAATAGGCTATTCAGTCCTTATCATTTTTATGACTTCTCTACCCTGTATATAGGCAAATGATGAATAACGATAAACGCCCACTCTATATCCCCTACGCTGGTCCTGCACTTCTAAGTACACCACTGTTAAACAAAGGCAGTGCATTTAGTGCTCAGGAGCGAATTTCTTTCAATTTAGAAGGCCTACTGCCAGAAGCTACAGAAACTATTCAAGAACAAGTTGATCGCGCATACAAGCAGTACTGTAACTTCGAAAGTGATATGGACAAACATATCTACTTGCGCAATATCCAAGATACCAACGAAACACTCTTCTATCGTCTGGTACAAAACCACATTTCTGAGATGATGCCTATCATCTACACACCGACGGTTGGAGCAGCCTGTGAGAACTTCTCCAATATCTACCGACGCGGACGTGGTCTATTTATCTCTTACCCTAATCGCGATCGTATCGATGACTTGCTAAATAATGCAGCAAACCACAATGTCAAAGTTATTGTGGTAACCGACGGTGAGCGTATTCTTGGTCTTGGCGACCAAGGGATTGGTGGTATGGGCATCCCAATTGGTAAGCTTTCTCTCTACACTGCCTGTGGCGGTATTTCTCCAGCTTACACCTTGCCAATCGTTCTGGATGTGGGTACCAACAACCCGCAACGCTTGGCTGACCCAATGTACATGGGTTGGCGTCATCCGCGTATTACTGGTGCTGAATACGATGCCTTTGTAGAAGATTTCATCCAAGCAGTGCAGCGCCGCTGGCCTGAAGCACTTATTCAGTTTGAAGACTTTGCGCAAAAGAACGCAATGCCGTTGCTTGAACGTTATAAAGACCGCATTTGCTGCTTCAATGATGATATTCAAGGAACTGCGGCTGTAACTGTTGGCTCTTTACTCGCTGCTTGTAAGGCGGCTGGCAGTAAACTTTCTGAGCAACGAGTCACCTTCCTAGGTGCTGGCTCTGCGGGTTGCGGTATTGCAGAAGCCATCATTGCACAAATGGTTTCTGAAGGTATTTCCGATGAACAAGCTCGTTCTCAGGTTTACATGGTCGATCGATGGGGACTACTGCAAGAAGGCATGCCGAACTTGCTTGATTTCCAACAACGTTTAGTTCAGAAGCACAGCAACACTGACAATTGGGAATCTGAAGGTACGGGGTATTCATTACTCGATGTCATGCGTAACGGACAACCGACTGTTCTGATCGGTGTATCTGGTGCGCCGGGACTATTTAGTGAAGATGTCATTAAAGAAATGCATAAGCATTGTGCTCGACCAATCGTCTTCCCACTATCCAACCCAACAAGTCGTGTAGAGGCAACGCCAAATGACATCCTGCGTTGGACAAATGGCGAAGCACTTGTCGCAACGGGTAGTCCGTTTGACCCTGTCGTTGTAAATGGTAAGAGTTACCCTATCGCTCAGTGCAATAACAGCTACATTTTCCCGGGTATTGGACTTGGTGTACTGGCCGTTTCAGCTAAGCGTGTTACCGATGAAATGTTGATGGAGTCAAGCCGAGCACTCGCGACATGTTCACCACTTGCTATTAATGGCCAAGGTGCCCTACTGCCACCTCTGGAAGCAATCCACTCAGTATCGAAGAAGATTGCTTTTGCGGTTGCTAAAAAAGCGATAGAACAAGGTGTTGCGCAAGAAATCACTGACGAAGCGCTTGAAGAAGCCATCGAAGGTCACTTCTGGCAACCCGTTTATCGTCGTTATAAACGTACTGCGTTTTAACTAACTAAGAGCCTCATTATGAGGCTCTTTTTCCTTGCGACGTACAGCACAAAACGTTATTGAGTATCGTGTCTCGGTAGATTTGCACACAATTTCGACCACATTGTTTAGCTCGATATAAAGCTTGGTCAGCGCGAGATACAGCAGCAAATACACCGTCACCTCGCTCTAGCTCAACACCGACACTGCAAGTAACTGGGATGTCTTGAACCCAAGCATTTAGCTCAACTCGTTGTCGAATCGATTCTGCTAGCTCGATAAGTTCAGAAAAGCTAATTCCGGGACAAAACACGATGAATTCTTCCCCTCCCCACCGAGTTAACCGATAGACCGGATTAACCACTTGTTCGATCGTCGAACTAAATTGCTTTAAAACTTCATCACCAACTTTATGCCCATATTGATCATTGATGGCTTTGAAATGGTCAATGTCTAAGTAAAGTACTCCCATATAGGGCTGAGTCGCCATCACTTCATATTTCATTAACCACTGACGAATACCGTGTCGATTTAATGCTCCCGTTAACGCATCGGTAAACGCAAGATCCATATATTTATTCTTCTGCGTTTCCATATATTTATATTGCGTTTCAGTATGTCTTACTTTCTTCTTATTTTTAGTTAGCTCATGAAGTAAACAATAAATCCCATAAACAAGCCAGATAGAGAAAATGGTGCTATAAAAAATAGGCTTACTGATTGGGTTTCCTATTAATTCAATCGTGTTTAAGTAAAAGTGATAGTTGCCAGGTGGGATATTCGCAATAGTCGCTATTTGAATAGAAGATACATTATCAAATTCTGGATCTTTCTTCTTCATCAACTGTTTGTTATTCAATAACCACCAGCTCATTACTTCAAGTTTATCGATGGGTATTTCAATAATATGTTGTCGAGAGTTAAACTCTATCCCATTATTATTATGCGAAAAATGCCAATCAAGTCCCTCCGATTTCGATGTTTTATTTTCTACATATATTCGTGCAGCCCATGCTCTACCCTTATGACTTGGTCGCTTGTCAATATCAAACCGAATAACATCGAATTCGCTAATATCAATACCCGACTCAATCACAGTGGCAATATCAATATTGATAGCACAATAGGGCCAACGATAGCTCCCTTTAACTATATTACAATGAACAGAAGCTATCCCTTCATTGATATCTATACTGGAATTTGAATCTCCACCAAAATACGAATCATCTTCTATTTTAATTGGAAATTTACCAGGAAATAAGCTGACGACTTTACTTCCTTCCAATCCCCAATACGTAACTAGTGACACGAATGTAAAACACATTAATACTCTTGTGCTTTTTCCAGTGATAACCATCGAAACCCCAACAAAACCACCCAAACTTGTAAGATCACGCTACAAGTAACATAGGAATTGCCTTACACCTATAAAAATTAAGCTAAAAATCTTCTAATTCACCTTTTGTTTTAAGAGCAAGACAACGCGAATTTTCGTCCATTTTTTCTCATTACTCTTAGTAATGTTATTAATTCGATGATTGGAGAATTTAACATTATTTATTCTGGCAAAATGACGTATTTCCCAGAATTTAAAACTTCCAGCTTGGTGGCTCTTAGTATTGCTACACGAATATGCTAAAGTAATGAATCGTAGTCATTCTTCACATCAATAATCTCATGTTTGAAAGCCTAACTCCGATTGCACGCCATCTTTCACCATACATCAGCGAAATCTCAATCGCCTTGATAGCCTGCTTACTTGTGATGTTTGGGGGGGAAATAAATGCCCTGTTACGGCGCTTACTGAGAGGACAAAACTTTCTTATCCGAACGATTGTTTTCGTTCTCATAAATGCGTTTGGTTACGGATTAATCATCGTAAAAGCAACACCTTACGTAACTCGGACATTAAAAACCTTAGAGCCGGGCATGATGTTGGTTGTGATTGTGATTAGTTTTGTGATAATCGGCTCATGGGCACAAAGAAACCGGCAGATCTAGTGAGAAATATTTTTCAGCGACAAAGTGCTTTAAAGCGTTCATTGTTATTGTTAGCAAAAACACTGCCGCTCGCACTCCTAACAATCATACTGACTGTGATAGGGATTGACCGTTGGGTTTCTTATCAGACGGATGCGGAGATCTTTACCAGTGAAGATCAGGTTAACCAGTTTGATGTTGCTGTCGTTTTAGGCACAAGTAAGTACCTAGGACGTACACTAAACGAGTACTATAGCCACAGAATTGATGCGGCTATTGAGTTATTTCAACAAGACAAAGTCACGAACTTCTTACTAAGTGGTGACAATGCGCATCGCTCTTACAATGAGCCATGGACAATGAAGCGTGATTTACTCCGTGCTGAAGTGCCTGAAGATCGCATCTATTTAGATTATGCAGGATTTAGAACATTAGATTCGATTGTCCGAGCTAAAGAAATTTTCGACACTGATAACTTTTTAATCATCTCTCAAAAGTTCCACTGCGAACGCGCGTTGTTCATTGCAAAGCATCACAACATTAACGCCAGTTGCTTTGCAGTTCCAGGCCCAACAAATCCGGGATATAAAGTCCGACTCAGAGAAGTATTTGCTCGTACTAAGGCTTTCTTAGACCTTTATGTTCTCGATGCCAAACCCAAATTCCTTGGGCCTAAAGAACCCATTATAAAAGTGGTAGAAGAAAACCCTGAAATTGAGGATGTAGAAGCTAATCTAACCGACTAACTTCTACACAATTTCGACCATTTCGTTTCGCTCGGTATAACGCTTCATCGGCACGAGCCAATAGCGCAGAAGAATGTTCATTCCCTAGCTGGGCAACTCCAAGGCTCGATGTCATTCGCTGGCCATGAACCCACAGATGCCCTTCAATCGTCATACGAATTTTTTCTGCCAGTAGTTCCGCATCTAATAGATCAAGCGAAGGACAAAAAGCAATAAACTCCTCTCCCCCCCAGCGGACCAGCCAGTGATTTTCATGCAGAACACTCATTACCATCATGGTAAATTCACGCAGAATGTCGTCTCCCATGCTATGGCCATACTGATCATTAATCGTCTTAAAATGGTCAATATCAATGTAGATAACAGAAAGCGGCTTTCGAGCACTCTCTCCACTTTCATAATTTTTTGCTAGCCAATCGCGTACTGCGTGACGGTTCATTGCACCTGTTAATGCATCTCGGTGCGCAAGTTCTGCAAATTGAATATTTTGGGCTTTCAATGCTCGGTTGAGTTTTTTAAGCTTTAACTGGCGTGTCTGTGCATCAACAATGAGCTTCTGACTACGGCGGATCTCAAACACACTGTACAAAAGACCTAAAATGACCCAAACAAAAAGCAACCCCATAAAGAGATCTTCACCTTCTACATAAGAACCAACAAGCTCTATGTTATTGATTGTCATTCGATAGTGGCCGAGTGGTAGAGATGAGCCTGTTGCAAATTCAATACGATTCACGTTACCCATTTCTGGTGCAGAATGCTCAATGGAAATATCGTTATCCACAAGCCACCATGTCATGACCTGAAGGTTTCTAAGGGGTATTGAGGTGCCTTTTTTATCAACACCTGGATGGTATTCTAACCCATTATATTTATGGGTATATTCATTGTCTGGAATCGAATAAGCGGCATTGTAATTTCGAAGGTAGAATCGCATTCTCGGTTCAGAATCATTATCTAAGTTGTGAAAATCGATATCCAGTTTAATTGTATGGTAGTTTGAAAAATCAATACCAACGGTTGGATCTTCTCGATCAACAACAATAGAGACACCACAATATGGCCAAGGATAATCGCTCTCTTTAAGCTCGCACTCTAATATTGCTGTTTTCCCATCAATACTTATGGATGAAGTAGACAGACCGTTCTGTACCTGATCATTGGTGGGTAGAAACGCAAAATGTTCAGGCATAACTTTGTAAACACGTTGGTCACCATAAACGCGGTAGAGCTGAACGATAAGAATGGTGAATATACCTAAAATAAATACGGCTTTATGGATAACTCTCAAACGCGAAGACCTTGTTCAAAACTCATATGAGTTACGGATTACTGAAAACGGTTAAGATTGTCATTTTACAACCTTAGTGCCAAATTTTAACTGAAATATCATTCTGTATGATAGAAATTTTCGACCTATATCAACTGATGATTAAAAGTCGTGCAAAATCGTCTCTCTTTATTGCGCAATTTAAAACTAATCGCTTCTTAGCCTTGTAAACTCTAGCTTTCAGCCTTTTTTCTATCAAGAATCTCACTAAGTTTTATAAATTCATCACACGATAACTCAGTTAAGTTGTTGTACTAACGCTATATTTTTATTATCGATTCTTGCAGCTTGCATATAAACTTTAGTACCAATGCAAAACCCATTCACCAAGCAAATGTAATGCAGAGCAAGCACCTGGCAAAGCTATGCTTTCTAAGTAATTGAAGTCTGCTAAACTGCTAGCTAAAAATAGCCACATGATGGCTGAAAATAACGAAAATGAGCACTGTCATGTCTTTAATTTTGAAAGGCACGCTTAGTAAAATGCGTGCATCATTGGACGACGAAGTCCACTACCATCTTCCTGTAGGCGATAAACTTGTCGACCTTAAACCCTACATTGGAAAACGCCTTACTCTCACTCATACTGGCAACATCTTTTGTTGCTCTTGTGGAAAAAAAACCAAGAAAAGCTATTCGCAAGGGCACTGTTTTGTTTGCATGAAAAAGCTTGCTAGCTGCGACATGTGTATTATGAAACCCGAAACCTGCCACTACGGGCAAGGGACATGTCGTGAGCCACAATGGGGAGAAGAGAACTGCATGGTTGATCACTATGTCTATCTGTCTAATACCTCCAGTCTTAAGGTTGGCATCACCCGCCACACTCAGATCCCAACTCGCTGGATAGATCAAGGAGCCACGCAGGGCCTGCCAATTTTCAAAGTAAAAACCCGCTACATATCAGGCCTTATTGAAGTTGAACTGGCGAAGCACATTGCCGATAAAACCAATTGGCGCACGTTATTGAAAGGTGACGGAGAGCCAATGGCATTAGAACAAAGATTTGCCGAACTGTATCCGTTAGTTCAAGACAAAGTAGCGGCTATCAAACAACAATTTGGTGATGACGCTGTTGAAGTCTTACATGAAAATATTACTGCCATTCGCTACCCAGTAGAGCAGCACCCAACTAAAATCGTTTCGCACAATTTTGATAAAAACCCCGAGGTTTCGGGAATAGTCCAAGGGATCAAAGGGCAATACCTAATCTTCGATAATGGTGTCATTAACGTCAGAAAATTCACCTCATATGAAGTTGAAATTTCTGAGTAACTGCATAAGCCAATACTCAGAAGCCCATCTGTCACCGGATGGGCTTTTCTTCTATTTTTGGTTAAGAATTTCCTTCATCACGTCAAACAAAGTATCCACTTCATCCAGCGTGTTGTAGTGCATGAAACCAATTCGCAGCACACCACCACTTTCTGCTAACCCAAGTTGACGCACTAAACCCAACGCATAAAAGTGACCGTTCCATGTGCAAATGTTGCGCTCTCCAAGCCTTTTAGCAATTTCTGCCGTTGAATACTTATCGAAGGTCAGTGCAAACGTAGGTGTCCGTAACTCGCTATGCGCTTGAGCTCTCCCCCATAAATGTACTCCCTGTAATTCACTAAGCTTTGATAGAAAATGGTCAGTTAATGCTGTTTCATGTTGAGAAAAATCAAGATAAGAAGCCACAAGCTTCTCACGAAGTGAAGCATCTTGTTTTCCCCATTGGGCAAGATATTTGATCGCAGCAATCACACCAGCTAACCCTTCAAAGCTCTGGGTACCTGTCTCAAACCGCCCTGGCCCTTGTTCAGTCGCCGGCTCAACTTTATAAGGACGTAATGCTTGTAACCACTTTGGCGCGACATAGGCAATACCAACATGTGGACCAAAAAATTTGTACGCAGAACACACAAGAAAATCACAGCCTAATTTTTGCACGTCAACCAAGTGATGGGGAGCGTAATGCACTGCATCGAGATAAACCATTGCCCCAACATCATGTGCAGCTTCAATAATTCTCTCAACATCGACAATCGATCCTGTGGTGTTCGAAGCCAACGTGACCGCCACCAACTTGGTGTTAGTATTGATAAGATTCAACAGGTGTTCGACATCCAAAGAGCAGTCACTTTCCTTGACCTGTGCAACTCGAATCTTTGCTGATTTATCATTTGCGGCCTGCTGCCAACTGGAAACGTTTGAGTAATGATCCAATGCTGTTACAACAATTTCATCAGCTGAGTTCCAATCTCGACTTATTGCACGACTTAACTGAAACGTCAAAGAGGTCATATTCGGACCAAAAACAATATTGTCGGGTGATTCTGCATTCACAAACGTAGCCGCATATTGACGTGCATCCTGCATCAGCTCGGTAGTAAGTCGGCTAGAAAAAAAATGACCACCTAAATTTGAGTTGTAATAACCAAGGTACGATGTCATCGCTTCCAGTACGCTCTCTGGTACCTGCGATCCACCAGGCCCATCTAAAAAAATGACGGGTAAATGATTGTGAGTTTGCTTAAGCGCTGGAAATTGTGCTC
The DNA here is from genome assembly GCF_040869035.1 of Vibrio sp. NTOU-M3. Lineage (NCBI taxonomy): Bacteria > Pseudomonadati > Pseudomonadota > Gammaproteobacteria > Vibrionales > Vibrionaceae > Vibrio > Vibrio sp. NTOU-M3. The sequence goes on from NZ_CP162100.1 coordinate 1,988,079, forward strand.
GAACTGAATTAGGAGTGAAGTTCATTCTCGGTTCCCTTTGCTGTCAATACAAACACGTCCATATAGCCTTCTTCACCTTGAATGACTGAGCGAATTGGTTGAGCGTTGTGCCAAAGCTTATTGTCAGCAAGCATAGCGACTTCACCATTTTGCAACACTTTGCGAAAAAACGGCGCTTCATTGAAACTGCTGTACAACATGATGTCGCCACCTTCAATATTATGTCGACCCATGCCTACCAAAGCGATGTGTTTAAAGCCATCTTGATGGACCCCTTCAGGCGCGACTTGAGTCTGTTCATAAACAGCTGAAATTCGAATCTGATGTATCTCAATTTCTTGCCCATCTTGGAGATGGTTTGTCGCTGCAAACATCGTACAAATTTCTTGCATGCCTTCACTGAGTAATGTGGAGTCTTCGATAGGCTGAAACTGTCGAATTATATTTCCCTGAAAGCGATTGATCTCACCCGTTTGCATAAACTCGTTTTTATTCAAATCAACAACCTTCCCCTCATAAAGCGCGACAACCGAATAGCGTCGTAGACGATAAGCTCCGTCTGCATGTTCTGTATGAGGAAGTTTGGTAAAAGAAGGCGCAAGTTCCGCTATCGTACTTTCACTAAGCTTCATAAGTTGCAAGGTTGTTTCCTGATTATTTAGCATCACCATCTCCTTGAAAAATGCACACAATCGCTTAATTTTAACAATTTATTCACAACCATTATTTGCGCATTTATTTGGCATTTACAATGATATATAGTGTTTAAATCCATCAAAAATGAAAATATAGTAAGTAACTCCAAGAATTATTACTTTTCAAGTTTATAATTTTAGTTTGCAAAATGAATAGTATTTAAAATCAGACAACTTCACTACCAATAGAAAAAAGATGTTACTTTTCATAAAGTTGTATTATGAGCAGCGATAAATACGTAATCGTTTACGTTCTAATCTATAACCAATTAATACACTGTTCCCACTTGCCTCCTCTTTAACTAACCCCATATATTCCATACAATCGAATTAGAATTTTTTAATGCGTCACCGCTAATGGAGCACAAATGAGCGACGTTAAACATTGTAAGTTACTTATATTAGGATCTGGACCTGCTGGTTATACCGCCGCTGTCTATGCTGCACGTGCCAACCTGCAACCAGTTTTGGTTACTGGGATGCAACAAGGTGGCCAGCTAACAACAACGACAGAAGTGGAAAACTGGCCAGGCGATCCTGAAGGACTTACTGGACCGGGGTTAATGGACCGCATGAAAGAGCATGCTGAACGTTTTGAAACCGAGATGATTTTCGACCATATCAACGAAGTCGATTTTAGCCAACGTCCATTCCATCTTAAAGGTGATAGCAGTGAATACACTTGTGATGCTCTCATCATCTCAACAGGTGCTTCGGCGAAATACCTCGGTTTAGCGTCGGAAGAAGCCTTTAAGGGTCGTGGCGTGTCAGCATGTGCAACCTGTGATGGTTTCTTCTACCGCAACCAAAAAGTCGCAGTTGTGGGTGGTGGTAATACCGCAGTAGAAGAAGCGCTTTACTTATCAAACATTGCTTCTGAAGTTCATCTGATCCACCGTCGTGACTCTTTCCGCGCTGAAAAAATCTTGGTGAAACGCCTGATGGATAAAGTGGAAAACGGCAACATTATTCTCCATACGGATCGGACCCTAGAGGAAGTGGTCGGTGATGATATGGGCGTAACTGGAGTTCGAATTAAAGACACTCAAAATGACGCAATTGAACAACTAGATGTGATGGGCGCATTTATTGCTATCGGCCACCAGCCAAACACGGCGATCTTCGAAGGCCAACTGGATATGAATAACGGCTACATTTTAGTCCAGTCCGGGCTTGAAGGTAATGCAACGCAAACTAGCATCCCGGGCATTTTCGCAGCTGGTGATGTCATGGATCATAATTATCGCCAAGCAATCACTTCTGCGGGTACAGGTTGTATGGCGGCATTAGATGCAGAGCGCTTTCTTGATGCATTAGACGATTAAAAAAGAAAAGTTATTTTACTCGTCGACTTTTAAAGCCCTGTGGTATTCCCGCAGGGCTTTCTTTTGTATAATGCCGCGCTCAACATCAAAAAAATAATTCTCATTTAAGCCTTCATAATGGATAAAAAGAAACAGCGCAGCTTGAATAAATGGCTCAAGCAGCAAAGTAAGTTAGCCAAAAAATGGTTGATGGTTGCTGTTGGCCTTGGCGTACTTTCAAGCATATTCTTGCTGGCTCAAGCCGCTTTGCTCGCCACCATTCTGCATCAACTGATCATCGAACAAGTCGATAAGTATGAACTGCTACCCTATTTTGCAGCCCTTGCTGTCACGATAGCCCTCCGGGCATTGTGCTCTTGGGGCAGAGAGATCGCGGGGTTCCGTTGTGGCGAGCAAATCCGGATCTACATCCGGCAGTTAATTCTAGATAAGCTGCGTGACCTAGGGCCTGCATACATCAAAGGTAAGCCTGCTGGCTCGTGGGCAACACTGCTCTTAGAACAAGTAGAAGACATGCATGACTTCTTTGCACGCTACCTGCCTCAGATGTCGCTCTCTGTGTTGGTACCTTTTGTCATTTTGATTGTCGTGTTTCCAATAAACTGGGCAGCTGGCCTGATTTTCTTATTAACAGCCCCCCTCGTTCCCCTATTTATGGCTTTAGTTGGAATGAAAGCCGCTGATGCCAACCGAAAAAACTTTAAAGCGCTACAGCGTCTATCGGGTCATTTTTACGATCGCTTACAATCGATGACCACCATTCGACTATTCGACCGAACAAAAGCAGAAACTGAGGTGATGCGTGGCGCTTCTGAAGTATTTCGAAGCCGAACAATGGATGTGTTAAAAATCGCATTTCTGTCCTCCGCTGTATTAGAATTCTTTACTTCCATCTCCATCGCTTTAACGGCGGTGTATTTTGGTTTTGCTTTCATCGGAGAACTGAATTTTGGTGATTATGGCCTCGGTGTAACACTCTTTTCCGGTTTGTTCATTTTGGTATTAGCGCCGGAGTTTTATCAACCGCTAAGGGATCTTGGCACTTTCTATCATGCTAAGCAGCAAGCAGTTGGCGCTGCCGAAAGCATTGTTGAGTTTTTAGAAACTGACGTCAGTACTGTACGCAGTGGAGATACCCCTCTTCCAAACCCAGCTCAAATTGAAATTTCCGCTGTTGATCTGGAGGTGTTTAGCCCAGAAGGAACCCTGTTGGTTGGGCCTATTTCTTTTACTATTCATGCAAACCAAACTACAGCACTTGTCGGCCCAAGTGGCGCAGGCAAGACTAGCTTAATCAATGCCATTCTTGGTTTTTTACCATATCAAGGCTCATTAAAGATCAATGGAATTGAACGCAGCAACTTGAATTTAGATGATTGGCGCCAGCACATCAGTTGGGTTGGACAAAACCCACTCCTGTTGCACGGAACCATTCGTGACAATATTACGCTCGGTCAGACTGAGGTCTCCGATTCACGTATCCAAGAAGTATTAGCCAATTCTTTCGCCAACGAATTCGTGGAAAAACATGGTTTAAATTATGTGATTTCTGATCGCTCAGGCGGATTGTCCGTGGGTCAAGCACAGCGGTTAGCCTTAGCTCGGGCCATGGTACAAAATGGTCAATTCTGGTTGCTGGACGAGCCAACGGCCAGTCTTGATGCTCGTAGTGAAAAATTAGTCATGCAAGGGCTTAATGAACAGATAACCAATAAAACGGCATTAATGGTGACTCACCAACTCGCTCCACTGCAAAATGTTGAACAAATACTGGTTATGCAAGATGGGCAACTGGTGCAATCAGGTCAATTCACACAACTCGAAGCAACTGAAGGTTTGTTCCAACAAATGCTTAAAGCAAACCATGCATTGACCCATTCAAATAAGGGGAACTTAGATGCGTGATTTACTCCCTTATCTAAAGCTTTATAAAAAACACTGGTTTGGCTTATCGCTTGGTATGCTGTTAGCCTTACTAACATTGCTTGCTTCCTTCGGACTGCTAACTCTATCGGGCTGGTTCTTATCTGCCGCAGCCGTTGCAGGCCTTACCATTGCGCGAGAAACCTTTAATTATATGCTTCCCGGAGCCTTTGTACGGGGCTTCGCAATGGGCCGCACCGCAGGACGTTGGGGTGAACGCGTTGTCAGCCACAATGCAACCTTTAAGTTGCTGACTGATTTACGTATTTTCTTCTTCTCTAAACTCGCTCCACTGATCCCAGGTCGAGTATCGAATTTACGTGATGCCGACTTGCTCAATCGATTAGTTGCTGATATCGATGCCATGGATCATGTTTATTTGCGGCTTATTAGTCCGATGGTCGTGGGTACACTTACAATTGCTATATTGACCGCAATTTTATGTTGGTTTGATACTCAGCTAGGTTTAACACTTGGTGCAATCTTGCTTGTACTGCTTATTTTGTGGCCAATTCTGTTTTACAAGTTGGGCAAACGAAACGGAGCCGAACTAACACAGCACAAAGCACAAATGCGCATCAGTACGCTCGATTGGTTGCAAGGTTATAGTGAATTGACCTTATTTGGCGCAGAAAAACGCTATCGCAATGCAATCATTTCTGCTCAAGGCAAGCTACTCAAAAATCAGCATATCAACGCTCATTTTTCTGGCTTGGCACAAGCATTATTGATGTTGGCGAATGGGTGGACCTTAGTCCTTATACTTTGGTTAGCAGCTGATGGTGTCGGTGGCAACCAACCTGATCCGCTTATTGCGCTATTTGCCTTCGCGACAATGGCAACCGTCGAACTCCTTATGCCGATTGCCGGTGCATTTCAGCATTTAGGACAAACCCTTACGTCTGCAAGGCGCTTAAACGAAGTGATCCTCGCTGAACCTGATGTGGTATTTCCTCAACAAGATGTCATGCATGATCAGAACTTCTCGATTCGCTACAACGATATTTCTTTCCATTATCCGGATAATGAACAGCAAGTGGTCAAAAACCTTTCGCTTGAAATTCCAGCGAAGCATCGAGTTGCTATCGTCGGTCAAACTGGCTCAGGTAAATCCACGCTACTACAACTGTTGACGCGTTATTGGGATGTTCAGCACGGCTCAATAGAGATAGCAGGTCAACCGCTCCAACAATGGAGTGAAAGTCAGCTTCGCCAAGCCATCAGTGTGGTCAGCCAACGGGTTGATATTTTGAATGGCACATTAAGAGACAACCTTTTGATGGCTAAACCGGATGCTGATGATGAAAAGCTCTCTGCTGTTCTGGTTCAAGTCGGGCTTGAAAAGCTGCTTCAAGATCAGGGGTTAGACACTTGGATGGGTGATGGTGGCCGACAGCTTTCTGGTGGTGAAAAGCGCCGCGTCGGAATTGCCCGAGCATTACTCCATAATGCTCCGATTTTGTTACTTGATGAACCGACTGAAGGTTTGGATAAGCAAACTGAGCAACAGATCATGCAATTGTTTGAAGCGCATTTTACAGACAAAACCGTGGTCTTTATTACTCATCGACTGGTTGATTTGGATAAGATGGACAGTATTTGCTTACTGGAGCAAGGTGAAGTGGTTGAGCATGGCTCGCACGAAGATTTGCTGAATAAACAAGGGCGATACTACCAATTAAACCAAACCCTTTAGTTCATGCCCCCATTTGTTGATGGGGTACCATCAACAAAAAAGCAGCCAATTGGCTGCTTTTTTTAATTCTTCTTATCTTATCGCTGCTTATTGCGGCGACCTTGTTCACCAGCGCCTTTCTTCGGCTTACGGCGTGCTGGGTTATTACTTCTACCCGGGTTATTTACACGCTCTTCATGACGTTTAACAGCACGACGGATCTTCTGACTACGTGAACGTTCACGCTGACGAGAAGTATTGGCCTTATTCTGATCAACCAAGGTTTCTTTCTCTGCACGAAGTTCTACTAACTCACGAAGGTAGTTCACTTCTTTCAGATCGAGCTCCATCCATCCGCCACGAGGTAGCTTTTTATCAAGATAAATATCACCGTAACGAACACGTTTCAGACGGCTCACCGTACATTCTTGAGATTCCCAAAGGCGACGAACCTCGCGGTTACGACCTTCGTTTATCACAACATAGAATGTATGGTTCATGCCCTCACCACCGGCATACACGACATCTTCAAATCGTGCCATGCCATCTTCGAGCTCAACCCCACGAACCACGTTTTTCACTTTCTGTTCGTTAACTTCACCAAATACGCGAACTAGATATTCACGTTCAACTTGGCGGCTTGGGTGCATCAGTCGGTTAGCTAGCTCACCGTCAGTGGTAAACAGAAGTAAACCCGAGGTGTTTGCGTCCAGACGACCAACAGAAATCCAACGAGAACCACGGATTTTCGGCAAACGATCAAATACAGTACGACGACCTTCTGGATCATGGCGAGTACAAAGCTCACCTTCCGGCTTGTAGTAAGCCAGAACTCGACAAATCACTTCCTCTTGTGCTTTCACAGAGACGGTGTGACCGTCAATACGCACGATGGCGTTGTCATCTTCCAGTCTCTCTCCGAGCTTCGCAACAATACCATTGACGCTGACTCGGCCAGCTTTAATCAAAGCTTCCAATTCACGACGAGAGCCATGGCCAGCTCGAGCGAGTACTTTCTGTAATTTTTCGTTCATTTAATTACCTATGTGTCGTCTTCTCAGACGTCGATGGAGCATTTATCCGGCATGCGGACAAACAAAAAGTGCGACCCAAAAATCGCGGTCGCACATTATCGCAAAACTTGTTAGATAAATCACCAAATTTTGACTACTCAAATGGCGCTGGCTCTCCGGCACCAATACGGGCAATAACAGGCTCACCATCACTGAAATCGACAACTGTTGTCGGCTGCTCCCCGAGGTAACCACCGTTAAGAATACAGTCAACTGCATGCTCTAGCTTATCGCGGATATCTTCAGGATCTGATTCAGTAATGTCATTACCAGGCAGAATCAATGATGTCGACATCATTGGTTCACCCAAGGCTTCAAGTAGATCCAGTGCAATACGGTTGTCAGGAACACGAATACCGATAGTTTTTCGCTTCGAGTTCATCAGTCGACGGGGAACTTCTTTAGTGCCTTTAAAAATAAAGGTATATGGACCCGGCGTATTGTTTTTCAACAAACGAAAAGCGGCGTTATCAACACGGGCATAGAGTGACAGCTCTGATAAATCACGACACAACAGCGTAAAGTTGTGTTTCTCATCTAATCGGCGGATTTGGCAAATACGTTCAAGTGCCTGTTTATTCTCCAACTGACAGCCCAATGCATACCCTGAATCAGTTGGATAAACGACGACGCCACCGTTACGAATGATTGCTACTGCTTGAGAGATCAAGCGAGCCTGCGGGTTTTCTGGGTGAACGTAAAAAAACTGGCTCATTGTAATTCCTCATTATCGAGTCTCTCGACTCTATACTTGTGGGGATGGTTCCGTTGAACATGGTTCAGGCTCAATTCCCCAATCTTTCCAAACTGGTTCCACACCGGATGGTAACCAGAGGTTTCTTCCCAACTCCATCCAAGGGGATGGGTAATGAAAGTCGCTACCTTGAGAAGCTAATAGTTTGTATTGTATCGCATAATCAGCAAGGTTGCGTCTTTCTTGTTGACCTTGTTGTGGTTGAGCGACTTCCATTGCATCACCACCCGCCTCGACAAAGGCCGTAATTAAACGTTTTATCCATTTGGCGGTTAAGTCGTAACGCCCAGGATGTGCCAACACAGCTTGACCACCAGCGGCGTGAATAGCACCAACCGCATCGGACATTGAGCACCAATTAGGTGGTACGTATCCCGGATTATTGCGAGTTAAATATTTCTTGAACACTTGTTGCATGGTTTTAGCGTACTGATTATCCACCAACCATTTCGCAAAGTGAGCACGAGTGATCGGTGCTTCTCCAGCTATCAGTTTCACTTCTTCCAACACACCGTCACGGGTCGCTTTGCTCAATCGATGTGCGATGAGCTCTGCCCGCGATTCGCGATGCTGCTTTTGTTGATCAATGAGACAATTCAGCTCTACTGAGTTCGGGTCAATATTTAACCCAACAATGTGTATATCTTTATTTTGCCATACGGTTGAAATCTCGATCCCGTTAATTAGAACCAATGGCAGTTCTTGTTCGCAAATATAGTGGCGAGCAGGCTCTAACGCATCCACTGTATCGTGATCGGTGATCGCTAATACATCCAGTTTAAAGCTCATCGCGCGCTCGATTAATTCCTGAGGCGATAAACGACCATCGGATGCCGTTGTATGGCTATGTAAATCTATTCTCATATTTTTAGTCTAAAGAGTTGACTTTTAATCTTTGAACTAGTTAACTAGTACGCAATTACAAGGCAATTTGTTAAGGCTCACTATGTTACAAGAATTTAACCAACAGCAGAAAGCAAAAATCACTGCACAATGTGCAGAGATGAGCTGGTGGCGCACTTGGTCAAGTTCCTGGTGGGCTCACGTGTACTTTTAGTTTATCGCTGACTAAACAAAAAAAGACATCACCAAGCCCGCTACCAAAGCGGGCTTTTTTATTTTGTCGTACATATCACATTCAACCGGTTAAACAATCATCAGTTAAGCGCAGTTCCAGATTGGGTGAACGTTTGCTTTATGCGAGTATGTACGGTAGGAAGATTGAAAAGATTAAAAGGAGGTCTTGTGAACAAGGCCATTGAAATCAAAAAGCTAGGAAAGATTGAACTGATCAATACGTCGGTGCCATACAGCCCCGATCCTACTCAGCTTTTTCACTCATTATGTGAAAACAAAACCGACAGCTTGCTGCTTGAATCGGCGGAGATTGATTCTAAACAAAACTTAAAAAGCTTACTCATCGTCGATTCAGCTGTGCGTATTGTTTGTTATGGTCACACCGTTACCATGACTGCACTAACAGAAAATGGTACGCAGTTGCTCACCCATCTTAGCGACAATATTCGTGATGATATTCCACTGCAGTTTGATGGCTCCACCCTCACACTAGAATTCGCGTCACCTTGCGATACGCTCGACGAAGACTCCCGCCTCCGCGAAGCTTCATCATTCGATGCATTAAGGTTGATCCAACATAGCTTCGATCTTACTGGATTACACAAGCATGCTATTTTCCTAGGTGGTCTATTTGCATACGATTTAGTGGCAAATTTTGAACCGCTTGGTGATGCACAAGCCGATAACCAATGTCCGGATTACGTCTTTTACGTTGCAGAAACCTTGTTGGTTGTCGACCATCAAACCCAATCTTGTCAGCTTCAAGCAACCCTATTTACCGATACGTCTCAGAAAAGCACGCTTGAAGTACGCATTGCTGATATTGCTCAGCAATGCGCTAGCCCTAAAGCTCTGCCTGACGCTAAGAAACTGAGCGATGTGCCACTTACAACTAACATCTCTGATCCTGAGTTTTGCAATATCGTTGAGGATTTAAAGCAGTTTGTTGTCAAAGGTGATGTATTTCAGGTTGTACCTTCAAGACGCTTTACACTGCCATGCCCTTCACCATTGTCCGCATACAAAGCACTTAAACAAAGTAACCCAAGCCCTTATATGTTCTATATGCAGGATGAGTTATTTACTTTGTTCGGAGCCTCTCCGGAAAGTGCACTGAAATATGAAACGGATACGAACCAAGTTGAAATTTATCCGATTGCAGGAACCCGTCGTCGTGGGAAGCATCCTAATGGGGAAATTAACTTTGACCTCGATAGCCGCATTGAATTAGAGCTAAGAACCGATAAAAAAGAAAATGCAGAGCACATGATGCTGGTCGATCTTGCCCGTAATGATGTGGCTCGTATTTCAGCTGCGGGTACTCGCCATGTGGCTGATCTACTCAAAGTAGACCGCTACAGCCACGTAATGCACCTAGTGTCGCGAGTTGTCGGTCAGTTACGTGACGATTTAGATGCGCTTCATGCCTACCAAGCATGCATGAATATGGGCACGCTCACTGGCGCACCAAAAATTCGCGCAATGCAATTAATTCGAGACGTTGAAGGTGCGCGTCGTGGCAGCTACGGTGGCGCAGTCGGTTACTTAACCGGCGAAGGGACGCTCGACACGTGTATCGTTATACGTTCTGCTTATGTTGAAAATGGCATTGCTCAAGTCCAAGCGGGTGCAGGTGTTGTCTTCGATTCTGAACCGCAAGCTGAAGCAGACGAAACTCGTGGTAAAGCACAAGCGGTTATTTCAGCTATTCAAGCCGCTCATAAGGAGTAATCGACATGGCGAATATTGTATTTATCGATAACTTCGACTCATTTACCTATAACTTGGTCGACCAGTTCCGTGCATTAGGTCACCATGTCACGATTTATCGCAATAGTATTGCCGCAGAAAGCATTGAGACGGCGATTTCACAACTTGAAAACCCAGTGGTTCTCCTTTCTCCCGGACCTGGCGCTCCATCAGACGCCGGTTCTATGCCAGAAATCATTCAACGCCTAAAAGGCAAAGTGCCTATGATTGGTATTTGCCTTGGGCACCAAGCCATTGTTGAAGCATACGGCGGTAAAGTTGCTGGCGCAGGTGAAATCATTCATGGAAAAGTATCTATGATGGCGCATCAAAGCCATCCTACTTATCAGGGGCTGCCTTCCCCTCTTGCTATCGCTAGATACCATTCACTTGTTGCCACTCAAGTTCCGAGTTCTTTGACTATTACTGCCGAAGTAGACGGCTTGGTGATGTCAGTGGTACAAGAAGAAGACAAAATCTGTGGTTTTCAATTCCATCCGGAATCTATCATGACGACATACGGAGCGACGTTACTCGCGAATGCGATTGATTGGGCACTTGGCAAGAAAGGACAACAATAAGGAACGATATCATGGAACAGATTATTAATAAGCTTTATGACCAACAATCACTGACTCAAGAAGAAAGCCAACAACTATTTGACGTAATTATTCGTGGTGAGCTTGACCCAATTTTAATGGCGTCTGCACTTACAGCCCTAAAAATTAAAGGGGAAACGCCAGATGAGATTGCTGGTGCAGCGAAAGCACTACTGGCTAACGCAAATCCATTTCCTCGTCCAGACTACGACTTCGCTGACATTGTCGGCACAGGAGGCGATGGTCATAACACCATCAACATTTCGACAACCGCCGCTTTCGTGGCTGCCGCTTGTGGCTTAAAAGTCGCAAAACACGGTAACCGTAGTGTATCCAGTAAATCGGGCTCATCTGATTTACTGGACTCATTTGGTATCAACTTGGCAATGAGCGCAGAAGATACCCGTAGTGCGGTAGATAAACTTGGGGTCGCTTTCCTATTTGCTCCTCAGTATCACGGTGGTGTTCGCCATGCCATGCCAGTTCGTCAAACAATGAAAACTCGCACCATCTTTAATATTTTGGGGCCCTTGATTAACCCTGCTAGCCCAAATATCGAGCTAATGGGTGTTTACAGCGAAGAGCTGGTACGCCCAATTGCTGAAACCATGCTTCAAATGGGCATGAAGAGAGCGGCCGTTGTTCATGGTAGCGGGCTAGATGAAGTGGCAATTCACGGCAAAACAACCGTCGCTGAAATAAAAGATGGCCAGATCACCGAATATACCCTAACACCTGCTGATTTTGGTGTTAACGAGCATCCATTAGATGCAATCAAAGGCGGCGACCCAGAAGAAAACAAAGCCATCATCACGAATATCCTGACCGGTAAAGGGACTGAAGCCCAGCTTGGCGCAGTGGCAGTCAATGTCGCACTTTTAATGCGTCTATTTGGCCACGAAGATTTGAAAGCCAATACAAAGCTAGCGATTGATGCTATGAACTCTGGCAAGGCATATGAGCTGGTGAAACAACTCGCCCAACATGCGTAGTTAGTAATGCTCTGCAAACAAGGTAGAAAAATGACTCAGACACAAGATAAATTATCCGACCATGTTTCTGTCAATGAAGCACAGATGGCCGAAGTATTGGCAAAAATTGTTCGTGATAAATACCAATGGGTAGCGCAGCGAAAAACAAGCCAGCCGTTAGACAGTTTTCAACAAACCATTGAGCCTTCTGATCGCGATTTCTATGCTGCACTCAATACCGGAAAAACCGCATTTATTACTGAGTGCAAAAAAGCATCGCCTTCCAAAGGCCTCATTCGTGCTGACTTCGATTTGGATTACATTGCCTCTGTCTACAATAACCATGCGAACGCAATTTCTGTACTAACCGACGAAAAGTACTTTCAAGGTAGTTTCGATTTTCTGCCTCAGGTTCGCAAGCAAGTAAAGCAGCCCGTTCTATGCAAAGACTTTATGGTCGATACCTATCAGGTTTACCTTGCGCGCCATTACTCTGCTGATGCAATTTTACTCATGTTATCGGTACTCAATGATGAAGAGTACCAAGCACTAGCAGAGGTCGCTCAAAGCTTGAATATGGGCATTTTGACTGAAGTCAGCAATGAGGAAGAGCTGCACCGCGCTGTCAAATTGAACGCAAAAGTGATTGGTATCAATAACCGTAACTTACGGGATCTCTCAACCGACTTGAATCGCACCAAAGAGCTCGCACCAACCATCCGAGAACTCGCACCAAACGCAACGATCATTTCGGAGTCTGGTATCTACACACACCAGCAAGTCCGAGATCTCGCCACTTATGCGGATGGATTTTTGATTGGGAGTTCTTTGATGGCAGAAGACAACTTAGAGCTCGCGGTTAGGAAAGTAACACTCGGTGAAAACAAAGTCTGTGGGCTGACACATCCTGATGATGCGGCTAAGGCTTATCAAGCTGGTGCAGTATTTGGTGGACTTATCTTTGTCGAGCAATCAAAACGTGCCATCGACCTTGAACATGCTCGCTTGGTGATGAGCGGAGCACCATTGAACTTCGTTGGTGTTTTCCAAGACCACGACTTAGATTTCATCTTAACCAGAGTGAACGAGTTGGGACTAAAAGCGGTTCAACTGCACGGAACGGAAGATCAAACTTTTGTAACTACCCTCGCTGCTCAATTGCCTAGCGGAGTGGAAGTTTGGAAAGCTTACGGCGTAATGGATACCGTCCCTGAATTAATCGATGCCGATATTGATCGCCACCTACTCGATACCAAAGTAGGCACTCAAACTGGCGGTACGGGTTTGGTATTTGACTGGTCTCTGATAGCCGACCCATCAAAAATTATGCTCGCCGGAGGCATCAACCCTTTCAATGCACAAAAAGCATCACAACAAGGTTGCCTAGGACTTGATCTAAACTCTGGCGTAGAGAGCTCGCCTGGGAAAAAAGACAAAGAAAAGCTTGAGCAAACTTTTACCGCTATCCGCAACTACTAGTTACGAATAATTAAGACGAATTTTTCTGAGATGACATTCATCTCATACTGAAACAAGGAATTAAAAATGGCTAAATTGGATGCCTACTTTGGCGAATACGGTGGTCAATACGTACCACAAATTTTAGTCCCAGCACTAGAGCAACTGGAACAAGCCTTTATTGATGCCCAGGAAGACCCAGACTTTCGCAGCGAATTCATGAGCTTATTGCAAGAATATGCAGGCCGCCCAACCGCACTGACATTAACGCGTAACCTCACTAAAGGTACAAAAACCAAACTTTATCTCAAGCGTGAAGACCTGCTTCATGGTGGAGCCCACAAAACAAACCAAGTTCTTGGTCAAGCTCTACTTGCCAAGCGCATGGGCAAAAATGAGATCATCGCTGAAACAGGCGCTGGTCAACATGGCGTAGCAACCGCGCTCGCTTGTGCTCTACTCGGCTTAAAATGCCGTGTATACATGGGAGCAAAAGATGTCGAGCGCCAAAGTCCAAATGTCTTTCGTATGAAACTGATGGGAGCTGAGGTTATACCAGTTCATTCAGGTTCAGCGACCTTAAAAGATGCCTGTAATGAAGCACTACGCGACTGGTCGGCAACTTATGAAGATGCACACTATTTGCTAGGAACAGCAGCTGGTCCTCACCCATTCCCAACCATTGTTCGTGAATTCCAACGAATGATAGGCGAAGAAACAAAAAATCAGATCCTTGCCCGTGAAGGACGTTTACCTGATGCTATCATCGCTTGTGTTGGCGGTGGTTCAAATGCAATCGGTATATTTGCTGATTTCATAGAAGAAGAAAGTGTCCGCTTAATCGGTGTTGAGCCTGCTGGTAAAGGCATTGATACCGACCAACACGGCGCACCACTGAAACATGGTAAAACCGGTATATTCTTTGGTATGAAAGCACCGTTGATGCAAGATGAAAACGGCCAAGTTGAAGAATCTTATTCAGTGTCAGCGGGCTTGGATTTCCCATCGGTTGGCCCACAGCACGCTCATTTAAATGCCATTGGTCGAGCAGAGTATGACAATGTCACGGACGATGAAGCGCTTGATGCTTTCCAAGAGCTCGCTCGTAGCGAAGGTATTATTCCAGCACTTGAATCCTCCCACGCTTTAGCACATGCCCTGCGCATGGCACGAAATAACCCAGAAAAAGATCAGCTACTCGTCGTCAACCTTTCTGGACGCGGTGATAAAGATATCTTCACTGTACACGCAATCTTAGAAGAAAAAGGAGTGATCTAATGAGCCGTTATGAAAAGATGTTTGAGCGCCTAAATGAAAAAAATCAAGGCGCATTCGTACCGTTCGTAACGGTGGGAGATCCTAACCCTGATCTGTCTCTCCAAATTATGGAAACTTTGGTGGAAGCGGGTGCCGATGCATTAGAGCTCGGTATTCCTTTCTCGGATCCGCTGGCTGATGGGCCAACAATCCAAGGGGCAAATATTCGTGCACTCGATTCAAATACAACCCCTGATATTTGTTTTGAACTGATCGGTAAGATCCGCCATAAGTACCCTGACCTGCCGATCGGCTTACTGATGTATGCCAACCTTGTCTACTCACGCGGTATTGAGCACTTTTATGAGCGCTGTGCACAAGCAGGTATCGACTCCGTGCTTATCGCTGACGTACCGACAAATGAAAGTACTGAATTCGTTGCTGCGGCGCAAAAGTTTGGCATCCACCCTATCTTTATTGCTCCACCAACGGCATCCGATGAGACACTCAAATCGGTTGCAGAGCTTGGAGGAGGCTACACTTACCTACTTTCTCGAGCAGGTGTGACAGGGGCAGAAACTAAAGCCAATATGCCTGTAGGAGATATGCTGGACAAGCTCAATAAATTCAAGGCACCACCATCTTTACTGGGTTTTGGTATATCTGAGCCAGCTCAAGTTAAACAAGCGTTGGAATCTGGAGCTGCTGGTGCAATCTCAGGCTCTGCCGTGGTAAGAATCATCGAGAAACACATAGAACAACCTGAAGTCATGTTAAAGCAACTTGCTGGTTTTGTTTCTTCGATGAAATCTGCCACTCAAAAACAACTGAAAAGTTAAATAAAATGTTATGAGATCGATTTCTTAATCAACCTAAGGAATCGATCTTTTTTTTAACAAAAACTCACCTGATCTCTCCCCACATCTTTCATTCGCATCATCTGCATTTTTACGAGATAAATAACACAGACAAATAGCAAACGTTTTCTTTTGTACATTTTTTTGCCAATCATCAATAAAAATACGAATAGAACGGCATTCCTCATTGTAATGATGTTGCGAAATGTAAAGGATACATGTAAAAAGCAAGACAAGATATTCACCCAAATTAATCTTTGTTTGCGGTGTCAATATCCAGGAATTTAAAATTTATTAGCACAGAGGTTATGGAAGTGTTAAAAGAAAAGAGTTTGCTAAACAATATTGGCGTACAGGTTGTCATTGCAATGATCGCGGGTACTGCCGTTGGTGCCTTAATGGGTCATAGCGCCACCATTTTTGCTCCCTTGGGCGCAATCTTTATTAATCTAATAAAAATGTTGGTTATTCCTTTAGTCGCCGTTGCATTGATATCTGGTGCAGCTGGCTTAGGTAACAGCCAATCAGCAGGTAAAGTGGGCGTGATCACCCTAGGGTATTTTGGCCTTACCTCCGCGCTGGCAGTTGCACTTGCTCTATTTATGGGTGAAGTGTTTAAACCGGGCATCGGTATCGACTTATCTGGTGTAGAAGGCATGTTTTCTGCCGAGTACGCTTCTAAAGGTGAATTACCTTCTTTCTGGGCAACCATTACCGGTATGATCCCAACCAACGTTTTTCAGTCACTGAATGAAGCAAATATCCTCCAGATTCTTGTATTCTGCATGTTCTTCGGTATTGCGATTTCAAAGCAAGCGAAAGAAAAACGTGAACCAATCATAAACGGCGTAAACTGCATTGTTGACGCCATGGTTTGGATGATCAATAAAGTCATGATCATCGCACCGATTGGTGTATTTGGTTTAATGGCTGAAGCTGTGGGTACCTTTGGTTTTGCCGCTCTCATGGTCGTATTAAAACTATTCATTGTTTATATCGCAGCAATCCTTATTTTTGGCTTTGTCGCCTACCCGTTAATGGTGCATCTATTCACAAAGACATCTGCTAAAAAGTTTCTTACGGCAATGAAGAAGCCTCAAGCAGTTGCCTTATCTACCGCATCATCAATGGCGACGCTGCCAGTCACCATGGATACCTGTGAACATGAGCTGGGAGTGAAAAACTCAACGGCATCATTTGTTCTACCTCTTGGTGCAACAATCAACATGTCCGGTAATGCCATCTACTATGGTTTGGTTGCAATTTTCTTCGCACAGCTATTCAACGTTGACTTAGGTATTGGTGCTTATATCGCTATTATCGTAACTTCGACTTTAGGTGCAGTAGGTCAAGCAGGAGTTCCTGGTCCTTCCTTCCTTGTCGTGGCGGTTCTTCTTGCTGCGGGTATCCCAATTGAAGGTCTACCACTTCTATTTGCTCTCGATCGTATCTTCGATATGATTCGTACTGCACTGAACATCACTGGTGATGCGGCTTGTGCCGTAATTGTTGATGCTTTAGTAGAAGAGTCGAAAGAAGAAGCTGAACTAGCAAAACAGCAAGTTTAATAAATAAACGCATAATCTTATTATTTTTAAAAACCACCATTCTCAAGTATGGTGGTTTTTTTATGCATAAGGTTGCGCTATTTCTCAAAAAGTTAGCCGTATAAATCATGTTTTTGTTATTATCAGGAAGAATATACAAAAAACACAATAAAAACGTTGGCTAGCCTATGAAAATCACAAATTTTCTATCTAATTACTTTCTAAATTATCAACAATTAACTAATGAGCAAATTAATGACATTTTTAATTTTATAGTTGAACTAGAAAGAGCAGAATCTATTCACTCTTTGTTATCAACAATTGTTGAAAGCAGAAAAAAAACACTTCTAAGAAATAACCCAAATTTCATTAATGACAATTTAAATAAAATATTCTCTTCAAAAGAATATCAAAACCTAATTATTGAAGACTCATATCTATCACCACAATCTGAGCATCTTTTAATAGAGAAATTTGCCTTGAAATTTTTCGACTCAATTTTAAAGATGTGGGCAAGCTATGAGTTACATAAAGTCAAATCAAGATGTTTAGTCCATTGTGATGAGCGTTGTTCAATTAGCCTAAATGAAGATGAATACACTGGGCAACTGGTAGCAAATATCAGCACGACGGATCTCCAAGTTAAAACACCTTACGAACCCGGCGTATACTCACTAAAGGACGCTATCTTAATTTCAAACATTCACTTGTTTGTACTGGAACAAAAGTGGTTCGAGCTTTTGGACACCTTGTCCCTGTCAGCAGAAGGACGTCATTTTGTTCTGCTACGCTTAACTGATAACTATCCCATTTTAGCCTCTAGTGCTCTGATTCAAGATTGGAGTGAACGTCATTCATGGTTAAGCTTCTCCCCTTTCTTCCAGCATGATGGATGGGAAATGCTTGCAAGGGAAAACCATTTTGAAGCAATTAGTCAACTCCATGTCTTTAAGTATATGCCGCAAAAACGCACATCACTTCGCAGTTTTGACAAAGAATGCTCCAGTCTCATTTGTAATGGCGATAAAGCTTGTGAAATACTCAGGCTATCAACTTCTGGCTCAACCAAACAGCGACTGTTTATCCTGTATCTGGCGCAAAAAGAAATGGCAAAATCATTATCCCTTAATGGGTTTGAAATCGCGTACACAATCATAGATAACTCATGGTTATTGCGCTTTTATCGTGCACTCGCGCCAGGGAATTATGTTGATCTCGCACGCTACTCTATTAACGAAAATACGTTATTTACTTATCGAGGAATGTGGTTGATAGAGAATCTTGCAAAAAGTTTTGAACAACACAATTTTAAAAGCTACAGCAAACTTGTAATTCAGCAAAAACAAGAGGCTAATCTAGCGTATGAATAGCCTATCTCAAGAGGTAATATCTAATCCTGTACTATCTTTATTGCTTGCTGCAGTATTCGTAGTCGCACTTTGGATTGGTCATTTTGCTAAATCTATTCGTAAAGAAAATAATAGATTTAACCAAGGTATTGCAATCCCGTATATTCTTTACTCCATTTCGATCATGACATGGATTGCAAGCAATGCTTATTTTCACTCTCCTTTACTAACTAACTTTGGAGAGGAAATGGCAATAACATTAGCTATTATTGCTAATATAAGCTCGTATTCAGCATTTGCGTTTGCTTTTCTCGTATCACTAAAACTAACACGACACTTAAACTCAAGTATTTATGAACTTTTTAGCCACGTAACTTTAATCCTCTTTACTGGCTATGTTCTTTACTCCAATTTAATGCCAGGACTTACTATTTCCGGTATCACCATAATAGACAAAGGTAGTTTCATACTTGACTTTGGCCCTGCCACTTCTAGTTTCTTCTTAACCGTATTAATCCTGATTATATTAACATTCAGAAATCTTATTATTTATTCTAAGAGTTCGATATCAATTCATCAGGTTCGCTCTATCTATATGATAGTTGGTATTAGTGTGTTCATGTTTTCGACACTTCTAATACATGTCATCGTTCCTTTTTTATGGAATGACTTTTCATTAGCCTGGTTACCCCCCGCTCTATCGATAACGGAAATGCTGCTGATGGGATATGCTCTAATAACGGCTCGTTTTTATAGCAGTAGGCATATTCTTTATACTGCGTTGAAAACGGTAATAACGTGCGGGCTAATCATCATTCCATTGTTTACTCTCATCCAGTTGTTCTCGAAGTCTGATCAAATTGGCACAATTGCAATAAGCTGTATTGCTACTGCCATCACTTGGAAATGGGTGTATTCGCGCGTCAAGCCGATGGCAAGCAGAGTTGTGTATGGCACAACATCCACCCCACAAGAACAAATTTATGCGCTCGCTGATACATTTCAGAAGTCCACAACTCAGGCAATGCATAAGCTAGCGACAATACTCAATATTAGTGACTATGATCTTCAAACGATTTCCAGCGATCAGGAAGAGCAGCTTTATCGGTCCCAGTTTAGAAAGAAAGGCAATATTTTAGTTTTTGAAGAGCTCCTACTTGGCTCAGAAACTGGTAGTGAAGGGTTAATGCCGGAACATCTAAAGAAAATGCACCACAATAATGTTGCTTTGGTTTTGCCCATTTTTGACCACGCAGATCGCTTGTCACACCTATTGCTAGCAAATCGTAAACGGGATGGAAAACTCTTCTTTAGTGAAGAAATTCAAGCGCTTCAAAGTGTGTTTGTGAAAGCTCAAGGCTATATCAACGCCGATCGTAAAGTCAGGCAATCCCAAGCTCTAGCCAATTCTATTGCGCACGAGATGCGCAATCCTTTAGCGCAAGTTCAATTACAATTTGAGATGTTAAGCCACCGTATTGAACGAGGCGATTCTCCAGAGTTACTGCTGAGTGAAGTGAGAAAAGGCAACGCTGCTATTTCCAGAGGACGCCAGTTAATCGACATTATTTTGCGTGAAGTGAGTGACTCATCATTGGAAAGTGAGCCATCAACGCCAATGTCGATGAAACGCGCGATTGAGCAAGCCGTTGAGCGCTATGCCTTCGAGAATTCCTCTTCTCGAGCAAGGGTCCACCTCAATACTCAACAAGACTTCGTTGCTAGAGTAAACGATACTTTGTTTAATTTTGTCATTTTCAATTTACTTCGCAATGCGCTCTACTATTTTGACTCCTATCCTGACAGTCAAATTGAAATCAGTACTCATAAAAGCAAGTTTGAGAACTACGTCTTGTTTACTGACACAGGACCAGGTATCCCAAGTGAATTCCAACATCGTATCTTTGACGACTTCTTTTCTCACAATAAAAGCGGTGGTAGTGGCTTAGGTTTGGGCTATTGCCGCCGTGTTATGCAATCCTTTGGCGGGAAAATTGAGTGTGAATCTGTTGAAGGAGAGAAAACAACGTTTAAGTTAATATTTCCCGCTCAAGATTTACCTCTAAACAAAGAGTTAGTCTCTTCATCGTTTTTCTTCACGCCAGAGCCGATACTTTCCGAGCAACTTTTGGATGACCCTGTCGCTCTCAAGGAATCTACGTCCGACATTACTGTGCTCGTCGTTGACGATAAAGAAGTTCAAAGATCGTTAGTCATCTTCTACCTTGATCAGTTAAACGTGAACGTTATACAAGCGAATAACGGTCTGAAAGCGATTGAACAAGTCAAAGCCAATTCCGTTGATTTGGTTTTAATGGATATCCAAATGCCTGTTTTGAATGGCTTTGATGCCAGTCGTGCGATTAAACAGTTCCGTCCTGATTTACCAATTGTTGCGCTATCTGGGGAGTCTGGGGAAAGGGAATTAGAACTTATCGATCTGTTAATGGACGACAGGTTGACAAAACCAACGACAAAACAAGCATTAAGTGAGTTATTGAAGCGATACTTTCCTGAGGAAGCCAACTCGATATCGAACAATGAGATCGCCGTCGCTCACTAATGGCATTGAATATGCTTCACCAGTACAACGATAATTTGAGGCGGCAAAATCTTGACCTTGTCGCTTTCTTTCTCCATAGGAGTACTGGTTATGGAGCTGCACAGACACACCTACTACCATCTCATTCATCATGGTATTAAGAGCTTACTTGTTGATCGAATCGGCCACTTTACCGAAACGGAATATCACCAATACCTTAATCTCATGACCGGAAAATCTTGCTGCTTTTCTATGAGCGATACCGAGCTGCAAGTAACTGTAGAGAGCTTGAGAGAAGAAGGTTATCTCGAAGACATTAAGCGTCTTATCCCCCGTCTCGAAGCGGATATGCTGAGACGCTAAATCCAACCTATTTATCCCTGATGGTTTTGTCCTGACAGTTATTTAGATACACTGTCAGGCATTCCATTTATGCTTAATGATGTTAAAAATGAAGCAGCTTATTGATTTTATTCCACTAATTATATTTTTCGCACTCTTTAAATTGTATGACATCTATGTTGCTACTGGCGCTCTAATCGCCGCAACAGCGATACAACTGGTCATTACATACGCGCTATACAAAAAGGTAGAAAAAATGCAATTAATCACGTTTGTGTTGGTTGCAATCTTTGGTGGAATGACCATTTTCTTACATGATGACAACTTCATTAAGTGGAAAGTCACCATCGTATACCTTGTGTTTGCGATAGGTCTGGCAACGAGTCATATCATTGGCAAATCAGCAATCAAAAGCATGTTAGGCAAAGAGATCTCACTTCCCGATACTGTGTGGGCAAAGATCACTTGGGCTTGGGTGACGTTTTTCTCTCTCTGTGCGGTATTAAACATTTATATTGCTTTTAAACTTCCACTCGATGTGTGGGTCAACTTCAAAGTATTTGGCCTACTTGCTGCGACATTTGGATTTACCTTGCTGACCGGCATCTATATCTACAAGCATCTGCCAAAAGACAACCAAGCGGAATAATTAAATCACCACCACATTTGTAAACTAAGTCAATCTCACTGAGCCTAGCATCTCGAGGTTACTTGGGTATAATTGTGACACTTTTTCAGCGACCTCTTTGGTCGCTGTTTTGTTTGTTGTAGATGTTGAAACGAGTCCGAAAATGAATTCACCTAAAGGCCAATTATTACTTAGAACCCTTGCAATGCCCGCTGACACCAACGCCAATGGCGACATATTTGGTGGATGGATCATGTCACAGCTTGATTTAGCTGGTGGCATATTGGCCAAAGAAATTTCCTCTGGCCGTATTGTCACGGTTTCTGTCTCCAGTATTACTTTCAAGAAACCTGTAAAAGTTGGCGATGTGGTTTGTTGTTACGGTGAGTGTACTAAAATTGGTCGTACATCAATGAGCATCGATTTAGAAGTATGGGTAAAACCGGTGAAAGAACACGGAATAGAAGATCGTTTTATGGTCTGTGATGCCACATTTAATTACGTCGCTATTGACTCTGACGGCAAGCCTCGCGCTATTAATTAACCACATAGTACAGTGAGTTAAATATGTGAAATAAAGGGTCATTCACGACTAATTTCACATTTTGATGATAGTTCGACTTTTAAAAGTGGTTACATTCGGTAGAGTTAGTTTCAATTTCAACTTGTAGCCTATACAACTTCAATCAGGTTGCACATTACGAACAAGGATATTGTCATGTGGTACGTCATCTTTTCGCAAGACATCGAAAACTCTCTAGAAAAGCGCATGAGCGTTCGTCCTCAACATCTTGAACGTCTACAACAATTACAAAACGAAGGTCGATTGCTCACCGCAGGCCCAATGCCAGCAATTGATTCAGAAAACCCAGGAGAAGCTGGATTTACCGGCTCTACTGTTATTGCAGATTTTTCATCGTTAGAAGAGGCTCAAGCTTGGGCTGATGCCGACCCATATGTCACTGCTGGCGTTTATGAGAAAGTTATTGTAAAACCATTTAAAAAAGTACTCTAATTATGAAAAAAACGCTGCTCTCTACCTGCTGTATCATTAGTGGTATTCTCCTTCTCGCTGGTTGTTCATCGAACGCCGAGCGACAACGTCACCTTGAGCTACTGGCAAGCAACCGTGCGAACTTGCTCGCAGCGGAACTCCCTTTGGAATCTGGCCCGTTATCGATTATGCGCGCCAACGCCAAGGGAACAACTATCGAAATTATGATGGTTTACAACGATGACGCCCCAAACTCAAAACCTGCACAGCAAGTATTGAGATACAGCATCAACAGCTACTGCACTTCGCCTGATACTAAAACGAACCTTGATGTTGGCCTGAGCTACCGCATTAAAATGCGTAATAACCGAGGGCAGTTGATGGCAGATGAATTTATCTCAGAAGAGACTTGTAGCCAGCTAAAATCGCAATAAGCGTTTGGTCTTGTTCTATATACAAAACGAAAAATGCCGACATAGCGTCGGCATTTTCTTTTTCGCTTTAATGGATTTACGCTTGCTCTGCAAATTCCTTACGAAGCTTCTTCGCAGCAGAAACCATGTTAGCAAGTGACGTTTCAGTTTCGGCCCAGTTACGTGTTTTTAAGCCACAATCTGGGTTTACCCATAAGCGTTGAGCTGGAATTTTTTCTGCGGCAGTATTGATCAAACCTTCAATCCACTCTTCACTTGGAATATTTGGAGAGTGAATATCGTACACACCCGGGCCAATTTCATTTGGATAGTTAAACTCTTCAAACGCTTTTAGCAGTTCCATATTTGAACGAGATGTTTCAATCGTAATCACATCCGCATCCAAAGCCGCAACAGAATCGATGATCTCATTGAACTCGGAGTAACACATGTGAGTGTGGATCTGCGTTTCTGGTTTCGCACTCGCCGCTGATACTTTAAACGCATCCACTGCCCACTCTAGATATGCTTTGTGATCACGCTTTTTCAATGGCAATCCTTCTCGAATGGCAGGTTCATCAATCTGAATGATATTGATCCCAGCATCTTGCAAATCAGACACCTCATCTCTCAATGCGAGCGCTAGTTGGTCTGCAATCTCCTTACGGCTAATATCTTCACGTGGGAACGTCCAGCATAAAATCGTAACAGGACCAGTGAGCATACCTTTCATTTGCTTTGAGGTAAGAGACTGTGCATAAGTAGACCACTCCACTGTAATTGGTTTTTCACGTTCAATGTCAGCCACGACAATTGCAGGCTTCACGCATCGTGAGCCATAACTCTGAACCCAACCAAATTTGGTGGTTTGAAATCCTGCCAGATTTTCAGCAAAATATTCCACCATATCGTTACGCTCAGCTTCGCCATGAACAAGTACGTCAAGATCGAGTGCTTCTTGTCGCTTTACCGCATCGGCAATGTGCCCTTTTAGGGCTGTTTCATATTCCGCCTCAGATAGCTGTCCCGTGCGGTATGCGCTGCGCTGTACACGTATTTCACTGGTTTGAGGGAAAGAGCCAATCGTGGTCGTCGGAAACAAAGGTAACCCCAACACTTCACTCTGATGAGCAGCACGTTCCGCGTAAGGTGCCGTACGCTCTGTTAGGGCTTTAGTCAGTCGACTCAATCGGTGTTGAACTTGTGGTTTATTGACATCTGTTGACGTCTTACGCGCTTGGATCGGTGCACTGTAAGTATCACAGGTTAAAATAGCATCTTGATCGCCTTCTAAAGCTTTCCCTAACAACGCAACTTCAGTGACTTTTTGTTTTGCAAATGCAAACCAACTTCTTACGTTTTCTGAAAGTGCTGGCTCTAGGTCAAGATCCACCGGGCTATGCAGTAATGAGCAAGAGCTTGCTACCCATAAATTGTCCCCTAACTTGTCTTTAAGCGGTTGAAGACGCTCAAGTTGTGCACTCAAATCTGCGCGCCATACGTTTCGCCCATTAACCACACCTGCGGACAATACCCAGCCTTGAGGTAGCTTCTCTACAACATCATCGAGTTGAGACGGAGCTGCGGACAAGTCGATATGTAGACCATCCACATCCAGTTCGACAATTTTATCTAACGTGTCTGATACTGAGTCGAAGTAAGTGGTCAACAGTACTTTTATATCGCTACGCAGTACTTGATACGCCAGTTTAAATGAATCTTGCCAAGACTTCTCTAACTCTAGTGATAGAATTGGTTCGTCAATCTGTACCCATTCCACGCCCTGTTTGGCAAGTTTGGCAAAAATCGCTTGATAAGCTGATAGCAGGCGTGGCAGTAGCGTTAGACGATCAAATCCTTCTTCAACTTCTTTACCAAGATATAGATAACTGATTGGTCCCAGAAGAACAGGCTTAACCTTATGTCCCGCTTTGGTGGCTTCATTCACTTCTTCAAAAAGCTGTGGCCAGCTCACTTCAAACGAATCGTCTTTGCTAAACTCAGGCACAATGTAATGGTAGTTAGTGTTAAACCACTTGGTCATATCGGATGCAGCGCTGCCATTACAACCACAGTTAGCTTGAGATTGCCCACGTCCCACTTTAAATAGGGTATCTAGATCAGGGAATCCGTTACGATGGCGCTTTGGCACATGACCAAGTAACAACGTGGTCGTTAGTACATGATCATACCAAGCAAAATCACCTGCAGTCACAAAGCTCAACCCAGCGTCAGTTTGAGTTTGCCAGTTCTTATTACGTAATGTTGAACCAACAGCTTTTAGCTCTGCTTGATCAATTTCTCCTCGCCAGTACTTTTCTAGTGCAAACTTCAATTCACGTTTTTCACCAACACGTGGATAACCAAGAATGTGTGTTGTTATAGCCATGTCCCTATTCCTTCTGATTCGTTAATTCTTTCATGTTTGGTCAGACAATTAAGATGTCTGGATGGCTAAAATATCTCGTTAATCACACACTTGAACAATCTCCAATTATTCAACTTGTTTATTAGAAAAATTCATAATAATGAGCAACGTTATAAAACTGCTCATATTAAGCACCATGATTTTGGCCATCTAGATGTTTACAGCTCTATTTAATCCGAGTATTGTTAACAGAATTCATAAAGATGAATGCATAATGAGAGGAACTCATGATCGAGCTGAAACACTTAAGGACCCTGACTTCACTGCGTGACACAGGATCGCTCACGGCGACTGCCACAGCATTGCACTTAACGCAGTCAGCTCTGTCTCATCAGCTAAAGGATCTTGAGGCTAGAATTGGTAACCCATTATTTTTAAGAAAAACTCGACCTGTTCGCTTCACATCTGAAGGCGAGATCTTACTCAGACTGGCAGATGAGATCTTACCTAGATTAGCCAAAGCAGAGAATGAAATAGCAAGCCTCAAAGAGGACGTTAATGGCCGCCTTCACATGGCGATTGAGTGCCATTCTTGCTTTCAATGGCTTATGCCTGCACTCAAAGAATATCAAGTCGCTTGGCCAAGTGTAACGTTGGATTTTTCATCAGGTTTTGGCTTTGAACCTTTACCTGCTTTAATGAATGGTGAGCTGGATCTTGTGATCACTTCTGACATTCAACCACGCTCTGAAGTGCATTACGAACCGCTCTTCGATTTTGAAATGCGTTTAATCACATCGACCACTCACCCATTGGCAGACAAAGAACGCATCGTTCCAGACGATTTAGCCAATGAAACTATGCTGTGCTACCCAGTACAAAAGCAGCGACTTGATGTTGTTAAGCATTTTTTATCTCCGGCGAATGTGGAGCCCGCAAAGTGGAAGCAAGCCGATAACACATTGATGTTGGTTCAAATGGTATCAGCAGGGTTGGGGGTGGCGGCATTACCCAATTGGGCAATCAGTGAGTTTTCAAGACAAGGTTTAATTACCAGCATTCCGCTTGGTGATGGGCTTTGGCGACGATTATTTGCAGCAACTCGCCACTCTGAGAAAGAAAAACGTTACCTTCAAGCTTTCTTTAATACCGCTCGCCAGCAATGTAAAAGCCACCTTGAAGGGATCAAGATGGCGTAAATTGAATTTGGCTATCTTTCGTATGATTTAAATTGATTCGTGAGCGGGTCATATTGATAGCCAAGTATATCCAATTTGCCCACAACCGTTTCCACATCCATTTCATACATGGAAACTAACTCTTCGAAGCTGTCGCATTCTAATCTGAGCTTCTCATTCACAATACCCAGCAAAATGATGCTGTCCAAATTACCAACATTACTTAAATCCATAGCACTGCTCCTCTGCACGCCCACGAACCTACTTTAGAGCTTAGCGTTAGTGGCAGAAAAAAGTAGTGATGCCTGTCTAAAGAAATACTACTTAGAGCGCAAACAAGCCGAAATTGAATACCGAGGCAGATAGCATCATAGCCATGGCGACAAATAACTGCAGTTTATGAGCGGCTTTGTGCGTGAATATGTGCCAGCACCACACAACAACCGCTGAAATCATTAGGGCTAAACCAATAAGGAGCAGAGGTGTGATTTGTGTCAGTTGCTGAGCGTCAAAGCCGTAAGATTTTAGCAAAATTGTCACGCAAACCAACATCGAACTCACCACACCAACAACAGGCAAAATACGATGGAATGCTTGAAGCCTTGTTTTCGCGATGATCAGCAGCAAATGGGCAAATGAGGCCCCAAGAAGCGGGACAAGAAGGAATAAATAGACAGAAGAAGCAAGACTTAGCTGCTCAGCAACCAAAATGCCGACATACGCTAATGCTAATCCATTTGCTAGATACATCACCCACAACGGCCCTTGTTCTCTGGTTTTCTTGGTTTGAACTTGCGAGTAGAAATACGCTAAAGCAAACACGATCAGGAAAGATTGAATTTTCACCGAAGCGACGGCCAACCATAAAATCGCCAGTGCAGGAAGCACCTTATGAATTCGTCCTCTCTGCCCCGGGCAAATCTCTCCTTTCACTAAAATTAAGGTCAAAAGTAGTTGAGCCCCTAATAACATCGGTGGCAAAAGCGTAAGCAGTTGTGGGATCATAAGTTGTCGCGTTCAATGATAAAGTCTGGACGCGGATAATAACAAAACTTAGTGAATTAGCCATTAGCAAAATACTCGAACACATCGCGCTTCGTGACGGTTCCTAAATAGTTACCCGCTTCATCTTCCACAACCCAAGGTGGATTGACGCCACTTTTCAGTAGATCAGCGACCTCCGTCACCTTGGTTTGGAAGGAAATCCGGTATAGGTCAGTTCTCATCACCTGATTCAATCGTTTTTGCCAAATAGTCAGATCCTTCGTGGTTTCTAATTTAGTCCCCAGCGTTGGAGAAAGGTGAAAATTCAAGCTTTCACGATCAATTAATCCAACACAAGTATTTCCGTCTAAGATGGGGAGTAACTCGATGTTGAAATTGTTTGAGTCAAACAGTCCTTTTGCTTTCTCTAATGTGTCTTGCGGCTCTAAACATGGAATATGCGTATGTGTAATGCTCAGTATCCCCACACCTCTTACGCTTGACCGACGCTCAAGAAAATCTTCCAGCTTGTCAAAATACTCCCACGCATGTTCCAGTTCCTCTAGCGCTAAAGGTTTCGAGAAAAAATAACCCTGAATATAATCCACCCCTAAACTGCACAGCACTTCGAGTTCGTAACGTGTTTCAACTCCCTCCGCCACCACTTTTACTTCAAGTGTATGGGCAAGTTCGATGATCATTTTCACAATGTAGTATTTATGTGACCCCACTTTTAGATCGATGACAAATTCACGATCAATTTTTAATAAATCAAAATTGCAGTCACTCAAGTAGGTAAATGAACTATAACCCGTACCAAAATCATCGATCGCAACACTCACCCCTTGTTCACGTAAATTGCTAATGAGAGAGGATTGTCGCGATTCACTATCAAAATAAGCACTTTCAGTCAGCTCTATGGTGACCAAATGCGGCGTTTTTGCGTGCTCCCGGATCATCAGTTCTGCACTTTTTAACACTTCTCCCGGTTCCAGTTTCGTATTGAGAGAACGATTGATTGTCAGCCCTAAACCAGCTCCAAAACGCTGTTGAATCACCTCTAAATCTTGCAGCGCTTTCTTACCAACACACCAATCAAGATCAGCAATGAGATCTAAATCCTCAGCGATGGTAATGATTTCCTGTGTATTTAACATATTCCCATTGGGCGTTTTAAATCGGCTCAATGCTTCAAACTTCACGATATCCCAATTGTGCACGTCGACAATCGGTTGGTAGAACACCTCCACATTCCCGCTTTTTATGCACTTCACCGTCCACTCTTCTAACTCCTTACGCCGTAAGACTTCTTTATGAATGGCTCCGTGATAAAACGTGATCAAACCTTTCGACTCTGCAGTTTGCTCCAGCATCGCCTGCACTGCATGTGAAACTAAGAGTTTCGGGCTATGCGTATCATGTCCGAGAACGGAAACGCCGACTTTCCCATTTAAAATAGCGCGATGAATAGCTTTTCCAGCGCTTTGGTTAAGTCCACTAAAAAAACGCCTAATCGTCTGATGGATGATCCTAACTTGTGACGGTCCCTGACATTTTTCACATTCCAAGAAAGCGACAAAGTGATTCCCTCCAATGTAGCCAACCTGAGTCGCAACCCGATTTCTCGCCAAATGTTCAGACAATAGAGATTTCATCTCAAATTCATCATCACCAGAAAACTTAGGGATAAATGCCACAACTAAACAGACATTTTCTTCCTGTCCGTCCATCCATCGAGTAGCAACAGATTGAGTAAATTGCTGTTCCGTCGGCAGTTGAGTTAGCAATTCAACACCACCATGTTCCACATCTTGAACACGATATAAATGGTTGGATAAATCGAGAAAATAGCCAATAAAGAACACACGATCTCGCAAATGAAGACGCTGCAGCGTCATTTCCTGAGGAATAATCCGACCATCAGCGGCCTTAATCAGTATGACACCACTCCAAAATCCACTTTCATCAATGTCGAGCCAGATTTTCTGATAAAACTCCTTACTGTGTTTCCCTGAGTTGAGCATCGATAAACTATTGCCAACTAAATCGATATTGCTGTATCCACTGTGTGTTTGAAAGTAGTGATTGGAGAGCATAATATGTTTGTTACTGTCTGCGAGTAGAATGCCGCGATGGGGGTTATCGAAAAGCTGATCAAAGAGGCTACCAAATACCTGACCATTGGAAGGAAACGATAAAAGAGGATATAAGCTACCCGTTATTCTTTTATCAACGCTAGGCGTGTATGAGAACTCCACATAACTGATTTTCCCTTTATCGAGATACAAAGGGCAGCTGAACACGCCTGGCTCTTGGCGCACGTGAGCCGATTCAAACTGTTTGATCAATTCCGATTGATCATCAAAATTAAGGCAAGATAAAAGAAAATTCTCGGTCATCGATGGCATTGGAGAGGCCAACACCCTGCTGCATAGCTCTCGATCAATTTCCAACCGATGTTCGTCTAAGCACCATTGCCAATCTACATGAGGCAATGCATGAAACTCTTGCTCAGATAACGGTTGTTCCATCAAACGCTTCATAATACGAATCCAAATTCAATGAAGAAGACTTATCTTCTATAACATTAGGTCAGATCCGGCAGTTCTAGCAGATTTTTACTACTGGTTAGGTCAATCATCACATTCGTTTTTTGTCGTTAGTTGCATCAAGTAACGAATCACTTCGGCTTGCTCAATTAAACCAACAAACTCATCTCTTTCGTTACACACCACCCAAGGGAAAGGGTGTGCATCCACCAATAATCCTAGCTCGTTCAGAGGGGTATCCATATTCAATTGAGAGAAATGGGTGTCCATAACCGTATTGATTGGACGATGCCAAATATTTGCCTCTTTAAGGGTTTCTAGATCGGTTCCCATTGAAGGGGTGAGATGTAAGTTCAGCCGAGCTTGGGATACTACACCGACACATTGCTTATCGATGATCACAGGTAAATAACCAACTGGATTATTTTGCATCTGTTCATTGACAAGTGAGATAGGGTCACCGGGGTCTAAATGGCTTACGTTTTCTGCAATCAAAGCAACTATCGACTCTTCTTTCCCTTGTGAGCTTGATTGTTGAAGTTGTTCCGCCAAACGTTGTTGGTATTCACGAGCCTGCGCGATATCCTCCAGAGCCAGAGGCTTGGAAAAAAGATAGCCCTGCATATAGTCAATGCCCAACGACTTCAGTATTTTAAGCTCAGCCATCGTTTCAACACCTTCCGCGACAACTTTTACATTAAGCTGATGAGAAAGTGCAGTGATCATTTTTACAATGTTGTATTTAGTTTCACCAGCATTGATATTAGATACAAACTCTCGGTCAATTTTCAAAAAATCAAAAT
Organism: Vibrio sp. NTOU-M3; assembly: GCF_040869035.1. Taxonomy (NCBI): domain Bacteria; kingdom Pseudomonadati; phylum Pseudomonadota; class Gammaproteobacteria; order Vibrionales; family Vibrionaceae; genus Vibrio; species Vibrio sp. NTOU-M3. Next base: position 2,019,189 of record NZ_CP162100.1, read on the forward strand.
GGCAATCACTGAGATACGTAAAAGAAGAATATCCCGTTCCAAAGTCATCGATTGCCACTGTCGAACCAAGCTCCCTAAGAGCTTGCCACGCATTACTTTGACTTGATTCACTGTCAAAATAGGCACTTTCTGTGATCTCAATAGTAATTTGAGTCGGATCTGCCGCATGCTCACTGATGAGTTCCACCGTATCTTGGAGGACTCTTTGTGGCTCCATATGCGTATTGAGAGAGCGATTGATAGTTAAACTCACGTTATCACCAAGCACTTGCTGTAGTGCAGGGAGATCTTTCATCGCTATTTCCGCAACGGCACGATCCAGTTCTGCGATAAGTTCCAGATCTTCTGCCACTTCAATTAACTCTTGAGTACTGGCAGGTTCACCATCAAAGTTGGGGAAGCGACATAAGGCTTCCAGCTTGGCAATTCTCCAGCTGCTGGTATCTATGATTGGTTGATAGTGCACGTTCAGCGCTCGCCCTTGAATTACATGGCTTACGTGCTCTTCAAGGCTCTTGCGCCGTACAATCCGATGGTGAATTTCACTGTGATAAAAGCTGATATGACTATCTTGCCCTGAATGGTTTTCTAGCATGGCTTGCAGTGCGTGAGTAACACACTTGGTCGCGTTCTCTGCATCCTGCCCTAATACTGAAATACCGATTCGACCGTTAAGAACATCACTGTGGACCTTGGCTCCAGCATCCTGCTTCAACTCACTAAAAAACTGTCGAATACCTTGCTGTAAACATCTTACGTCGCTGTTTTTGTTCTGCTTACATTCAATACATACAGCAAACACACCATTTGCCAGGTACCCAGCAAAAGACAATGATTGAGCTCGCGACAAAGCATTTGATAATACTTGCTTCCGCTCATACATTTGTTGCTCATCAAACTCAGGGCGAAACGCAATCACGACTTTTAATCCCTTGTGAGACTCAGATAGACTGAGTTCATGTAACAAAGTGAGAAACATACTCTTCGTTGGCAACTGAGTTAGCAGCTCTACTCCCCCATCCTCTTTATCTTCCAGCCGATAGAGGTGTTCAGACAGATCTACAGTCAAACCGACGTAATAAGTTCTGTCTCCACGTAACTTCATTTTTTGAATGGTAAGCTCTTGAGGAATCACTTCCCCATTTGCATACTGGCTGAGAATTGCACCTGACCAATGTCCTTTCGTATGAATACTTTGCCACATCTCTCTGTAGTACTCTTTAGAGTGCTTATTCGCATTGAATATGTTGGATTTCAAACCAATGAGTTCACTACGTAGGAAGCCAGATTGACGCTCAAAATAACGGTTACACGCTAAGATCCGGGTTTGGGAGTCGGTTACTAAAATACCGTGGTGCTGATTTTCAAAAATAGCATGAAAGAGGTTAGATAAATCATCTTGTGCAGGTAAGTTTAGTAGCGGCCTAAAATAACCTTGCAACGTATTGGCGTCTGCTTTCTCAATATACACCTCAACATACACTAAATGCCCTTTGGTTGGCATGAGACAACAACCCGTGTATTGCGCTTCACCACTACGTAGCACCTTTTTCACGGCATCTTTTATTTCCAATCGTTGCTCACGAGTCATTAACGATAAAATGTCATCGATAGAATCCACAACAATACCGGCCTCATGCAAGAGTTGGTTGGCCGTTTGATCAAGGCTAAAATCACCTTGTTGTAGATCCCATTGCCATTCAACCAATGGATACAGCGGATGATACTGACTCCCTTCGTTATATTCATCCATATAAGACCTCTTTGTACTCATATTGCTCACGATTCGTCGTGACCTAACCTCTTTATATGATTATAGTTTCTTAGGTAATTCAATATCGTGATTTACTACTTAAGTTTAGTTAAACCTTATTTATACGAAGGTCATATATCCCTAGATAAGCAGCCATTGAGTCGCTATAATTCGCGCTCCCTGGAACTGAGAGCAAAATATGTACAGTGAAATTACGCCCATTCATGAGCATAAGAAATATTGGGCTGAGTGCTTTGGCACCGCACCTTTTCTTCCAACCAGCCGCAAGGAAATGGATGCCCTAGGATGGGATAGCTGTGACATCATCATTGTGACGGGTGACGCTTATGTGGATCACCCTAGTTTTGGTATGGCGATCATCGGTCGCTTACTCGAAGCTCAAGGGTTTCGCGTCGGTATCATCGCTCAGCCTAAATGGGATAATAAAGATGCCTTTATGGCATTGGGCAAGCCAAATTTATTCTTTGGCATCACGGCGGGTAACATGGACTCCATGATCAACCGCTACACCGCCGATAAAAAATTGCGCCATGACGATGCCTATACCCCAAATAATGAAGGGGGTAAACGCCCTGATCGCGCCACTCTAGTTTATTCTCAACGCTGTCGTGAAGCCTATAAAGGTATTCCAATTGTTCTCGGTGGTATTGAAGCCAGCCTGCGCCGTTTAGCCCATTATGATTACTGGTCCGATAAAGTGCGTCGTTCAGTCCTTTTTGACGCGAAAGCCGATATTTTGCTTTTTGGTAATGCAGAACGCGCACTCGTTGAAGTGGCTCACCGTCTGGCTGAGGGAGAAGAAATCAGTAGCCTGACGAACATTCGTGGGACAGCGATTAATCTTCCAGCAGAGCCGGAAAACTACACCATTATAGACTCTTCCCGTATCGAAAAGCCGCGCAAAGAAGCCTTTATTCCGCCAAATCCTTATGCGGTAGAGGAACAATGCGATACCAAAGCTAAAACGGAAACACCACAAGCGCAAGCGATCACGATTCGCCCCTCTCGCCACGATGCAGCGACAACCGCCGTCCGTTTACCTCATTTTGAGAAGCTCAATAACGATCGTATTCTCTATGCACATGCTAGCCGTATCATGCATTTGGAAACCAACCCATACTCCGGCCGTGCACTGATCCAGAAACATGGTGATCGAGAGCTATGGGTGAACCAAGCCCCAATTCCATTGACAACCGAAGAGATGGATTATGTGTTTGGCTTGCCCTATGCGCGTGTACCTCACCCAATGTATGGCAAAGCAAAGATCCCTGCTTATGACATGATCAAAACATCGGTCAATATCATGCGTGGTTGTTTTGGTGGCTGCTCTTTCTGCTCAATTACAGAACATGAAGGCCGGATCATTCAAAACCGATCTCAGGATTCAATTCTGAATGAGTTAGAAGAGATCCGTGACAAAGTCCCTGGATTTACAGGCACTATTTCTGATCTTGGTGGCCCAACCGCAAACATGTACCGACTTGGATGCAGCGATCCAAAGGCAGAAGCTAACTGCCGTCGCCCTTCTTGTGTTTTTCCGGGAATTTGTAACAAGCTAAATACTGACCACAAACACACCATCGACCTCTATCGCGCGGCTCGTCAGGTAAAAGGGGTGAAAAAGGTCATGATTGCCTCTGGCGTACGTTATGACTTGGCAATCGAGTCTCCAGAATACGTGAAAGAGCTGGTCACTCACCATGTCGGCGGCTACTTAAAAATTGCCCCAGAACATACTGAGCAGGCGCCTCTGGATCTCATGATGAAGCCGGGCATGGGCACGTATGATCGCTTCAAAGAAATGTTTGAAAAATACAGCGCTGAAGCGGGCAAAAAACAATACCTTATCCCGTATTTCATTTCAGCTCATCCAGGTGCGGAAGATGAAGACATGCTTAATTTGGCGCTGTGGTTGAAAAAGAACAATTTTGAGTGCGATCAGGTACAAAACTTCTACCCATCACCAATGTGTAATGCCACCTCAATGTATTACTCAGAGACCAACCCTCTTAAACGAGTCAAATATAAACAACGCGAGGTTGTTCCAGTTGCAAAAGGTGAACGCCAAAGGCGCCTACACAAAGCACTGCTACGCTACCATGATCCGGCAAACTGGCCACTGATTCGAGAAGCGTTGACTAACATGGGCAAAAAGCACCTTATCGGCGACAAACCTGGCTGTTTAGTCCCGGCAGAAGATTTAACCACCTTGACACCTGCACAACGTAGAAAGTCTGGGCGTCATGGTGCAAACCGCTTTGCAACAAAACATACTAAGAACCAGCCAGGGTTTGAAAAAATGAACGGCTCAGGGCGCGGTAAATCTAACCAACAAGGAAATCGCAAGCCTGCTGGCAAGCCACATGGCAATAACCAGAATTCAAACCAAGCGAATAAAGGTAAAAAGCCAAATACGATAGGAAGCAGTCAAGCTTCGAAACCGAATGGCAACCGAAAGCCCAAACGCCGTTAACTTAATCTAACCTGAAAATAAAATCACAGCTTAGGCTGTGATTTTTTTTAACACTAGAAATCGTTAGTAACAATGTTGTAAATAAACATTTTGCAGTTCAATTAATTCCGCACAATAATCATTAAGATGAATGACAAATCAAATGGAACTTAAGTATGAACATCAGATTGTCTCACATGCTCTATATGGGCTTCTCCATCATCATTATCACGACCTTAACACTAGCGTTAATTGCATGGTCTTTAGTCAACCACTCCGCTGCTATTTCACAAGAAGTTGAATCTGATGATGTACCCGGCGTACTGGCTTATTTAAACGTTATGGATGAAATTGGAGACTTACAAACCAACGCACTAGAGTATCTAAATGGTGAAGCTGACGAATACAGCAGTTTTAAAGAAAACACAAAAGAATTTAAGCACTATTACTCCATTTTACGCCCTTTAGAATCTGCAAAGACCGCTGACATTCAGAAGATGGATAAAATCCAATCACTTGCCAATCAATATATTGAGCAACTCGAACGAGAAGTCTTTGCCAAATACGACCCTAAACAAGAACAAATGGCCATCAATAAGATTGCTCAAATCACTAAAAATGTTGGCCAACCATTAGAGCAACTGTTAGACGAATTGAAAGATGGTGAATTTGCTGACGCTTACAAAACCACGGATCTCAATGAGTCGCTCAATGATGATTTACCCGGTGTTCGCTATTACCTAGAAATGGTGGATGAAGCGGGAGATATGATTTCATCATTAAACACATACATTATGGGGGATCCTAACGCCCACAATGGCTTTAACAATGACGCAGCTTCATTTGGGGAATATCTGGAAAAAATCAAGCCACTAGAGCAAAAGCCATCTGAAATCAAAGATATAGAAAGAATTGAACAGTATTACTTTGAAATCATTAAAACCGCGCAAGAAGTCTTTGATGGCTATGATCCTTCAACAAAAAGTGCTGCTATTAAACTTGTCGACGAACTGGAACATTCCATTATCACTCCGTTAGAAAAGATTCTTGATCAATCCGCTCAAGAAGAACGTGACGACTCAATCAATGCACTACGTGCTGTCAATGCGAATATGGACAACATTATCTTTTGGCTCAGCACTAATGTGGTCCTAGTGCTGCTTGTCGGCGGCATCGTCGCATGGCAACTGTCTTCCATGATCAAAAAACGGGTTGAAACCATTGCTGAACGCGCGCAGTCAATTGCTGACGGTGACTTGTCAGCCTCTCCGATCAATGAAACCAACAAAGATGAATTGGGCGATCTCGCTCGAGCCATCGACAAAATGCAAGAATCGTTAAAAAACGTCATTACCAACATTACGCAAGTCGCCTCTGAAGTGGCCAACAATACTGGTCAGGTAGATGAAACCAGCCAGCGAGTCGCCACCGGTATTCAGGAACAAGCTGACAAAGCCACCATGATTGCCAGTGCCGTGGAAGAAATGGAGGTAACCGTTAATCAAGTTGCCGAGCAAAGTACAGAAGCTGCCCAAAATGCACGTATTGCCGGAGAAGAAGCGACCAATGGTGGCACATTGATGCAGGAAACCGTCGATGGAATGAATCGCATCTCTGCTGTCGTCAATGAAACAGCGGAAACCGTTGACAGTTTAGGCCGACGCGGAGAAGAAATCGGTAACGTGATCAAAGTGATCAACGATATTGCTGAACAAACGAATTTATTGGCGCTCAATGCCGCCATTGAAGCGGCACGCGCCGGTGATTTAGGACGTGGTTTTGCAGTCGTTGCCGACGAAGTTCGTGGACTGGCGGAAAGAACATCAAAAGCGACAGAAGAAGTAGGCGGACTCATCACCTCCATTCAGCAAGAAACACGACAGGCAGTTGAACGCATGAGTGAAGGTACCACCTTGGTCGCAGAAGGTGTCAGTTTGTCCAATTCTGCCGGTGACGCACTGGTTCAGATTGTCGCTAGAGCTCAAGATGTCAACACCATGATTGATATGATTGCGACCGCTGGCTCTCAGCAAGCAACCGCTACGACGGAAATGTCGCGTGACATAAACTCGATAAGCCAGATAGCAGACGCCTCTGTCCGCACAACACAAGAAGGCTCCCATGCAGTGAAACAGCTGTACCAGAAAGTAGAAGAGCTTGAGCAGTTGGTTGTGCGCTTTAAGTTATAAACAAATCAACCATGACAGGCAGGGTATAAATACTCTGTCTGTCGCACCATTTCCAAGCATTATTGACGGCTAGAGACATACGCCATGTACTGCTCCGCAGTGAGTGGTTTACTGAAATAGAAGCCTTGAATAGAATCGACACATTTTGCTCGGGCATAAACCAATTGTTCTAATGTTTCAACACCTTCCGCAACCACTGGTTTATTCATGTTCGCAGCCAAAGAGGCAATGGAGTTGAATACCGTTTGCAATCGATCGTCATCCACGACATTGGTTACAAAAGCCCGATCTATTTTAATTTCATCAAAACTCAAACGACATAAGTAGCTTAAACTCGAAAAACCCGTTCCAAAGTCATCAATAGAAACTTTAAAGCCTCTCAATTGCAGTTTCTTTAGCACTTGGTTTACGTAATTGAAATTATCGATCAACGCCGATTCCGTAAGTTCAAGTTTAATTTGTTCAGTACACAAACCATTCGTTTCAATACTCGACGTAATTTTCTCAACAAAATCTACATCAAGGATTTCCACCACACTGATATTTAAAGCAAAAAGCAGCGATGATGTATCACGGCCCTGCTCTTCTAATTCTCTGACCAGTCGACCTAGTTGCTGAATGTTGAATAACGTCAATATACCGATATCACCAAGCTTTTCTGCAATAGGAATAAACTCTACCGGAGAAACAAGCTGACCATTTAACCACCAGCGGATCAAACATTCTGCACCAGATACCGATTCATTGTTTGCGTCATGAATCGGCTGAAAAAGTGTTTCAAAGCTGCCATCTAAAACAGGTTGAGCAATCGCAGCTCTAAACTCGGTTTCCAACGTATTTTGATGTTCAATTTGCCTTGCTAGATCTTCACGAAATTCAGCCAACCTAACTCGATCAGCTAAAACGTCCATGATTGCCATTTCTGCTTTATTTAAACTATGCGCATGATCATCACCTTCTTTTTCTATGTAATAGCCTAAGGCCACATTGCTGAAGAATTGACGAGCATTAAAATGAAATGGCTCATTCAACATTGCATAAAACGCTTCCACATCAAAAGGGGTATTCGGTGGAATAAACACATTAAAGCTATCTGTTGAATGTTTACTGCATACGGCGCTTTCCATCTCACTCATCACACGAGAGAGGATCTCCATAAACACCAAATTAGCAACAGCGGTTCCCCATATTTCATTGATCCGTTGGTAGTTACAAATACGGACACAGCAAACGGTACCATGAACAGGCTCTTTACCAATTTGGGATAAAAAAGCTTCTCGGTATAACAGCCCCGTATGGGGGTCTTGGGTCGAAAGTTGACGATTAAGTCGACGCGTTGCCACTAACTCGCTTCGATCTTTGAGGTGAAGTAAGAATTTTCCTTTATAGCGAATAACAAATAGAGCGACCCACTGAATATTTTTGTCTGGGTAGCTGATCCCAACTTCCGTATTCAGCTCGAAATCCTGAGCACATGCATCTTCTAGGAACGTATTAAGAGAAAATGGCTCAAAAAACTCATTAACATACGTCAGCCCATTCTGTTTTAGGTTCTGCCCTTTCGCTACGCGAAACAGCTCCATGGCCTGAGGCGATAATTCAACCACATTCATCTGATGATCAACAATCAAATACGCAATGTGCATTGCTTCAATTTGATCACTTAAGTTCTTCATGTTTTACCCAAACCCTTTGTACCTGAAATGGCAAAATATCCAGTGAGCAGCTGAACTTAACGCCTCCCTTATCTATGGCTTCTTTTGGCATGCCATAAACGAGGCTGCTGTCTTCGTCTTGTGCAAATGTCACCGCACCCGCTTGATGCAACTCTAAGCACCCCTGCGCGCCGTCATCACCCATGCCAGTCAGCACCACTCCAATTGCGCTTTGCCCCGCACATTGAGCGGCTGAGCGAAACAACACATCCACCGACGGTTTATGCCTTGAAACCAGTGGCCCATCTTTTAATTCTAGGAAGTATTGACCATTTAAACAGTTCAGTACGGTATGTATTCCACCTGGAGCAATGTAAGCGTTACCTCTTTGCAGTTGTATATTGTTGTGTGCCTCACTAACCTTTAACGCTACAGATTGGTCTAACCGCTGTGCAAAAGCTGTCGTAAATTTTTCAGGCATATGCTGAACAATCACGATAGGAGGAGTGTTGCTATCAGTGTTTTTTAAAAAGCGTTCAACCGCTTCTGTTCCTCCAGTAGAGGCTCCAATAACGATGACCACTTCAGCGTTATGATTTGTAGGCGAATCTTGTTTTTGAATGACCACATCCGCACTTAATCTCTGACGAAAGCTTTGCTCCGAAAGAAATTTAAGTGCTTTTACCTTGGTTGCCGCGGCCTGCTTCAGGGCCCTTAAAATTTGCTTCACCTCCGCAGAATAAAGGAACTCATTGAGCTGACTCTGTGGCTTATTAATCACCTCTACAGCCCCAGAAGACAAAGCTTCAAGGCTGAGTGTCGGGTTGTCTTCGGTTTTTGCTGAACAAATCACAACAGGTGTAGGCTTCGTCGACATGATCTGCTTAAGAAAAGCAATGCCATCCATTTTTGGCATCGCGATATCCAACAAGATCACATCCGGCCAATACTTCTCCATTTTTTTGATTGCAATCAGAGGATCCGGAGCAACACCTAATAGTTCTAACCCAGCTTCTTTATCGATGATCTCCCCCAACACTTGGCGAATGACCGCAGAATCATCAACAATAAAAACCCCAACGTTCTTCATAAGCGCTCCCTTCGGTAGATACAGTTTTCAACCTGAGCCATTTTGGAGTGCTTACGCAGAACATTTTCACTGTGACCTAAAAACAGTAGCCCTTTCACAGCAAGGCTCTCTATGACATTGTCGACAATTTTTTTCTGACGTTCAGAATCAAAGTAGATCAGAACATTTCGCAGAAAAATTACGTCGTATTGTTGTGGTTGTGGAGAGGCTAATAAGTTATGTTGGCTAAAGTGACAAAAGCGGCGAAGACACTGTGCAATCGTAAAATGCCCTTCATTCTCCCCAATACCTTTCAGGCAATAACGTTTGCGATAAAACGGTGGAATTTTTTCAGCGAGTGAGAGTGGATATTGGCACTGCCTTGCGCTTTCAACAACATTGGTTGACACATCCGTCCCTAGTAATGACCAGTTGCTGTTTCCATACGAGTCATCCAAAACCATCGCTAAACTGTACGCCTCTTCTCCAGAGGAACATGCAGCACTCCATGCTTTCAATGGAGCACGAAAAGGCAGGCTTTCAAGCCACCATTTTAGTTTTTCAAACTGCATTGGCTCACGAAAAAATGAAGTTTCATGTGTTGTCAGTCTATCGATGAAAAACTGCAACTCGCTATCGCAATTACCTCGCCCAAGCAGCTGTAAATATTGTTCAACGCTTTGGCAACCAAGTTGATTGATCCGCATCCCCAATCGATGCTCCACCATCGCGCGTTTATGCTCACCAAGTAGGATACCCGTATGGTTTTCAAGCAATGCTCTCACATGATCAAACTGCTCTCTCCCAAGCATAATTAGGCTTCCCAAGCCGCAAGCATCCGCACTTGATGATGCAGCATCTGACTATTAATATCTTGGCTGCTTAACAACGCAGACATATCGAGAATGGGAACCGAACTCTCCTCTAGTGCTAATATTTTCCATACAAAGTCAGTAGGCACTGCCAAACCAAATTGCGGTTTAGTCATCAACTTTTGCGAATCAACCGATTTAATGGATCGCACCCGACTCACCACTAATCCGAGAGTCATCGAGTCATCACTTTTTTGGTTTGGTGTTTCGTACAGAACAATGCAGCTATAACGGTCATATCTCTCTGGCGGAGTCAGTGTCAATCGACTAGCAGCATCAATGACGGGAACGACACTCCCCCTGACATTAATAACGCCACGAATCACCAAGGGGCACATTGGCACTCGTGTGATTTCACTATACTCAATCACCTCCTTTACAGTCTCAATTGGCAAAGCGACTACCTCTTGCGCCACTTCTACAAACAGTAAATCCAATGCATCATTGTTGATCTCTTCCGTTTCATCCATGGCGTTACCTTACTCAGAAACTAAAGACTTATTGTTCATCCATCGCCACATCTCATCAGACAATAGCTTGTCACTGTCTAAGATTGTGAGCATTCGATTTTGCAGCTTGGCGACCGCATTTATCATCGGCGATTCTAATCGACCTTTGAGTTGAGGGACGGATTCTAGGTGGTCAAGATTGATATCAAATACTTGCTTTACCACATCCACTTTATAGCCAATGGCACCATGTCCATGATTTTCAGTGATAATGACGCAAGTCTTGTTGCTGATGGGCTCAGAGCGTTGTTCTAGGCAGTGCGCAATGTCAAATACCACTACTAAGTTGCCTCGTAGGTTCATCACACCCAATACCTGAGAAGGTGCACCGGATACCGATTCAACTGCTGGGTATTCCATAATTTCACGAATATGCGCAATAGGTAGGGCGAAACTCTTCTCCCCCAATTGGAACTCTAGATACTTTTCGGTTCCTTGTGCCATGGCCATTCCCTCCATCATGCCTTAATCATCAAAAGGCACGTAACCTTTCTCTGGTTTAGAGCTGGGAACATGTTCTGGCTCGACTCTTCTTGGTCGCTGCCTCATCACCGCCGTATTTGCCACCAGCTTGAAAAAGCTAACGGTATTTTTAATTTCATTCGTTTGTTCTTGTACCATCAACGCCGTTGACGCCAACTCTTCAGAAGCAGAAGCATTTTGCTGTGCTATCTCATCTAATTGAGAAACCGTGCGGTTAATTTCAGCAACACTGGTACTTTGTTCGGTAGAAGCGGCGGTGATCTCTTGAACTAGATCAGCCGTTTTCTGAATGTTCGGAACCATGCGATTAAGCATATTTCCGGCATGTTGAGCAACTTTGACGCTATTATCAGCCAAGCTGCTAATTTCCTGCGCTGCAACTTGACTTCGCTCAGCCAACTTACGAACTTCATCAGCCACCACAGCAAACCCTTTACCATGCTCTCCCGCACGAGCCGCTTCAATCGCGGCATTCAAGGCCAACAAGTTAGTCTTGTAAGCAACGTCTTCAATAATGCCTATTTTCTCAGCAATGGCCGTCATGGCATCAACTGTGTCATTTACGGCCTCACCCCCTTCATTCGCCTCAGAACTTGATTGGGTTGCGATTTCATTGGTCACACGTGAATTGTCAGTATTCATTGAAATAGAAGAGCTCATTTGATCAAGTGATGCACTGGTCTCTTCGACACTCGATGCGAGTTGGCTTGACGTTGAGCTAAGCATTTGCGACGTTGATGTCACTTCATTTGTACTATGAGAGATCGCCTCTACTGAGCCCTGAATGTCCAATAAAATGTTTTGTAGCTTGTCGAGAAAACCATTAAAGCTCTTGGCGGTTTCACCTATTTCATCCGTCCCAAAATCTGGGATACGGCGAGTTAAGTCCCCTTCTCCTGAGCGTAGATCTTCTGCCGCCTCAGACAAGGCTTTAATTGGTAAGACGATGCCTTTAATAAGAAATAGAGCCGTAATGAACGCCAGAACAACCGCAACACCCAACAAGCCCCACACGAGAGAGATACTTTCTCGTGCCGCTAAGACCAGTTCATCCAATGAACCTGTACTTTGCGCATTCGCTGTAGAGCTAATTTGGTCTAGAAGCTTTTCCAGTTTGCTAAAGACTTCATGCTCCAATTTGTCTATCTCTAGCGCTGCTACAATTTTGTCACGTGGACGATATGTTGCGAAAATATCCTTCCCTCCATTGTAGAGTGCCAAATACATTCGCTCGACTTCGCTAAGGCTTTTAATTTCTTCCGGTTTTCTTTCCAGTGGTTTTATTTCAGCAAGAAACTCAGCAAAATTGCGCGAATCTTTTTCAAAAGCATTGACCGCACCAATCTCCCCTCTCATGTAGGCATTTAAGGCGGACATCATGTCCCCCTCTTCATCTATCAGTTCTAGGTAGTAACGCACACCGGGTAAGTCATCATTCAGCACTTCAGCAAAATCACCAGAACGCCCAGCATCCGCTACTTCTTCTTCCTTTAAGGTATTGAGCAGCGTTTCCAATGGATCCGCGTAATCGCGGATCAGCACATTGTACTTTTCAACAGCTTGGCTTTCTAAGCTGGGATCAAAGCGTTTAAACACTAAGCTTTGTATGTCTTCATAATAGCGAGTTGAAAGATTTTCAATCTGTCGGACTAATACAGGGTCAATCGATTTGAGCTGCTTTAACTGTTCAAAAAAGGTCACAAATTCGGTGTAATTGGCAAGAAAGTCGGCTTCTTCTTCGGCTTCCCCGGTGATGAATTCCAGTACGTTCGAATTCATGTCACCCAGCTCATCGAGCATACTTAATGACAAAATTACCTTTGGAATTTCTTCGTAACCAACCGCTATCGCGTAACTTTCTATGGTGCGATTTTTGACTTGTACAGAAACAGCAATCACAAACAAAAGCACTCCCATAGTGCACATCGCGAGTATGATTTTGTTTTTGATCGATAACTTAGCAATCATGACTATTCTCCTTTGCCCGCCTCTTGCTGGCCAAAGCGTTCTAATGCTTGAGTATCAGCATGGTTGAGTGCGGTCTGGATAAGGGAAAAAACATCCAGAATGATCGCAACCTCACCACTTCCCAGTATGGTGGCCCCACTCACGCCTTTTAACCCATCAAATAGAGAGCCCAATGGCTTAACTACCGTTTGGTATTCACCACTCAACCTATCCACCACTAAACCTGCTTTTAATGAACCAAACTGCACGACAATGAACGCTTCCTGTTCAACCGTGCTGTGTGACTTCACACCAAACCATTCGGCAAGACGCAAATACGGCAAAGCATCTTGTCGTAAAGTTACAAAGCGCTTATCTCCATTTGCATCTGCAACCTCATTAAATTCCAGACACTCAACCACGTTATCCAAAGGGATCACGTAATCGCTGCCAGCCACCTTAAACATGAACCCATCAATGATCGATAATGTCATCGGGAGTCGAATCGAAAATTTGCTCCCTTTGCCGTATTCACTGTCCAGCTCTACACTGCCATTCAGCAGTTCGATGTTGCGCTTTACGACATCCATCCCAACACCACGACCTGATAAATCGGTTACTTCTCCCCGAGTAGAAAAGCCGGGCTTAAAAAGCAGCTGACGTATGTCAGAACCACTTAGCTGTTTATTCGGCTCAATCAACCCACGTTCCTTCGCAAGGCCGTATATCCGCTCTTCATCAATCCCCCGTCCATCATCAGAAACTTCGATGACAATCGAACCTGAATCATGATACGCATTAAGGCGTAATGATCCGGCGGCTGACTTACCACAATCGATGCGCTCTTCTCGTGATTCGATACCATGATCGATTGCGTTGCGGACCAAATGTGTTAGTGGATCATTGAGCTTCTCAATAAACGTTTTATCTAGTTCCGTTTCCGCGCCACTCACCAGCAAATCCACATCTTTACCCAGTTCATTGGCTGTATCTCGCACAATTCGTTTGAAACGATTAAACGTATCGCCAATTTGCACCATTCTCAGTTGCAGTGAACTGTCGCGAATGCTTTCGACCAAGCGTTCAAGCTGTGCCATTGCTTCAATCAAAGGTTCATTCCCGGTTTGATGAGCAAGGAGGTTGGTTCGCGCGCCAGTGATCACCATTTCACCCACTAAGTCGATCAATTGGTCTAATTTGTCAGCTTCGACTCGAAGTGTTTTCATTTTCTTCAGTGCAGGATTGTGACTTTTCACTTCGCCATCATGAGAAAAAGGTGATGGTGTTTTTTCAGCTGTTTGCTGCTGCTTTTTACTGCTTTCGGGAGGAATAATAAGTAACGTGGATTCGGGGGCGATAAACTCAAAGGCATCTAAGATAATTTGGTCAGACAGCTCTCCTGAGCATTGAATTTCAAACCCGATGTAACATAATTCAGGATCAAAATTTTCCCCGACATCGATCAGCTTCTGTTCAGAAACATCAATTTGCTTGAGCTCTGCTAATGTCGATAGATAATGGATAAAAGAGATAGGGTCTAAGCCTTGCTGAAAAACATCCGCATTTGGGCGAAATGAAATATGCCAATCGCCGTCATGCACCGCGTTTGGTTCAACAATACTGCTTAATGGCGATTCAATACTCGGAAGAACGTGCTCAAAATCTTGAAACATCTGTTCTGCGCCAACAGGTACAGAGCAACGCCCATAGGACTCAACCTCTTCGACCATTTGTCTCAAGGCATCATTACTGCGCAACATCAAAGCCATCAACTCAGATGAAAACGAAATGTCTTCACGACGCAATAAATCAAGTAAGCATTCAAACTGGTGTGCAAAACGAACCAATTCATCCAATCCAAAAAGCCCAGCACTGCCTTTGATGGTATGTATACAACGAAATAACACATCAACGGACTCGACTTTAATGCTGCTTGCGCCTTCATAAGCCAACAAGAGTTGCTCAACATCGTTAATCAACTCTGTTGATTCTGAAACAAACGTCGTTAAGGCTCTTTGCAGCTCAGGGGTCATTGAGGTTTACACTCCAAAATCGCGGGACACTGAAGTAACTCGCCATACTTTATGATCTGTTCGCTAGGTTTAATAATGGGCGTTGCCATACCTTGACGTTCCGCATATCGAATGAACCAAATAAGCAATTGATAGCCAGCACTATCTAATACTTCGACAAGCGCGCCATCCAATACCAACGCATCGCCTTCGCTGAGTATTCCTTTAATTTGCTGATGAACATCACCCACCTCATAAATCGTGAGTTCTTCTGGCAGTTGATATATTTGCTGCATCTCGCTTCCTTGTTAGATTGAGAGGATCTTCGATACCGCCTCTAACATTTTATCGGGCTTAAACGGCTTCACCATCCACGCCTTCGCCCCTGCCTTTCGGCTTTCTTCCATTAAATATTCCTGCGTTTCTGTCGTGAGCATAATGATGGGAGTAAATTTATAACGTTCCATGTTCTTAACATGTTTGACGAACTCAATACCGTTCATGTTCGGCATGTTCACATCACTGATGATCAGATGGATTTTTCTACCGTCTAGCTTTTCTATTCCCTCTACACCATCTTTCGCTTCAATGATCTGATATCCGGCGCCTGTTAATGCAATATTCACGACCTGTCTGAGGGATTCCGAATCATCGACAATCAAAATGCTTTTTCTCATGTGTCCCCCTAATGAAAAAATGTCACGTTACCTTCGTCACTCGGATCGGTGTGCTCTTCGGTATTGGTTCGGCTTTTTATACACTCCAGCGCAGTAAGTAACTCCTCTTCATTCCAATGCCCACCCGAATGATCAAACTGAGTAATGGATTGCTGACACAATGCAATTGCTTCAATCACTCCAGCTTGTTTTTGCTGTAATCGGTCACTAAATTGCATCAAAACAGCCAACTCCTGATTGATCTGCTCAATCTGCGCTGTCAGTTTGACCACATGGTGTTTATCGACATCTGGCCCTTGAAGCTCAGTACGAAGTTCATTCGACGACTGTTGTAAGGCAACGAGCAAATGTGTGATTTGGTGAAACCCGGACTCAGTGTAATTGGTCGCAGACTCTAGTTGACGGTGGAAAAAGGGAAGGATTTTGTGGTGAAGTGAGTCCAGAACCCCAAGTCGACGCTCTGAATGCTTGTGGTGTAAGCGAAGAAAAGCTGTCGGCAATAAAGCACTAAATATTCCAATATAAAAACTAAGAGCTAGCTCTTTGGTGAAAAAAAAATTCACTAGAGCGATGCCGAAAGCCATTAAGAGATAGTAAGTAACTGCTCGCACCAGACCAATCCAATTAATTACAACATAGTAATTAGACTAGTCCAAAATAATGAGAACAAATAACTTTCAGCGAAGTTTACTGTTTACTCACGGTGCTCTTCGTCTCTTTTATTAAATAAAAAAATAGCCGCCAATCAATGGCGGCTACTCACACATACTGATTAATTTACCATGATTACGAATTACGTAATGCTTCGATTCGCTTATCAAGTGGTGGGTGAGTCATCATTAACTCAGACAGTGAAGCTTTACCGTTAATACCAAACGCCATCATCGAACCTTCAAGTTGAGATTCATGACTCATCTTCAATCGCTCTAGCGCCGCGATCATCTTATGTTTACCAACAAGTTGCGCCGCGCCTGCATCCGCATGAAACTCACGATGGCGACTGTACCATTTGGTAATAAAGCTTGCCAAAATGCCGAAAACAAGTTCCAGAACCATTGATACACCAAAGTAAACCAGCATATTGCTGCCACCTTCGCCGTCGTCAGAATCTCGCGAAGCCACAATATTAGCAATAAAGCGAGATAGGAAGATCACAAAGGTATTCACAACGCCTTGCATCAGGGTCATCGTTACCATATCACCATTAGAGATATGGCTAACTTCATGCGCTAATACGGCTTCAGCCTCATCTCGAGTCATATTATGTAAAAGGCCCGTCGACACCGCGACGAGTGAGTCATCACGCTTTGCGCCAGTTGCAAATGCATTTATATCCGCGGAATCATAGATTGCAACCGTCGGCATACCAATGCCCGCTTTTTGTGATTGCTCACGCACCGTTTCCAATAACCAGTGCTCTGTCTCATTGCGTGGGCTTTCAATCACCATACCGCCAACGGAGCGAAGCGCCATGCTCTTCGACATCATCAACGAAATAATTGCTCCACCAAAACCAAACACTGCAGCAAACACTAACAAGCCAGACAAACTACCCGGCTGCATACCCGTTACGGCATAAACGATATTTAAAACAACGCTCAGAACCAACATAACCGCAAGGTTCGTTGCGATAAATAACATTACTCGCTTCATTTAACTTTCTCCGAAACAGCAAGCTTCTTTTATAAGCTGTTGAGCTAATAGATACCTAGTAGCAACAGCGATTTGTTATACATAGATATAGTCTAATCCTTTTGAAAACAAGGTTAAGAATGAAATTGAAACATTTGATGTCTGTATCAGAATGCGATACTAAAACTGGTTCAGTTCTACAAAGTGAGAAAGCGGCTTAGACTTTGGTCGTATTGTAGCCTGTTTAAAACCTGCTAAATTCATTATCAGAACATAATCCACCATGTAGAGAAAGGAAATCACCATGGTTGAAACTAACAACTATCAAATGGCTATTGATTTACTGTGCTGTCACCTTGGGATAACAGAAGAGGAAGCAAAAAAGCAACTCGGCTTATCGTCTGACTCCCCGGTTCAACAACAGATTTCAGATTTTCAGCAGGCTTATGCGGGTATGGCTGCTGAAAAATAAACAGGTCATCAATTAAAAAGGCTGCCATATGGCAGCCTTTTTGTTATTGGTTACAGAGCAAGTGGCTCTAGGTCGATATACTTAGAAAGTTCTTTCCGCTTTACGCTCGGCACATATGGGATTTCACCAATTTTAGGTGCATCAATCTTTTGTTCTAACATCTCAATAATGTCAGCGTAATGCTCTGTTCCTGGGTTAACACGATTCGCCACCCATCCTACCAGATTCAAACCATCCGCTTTGATCGCATCAACCGTTAACATTGCGTGGCTCAAACAACCTAATTTGATACCAACCACTAAAACAACCGGCAACTGTTCTTGTTTAACCCAAGTAGACAAGCAATCTTGATCAGAGACTGGAACACGCCACCCACCAGCACCTTCTACAAGTACAACTTGAGCATTTTCTTTATGTTGCTGCAATTTGCGGCTTAAGACATCGTAACAAATTTCGGTGTTTTCATGCTTTGCGGCAATATGGGGAGAGGCAGGGAGCTCCAAAGCATATGGATTGATGTCATCGTAATCACATTCGATCGTTGCCGCTTTTTGTAAATGAAGGGCATCGGAATTTCGAAAGCCAGATTCAGTTTTTTCACTTCCAGCAGCCACTGGCTTATAGCCAATTGTTTTCAGCCCTTTTGCTGCCATCGCGTGAAGGATCGCTTTTGAAGCGACCGTTTTTCCAACATCGGTATCCGTACCTGCAATGAAAAATGCATCAATCATAGATGTATAACCCCTAAACAAACCTGATAAGTTGCGGGTAGAAGACCCTGATGGTTTTTAAACACCTGATATTCTTCTTCAACTTGAATGAGTGCTCGTCGGCTTGTTAAACCATGAGAGCGTCCACTTACGTGATTCGCACCAATGCCTTTGAGATCACGCATAAGAGAAAATGAAGACTCATACCAAACGGTGATTTCCGGCAAGTCTAGATGATGGTTATGGCAATCAGCTTGCGCTAACGCAATTTTTACCTGATTGATCGAGATAAAATCATTCACGTGTTGATATGAGTCAATTTTACCCCACGCCTTTTTTAGCTCATGCAGCGAGCCATCTAGTAAGGTGGTGAAGAAAGCCTCACCTCCAGAACGTAGAATACGCTTCATTTCCTTTAATGGTACCGATAGGTCCTCACACCACTGTAATGCAAGGCTTGAGAAGACATAATCTACGCTGTTGCTTGGCAACGGGATAGATTCTGCATCGCCAACGTGATAGTGGATGCCATGATCGCCACAACGTTGCCGGCTCTGCTGCAACATTTCTTGAGACAAATCCATACAAATCACTTCAGCCCCACGCAACTTAAGTTGCTGTGAAAAGTAACCTGTACCGCAACCTAAATCGAGAACTCGTTTACCCAATAGATCCTTTGGCATTTTATCGAGTAACTTATGCCCTACCTCTCTCTGAAAAGCCGCGTGCTGATCATAGGTTATCGAAGCCTTACCAAACGCCTCTGCAATCGCGCGCTTTTGATCGCCTGCATTAGTTAAATCAAAACATGCAAATTCTGTCATCCGGACACCTCAAATACCTCTGTGAGAGCCTGAACAAGAGAAGCAACTTGTTCGTTACTGTGATTAGCCGTTAATGTAATGCGCAACCGTGCAGAGCCTGTAGCAACGGTAGGAGGCCGAATGGCGGTTAACCAGTGACCCGCTTTTTTCATATTTTCAGCGATATTTAATGTCTTCTCTGACTGGCCAATCAAAAAAGGATTGATTGGTGTGATTGTGTCGACAAAGCCGTCCAGACTAGAAGCTGAAGCTCTGTATACGTCTTTCAACTCAGCAAGTTTTTCTCGTCGCCATTCTTGCTGCCTGATCATACCGATAGCATGGGTTAGCGCATAAGCTTGTGACGG
The DNA here is from genome assembly GCF_040869035.1 of Vibrio sp. NTOU-M3. Classification (NCBI taxonomy): domain Bacteria; kingdom Pseudomonadati; phylum Pseudomonadota; class Gammaproteobacteria; order Vibrionales; family Vibrionaceae; genus Vibrio; species Vibrio sp. NTOU-M3. The sequence goes on from NZ_CP162100.1 coordinate 2,038,813, forward strand.
AGGCATCGCGGTAGAATAAACATAGTGACGAGCAAATTGAGAGATGTATTCCCCTACGGGTTTACTCGTCAATATTGCAGCTCCCGATAATCCAAACGCTTTGCCAAAAGTCACCACCAAAATATCTGGTTTGATATTGCAGTGGCTCGAAGTGCCACGCCCTTCTTCTCCAAGCACTCCAATGCCATGCGCATCATCGACAACCAACCACGCATTGTTGTTTTGGGTGATCCTTTGGATCTCTTGTAAGGGAGAGAGATCGCCATCCATGCTAAACACACCTTCGGTGACAACTAACTGATTGATTTCAGGTGTAAGAAGCTGAGATAGATGCTCACCATCATTATGGCGAAAACGCTTCATTTTGGCAGGAGACAACAGGCCCGCTTCCATCAAAGAGGCATGGTTAAGCTTGTCCTGTATCAGCACATCCTCTTTCTCTAGCAGGGAAAAAAGCAGTGCTTGATTGGCTGAAAACCCCGAACTAAAAAGCGTACTATGTTCAAAGCCAAGCCAGTCACACAGTGCTGCATTCAGATTAGCGTGAGCACGTGAGTACCCAGTAACCATAGGGGAAGCTGCACTACCACAGCCATATTTGGAAATGCCTTCTTGCCAAGCCTTCGCCAATTCACTGTCAGTTGCTAACCCCAAATAATCGTTACTAGAGAAATTAGTGTAACGCTGCCCTGATAAAGTCAGAGCAACACCATTTCCCTCTTCAAGTAACCACTCTTTCCTAGTTAACCCTTCGTCACGTCGCTTAGTTAACGCTTGCGCTATTCGATGTTCAAACGCTGGCATCGTAAAACAAATCGCCTTTACTTGGTCTAGCCGCAACACGCTCTACAACACGATCCAGCAATTCATTTTCTTCAACTTCATCAGGTTTTTGAGAGATTTCCTGACTATTTATACCAAGCTTGGCAAAAAGCAGCATATCTTTATCTTCAGATGGATTCGGTGTCGTTAACAATTTACATCCATAGAAAACAGAGTTTGCGCCAGCCATGAAGCACAGTGCTTGCATCTGCTCATTCATATTTTCACGGCCAGCCGATAAACGAACGGCTGATTGAGGCATCATAATACGAGCAATGGCAATTAAACGGATAAAATCAAAAGGCTCTACGTCATCAACTTCTTCTAATGGTGTCCCTTTCACTTTCACCAACATATTAATCGGTACACTTTCAGGGTGAGTTGGTAAATTGGCAAGCTCCATCAGCAGACCTGCTCGATCATTTGCACTCTCACCCATACCAATGATGCCACCAGAACAGATTTTCATCCCCGCATCGCGAACGTGCGATAAGGTATCTAAACGATCCTGATAAGTTCTGGTGGTGATAATATTTCCGTAAAACTCTGGTGAGGTATCAAGGTTATGGTTGTAATAATCTAGACCGGCGTCAGCGAGCTTTGTTGCTTGATCGGGTGTTAACATACCAAGGGTCATGCACGTTTCTAAACCCATGCCCTTCACCCCTTTGATCATTTCCGTTAAATGAGGCATATCGCGCTCTTTTGGATTCTTCCATGCAGCCCCCATACAAAAACGCGTTGAACCTGCATTTTTAGCTTTTTGCGCAGCATCAAGAACACGCTCGACTTCCATCAAACGTTCTTTTTCTATATCGGTAGTATAACGAGCACTTTGTGGACAGTACTTACAATCTTCTGGACACGCACCAGTCTTAATAGATAACAGCGTGCTGACTTGAACATGGTTAGTTTGCTGATATTGACGATGGATGGTTTGAGCCTCAAAAAGTAAATCCATAAAAGGCTTTTCCATCAAAGAGCGGACTTCCTCTAGTGTCCAGTTATGACGTACTTTCACTTGCTTTCCTTTGTTATTAATTAGTTTAGTTGCTTGGCTAGTCTATCGTCTCCAGTTAAACTGTCAACACAACAAAAAAACAATAGTTTACAAGTGATTACTTTTTAATCTGGTGATTTATGGATTTACAATTCGATCAAAAGCATATCTGGCATCCTTACACATCCACCATTAACCCTCTCCCTTGTTACCCCATTGTTGCGGCGAATGGTGTCTACCTTGAGCTGGAAAGTGGTGGAAAACTTATCGATGGAATGTCATCTTGGTGGTCTGCAATCCATGGCTACAACCATCCACAGTTAAACCAAGCCGCCCATAACCAAATAGACAAGATGTCGCATGTGATGTTTGGCGGTATTACACATGAACCTGCAATAACACTGTGTAAAAGCCTGCTCTCGCTCGCTCCTAATAATCTAGAACACGTGTTTCTTGCCGATTCTGGCTCTGTCGCGGTCGAAGTGAGCTTAAAAATGGCCCTGCAATATTGGCACTCTCGCAGAGAAGCTCGTTCTAAGTTTTTAACCCTCCGAGATGGATACCATGGCGACACTTTTGCAGCGATGTCCGTGACAGATCCTGATAACTCAATGCACTCACTCTATAAAGGCTTCTTACCGGAACATATTTTTGCTCGTTCGCCAAAGACTGGCTTCTGGGATGAGTGGGATGCTGCTGATTTAGATGACTTCAAATCTAAAGTCGAAGCACACCATCACGAGATTGCGGCGGTAATATTGGAGCCTATCGTTCAAGGCGCAGGAGGAATGCGTATTTATCACCCAGAGTTTCTTAAGGGTGTAAGAAAACTTTGTGATGAATATGGGCTACTTTTGATTCTGGACGAAATTGCAACTGGTTTTGGCCGCACTGGAAAAATGTTTGCTTGTGAGCATGCGGATATTCAACCTGATATCTTATGCGTGGGGAAAGCCTTAACTGGCGGCTACATGACCTTATCTGCCACTCTTACCAATAAGCACATCGCAGACACAGTTTGTGGAGGAGAAGCAGGCTGCTTTATGCATGGCCCTACCTTTATGGGTAACCCATTAGCATGTGCGGTTGCCAGTGCCAGCATGGCACTTCTTCAAGAAGGAAATTGGAAAAAACAAACTGAGTCGATTGAAACCACCTTTGCTCAGGCACTTCCTCTTCTTCGCAAACACGCTTTAGTAAAGGACGTCAGGTGGTTAGGCGCAATCGGTGTTGTTGAAACCCATCAACCGGTAAACATGGAGACAATCCAAGCATTGTTTGTTGAACAAGGTGTTTGGATAAGACCTTTCGGCCGACTGATTTATATGATGCCACCCTTTATTAGTTCACAAGAACAAGTCCTCAAACTAGTAAAGGCAATAGAGCATGCTTTAGAAACATCAGACTGCTTTAGATAACGAAAAAGGGTTGGCTATAGCCAACCCTTTTACAATTATTCTTGGTCAATGATCCAGCGACGAAATTCTTTACGCTCTTCTGGTGTCGCTTGCAAGTACCATGCTTTCATTTGAGTCAAATTAGTAGTGACAAATGTATTTTTAGCTTTTGATCTTGCAGGTTTTTGGGCTGTTTTTGTCAATGTGACAGCTGTCATGTTTGCAGTTTCAGGTGTTTTAATACTATTAGATTGATTATACTCCACCACTAAATCATCTAAGGCTAGGAAACCAAGCAAGCCTTTTTTTTGAGGAAGCTTATCTATTTCATAGTCAATTATTTCATTATCTTTTAGTATGATCCAGTTTGGTGTCGCCGACTTAAAAGCACGCTCTGCTTCTTGCTGGCTACGGGCAATAGGGTGCTTAACTTTTATTTCCTGCCCTGAAGCCTTAAAAGACAAAACATATGGTTCTGAAGTAAATACTTGAGCAGAATTACCTCTTCCTAATTTCTTATCCATTTTGACAATAAGTTGAATCTCACCATCTGGAATTTCTTGACTCTTAATTTTTGACTCACTTTTTTGGCCATTAATGTACAAAACCGATACACCTTTTTCAGGTATCAATGTAGCTGCACTTAACGAAAAAGAAACCAAGAAAAACAACGAGATAAAACTACTAGATAGTTTCATTAAAAGCTCCTGCAGAGTGAATTTTCTAGTGAAAACACACCATAACATAAATCAATAAATCTATAAGGTTAAAGCTAAAGAAAAAGCCACCTTAAAGGTGGCTTTAAAAAATATAATATATTAGCTAATAAACTTAGAAAGAAGCTTTAACACCAATAGCAACGCCTGTTTCAGAGTTATCCTTATCATTACCACCAACTTCTACGTAGGCAGTAGTGTTTGGAGCAAATCCATAACCAGCATTTACAAACCAGTTATCAACATCACTCGCACTGTCTTCATGTTCAGACATACTGTAACCAGCAGCTAATGTAACTGACTCGATTGTGTAGTCTGCCGCTAAAGCTAATGTATTGTAGTCTGCCTCTGCAGCACCTTCTGCATCTACAGAAACTGCGTAATAACCTAATTCAAAGTTTGTATTTTCAATACCACTAAAGCGTGCTTCAAGAGCCCAGATAGATTCATCAACTTGTGGTTTGCCAGCTACACTTACAATACCCCACTCACCAACGTTACCTGCACCTACAACAACATCACCATCTTCAATGATTTTACCTTCAGTTGTTGCAGCTTGAGCTGATAAATCTGCTGCAGCGAAGTAAGCTGTGAAATCAAAATCAGCTACACGTAAACCAGCTTTTACATCAAAGTAGCTACCATCTGAGCCTAGACGATCTGTTCCTTTTTGATCTTGTGCTAGAGCTAAAGTACCATAGAACATACCTTTGTCGATGTCGTAACGAACCATTTCATCGCCACAGAAGTCTGTATTATTTTCGAAGAAACCATTCACACCAAATTGGTAATCAGAACCGACACCAGCATCATCTAGAGCGCCACAAGTACGACCAAACTTGATTGAGCCTAGAGAATCAGAATAGAATGCAACGTATGCATCACCAACGCGTGCAAGAGAATCTTTACCATCAGTTACATCACCAGAAGCACCGTCAAACTCCCAGTAACCACCAAACTGCAGGTCATCAGTTACTTGATAACGTACATCAAAACCAAAATCTGCATCCTGAATTTCTTGTGTAAATTCAGAACCATCGTCTGTACCTTTTACATATACAACCTCGATATCACCTTTCATTTCAACGGTAACGCCATCATTGTTGTATAATTCGATACCTGCTTGCGCAGAACCCGCTGCTAGTACAGCTAAAGCTACTAGAGTCTTTTTCATAATAATCCACTGCCTTTTCTTAAATTGGGAAATCCTTGCCCGATTCCCTTTTAGTATTTTCGGTGATGACTCTTGCTCTTTAATGGCTTGATGTCATCGCCGCTAAATTCGGAATTAAGATTGCAAAAGATTATTCGGTCTGTCAAATATTCTAAAAAACAAAACTAAAAAAACATAAAGCAATTACAAATCAACAAGTTACATTGTCAAATCAATTTTATTCGACTAACTTCTAAGCACACAACCGTCAATATTCATAAATAAAACAAAATATCATTTCAGAATAAAAAACCACACCATAGCTTGTATTACACTTTAGCCAGCATAATAAACTAGTCGGATATTTTATTTAGAGAGTTATATTTTTTACATTTAGAATTAATTGTAAGTTTATGATGGTTCAGTTTTTTTTTGTGAACGAGATCTAGATTTATCGTAAAAGGATTCCATTTCGTGAACTAAGTACTGTTTAGAGATCTGTGCTAGTATCAGCCCCCTTATGAAAAGGGCGCTGTATGCTGACGAAAAACATTCAAGAATCCATTCGAAAAAGCTATCAAAACTTACAAGATCAACTAGAAAATTTTATTCCTCGTAGAGCTCAAAATTACTTAGTTGCAGAGATCGCTAAAACCTTATGTGGCTCATACCATAAATCGACTCGTATGATTGTTGCAGAAGCCGGAACAGGAATTGGTAAGTCCCTTTCTTACTTAATGGCAACCATTCCAGTTGCCGTGTTGAATAATCGCAAGGTGGTTATCTCAACAGCAACGGTCGCGTTACAAGAGCAGCTAATTAACAAAGATCTACCGCTATATCGCCGCATCACTGAACATAATTTCTCCTTCATTCTTGCTAAAGGCCGCCAACGTTATTGTTGTGCAGAAAAACTCGCTTCTGCATCCGGAGTTGATGGTGGTCAGCTTGCTATGTTTGAAAGTAAACCGAAAAAAGCGGATATCGAACTCTTAGAAACGATGTACCGAAGCCTTTCACAAGGTAAATGGGATGGCGACCGAGATTCTTGGCCAAAACCAATTAAAGATGAAATTTGGCAACTTATTGTGAGTGATAAACATAGCTGTAATAACAGTTTGCCTGCACACAGAGGATGTCCGTTTCAAAAGGCACGTTCAGAACTGGACAAAAACGATGTCATTATCGCCAATCATAGTCTCGTAATGGCCGATGCCGATCTCGGCGGTGGCGTGATTCTGCCAGAGCCAGAAAATACGATTTATGTCTTCGATGAGGCCCACCACTTACCTCATGTTGCGCGGGATCATTCATCCGCTTCAGCAAGCCTTAAGGGAGCAGCAAGTTGGTTAGAACGTCTAAATCAATCAGTCACTAAATTTGCAAATTTAGCAGATGAAAAAAGAGTGGCGCGTTTTCGAAATGAGCTTCAAGATTCAATTCAACTTTTGATCCCTTCTTTGAGCCAATTAGCGAGTCGGTTTGATGCCGCATTATTTGAAGAGGGGGTATATCGGTTTGAGCATGGTGAACTCCCGGCTTGGCTAGAAGAAGAATCTAAATCACTTAAATCCCCCTCGCAAAAAGCGGCTCAAGCAGTCGCTAAAATTGCCGACCTAATTTCAGAACGGATAAAAGATGGGGAAGTTTCAAACCGAATAGCAGAGCCCGCTTTAGCTGAATTAGGATTTTATACCCAACGCTTAGATAATTTAGCGCAAGTGTGGGCATTGATGGCAGAACCTAAGCGAGAAAAAGGCGCACCATTGGCACGCTGGTTATCGATTCATCCAGATCGAGAAGGCGACTTTATTGTCAATGTATCCCCCCTCGAAGTGGGCTGGCAGTTGGACCAACAGATCTGGAGCCGCTGCGTTGGCGCAGTACTGACCTCAGCGACAATGAGAGCTCTCAACTCATTTAGTTTTTTCTGTCGTCAAGCCGGGATAAGTGAGAGAGAAGAAGACGGCGTTCGTTTTCTTGCACTCTCTTCGCCTTTTGATTATCAAACACAAGCTGAGTTAATCATCCCCAAAATGCCGGTGGAACCACAAGCGTCTGAATTTACTGAATGCCTTATTGAGAAACTTCCGGAAATCATTGAAGCTAACAAGGCCAATTTGGTGCTGTTCGCTTCTTATTGGCAAATGAACCAAGTATCGGAAGCGCTCTCAACATTATTCGTTAAAAAAGGCTGGGCATTGCAAATCCAAGGGAAAGAATCTCGGTATGAAATACTAAAAAAACATAAAATGCTGATCGATAAAGGTAAGACAAGCATCCTATTTGGAACAGGTAGCTTCTCAGAGGGGTTAGACTTACCCGGCGAACAGTTAGAAAATTTGATTATCACTAAAATTCCATTTGCGGTACCCACCTCACCCGTTGAACAAGCTCATGCAGAATACATCGAACATAAGGGCGGAAACCCTTTTATGCAGATCACTGTACCAGAAGCGAGCAAAAAGCTGATCCAATCGGTAGGAAGACTACTGCGTAAGGAACGAGATTCTGGTACAGTTTACATCCTTGACCGTCGTATCGTAACGAAACGATATGGAAAGTCACTTTTAGACTCATTACCCCCTTTTAAACGCACAATTGAATATTAGTTATCTATCGATTTGATAGCATAAAAACAAAGAAGAAACTGACTATATGGAACTTTTAGAGCCAAGCATGTTGTTAGTGTTGGCGCTTGTTGCGTTTATCGCAGGCTTTATTGATGCGGTCGCGGGTGGTGGCGGGATGCTGACCGTCCCTGCTCTCCTTTCTATTGGACTGCCACCTCATATCGCACTGGGAACAAATAAAGTGGCGGCAAGCTTTGCTTCTTCAACAGCCGCTTACACCTACTATAAAAAACGGTTATTCAAACCTCGTTGCTGGGGACGAGCGTTTGTTTGTACGTTAATTGGTGCGACTTTGGGCACCTTGTTTGTCGATGCGATTAGCACACAGTGGCTGGAAAAGATCTTGCCTCTGGTTATCTTAGCAGCGGCGATTTACACCATATGGCATAAGACCCCGAATGCAAACCAAGACGTAATGCCTAAACCTTGCCCTACATTGAACAAAAAACAATACGCTCAGGGGCTCATTTTAGGCTTTTACGACGGAGTGGCTGGCCCTGGTACCGGTGCTTTCTGGACCGTAAGCTCAATGGCTCTATATCGCTTGAATATCTTATTAGCATCAGGGCTGGCGAAAGCCATGAATTTTACCAGTAACTTTACTTCCTTAATTACGTTTGCTGTACTGGGCCATATTGATTGGGTACTCGGTTTAACGATGGGACTGTGTTTAATGGCAGGTGCTTACGTAGGTGCGCACTCAGCAATCCGTTTTGGTGCTCGTTTTATTCGCCCAGTATTTGTCTGCGTTGTGAGCGTTCTTGCCGTAAAGTTAGCCTATGAGGCTTGGTTTATTTAACTTATGAAAAAACTAGAGTCACTCATCAACACCTTAGAAGAGATCGCAACACAAGCCGCATTGGTCGATCGTCAAAGAGGTGAACATCATCAGATACTGTTTGATGAAAGGTTATTCCGTTGTAAGTCTCGCCTTCTAGTACCATGTGTGACAGAAGCAAGGTCAACATTAGATTCTCTTATTCGAGAGGAAAAAGCATCACTATTAACACCTCAGCGTGCCGAATTTCTCTCTGAAAGGCTCTTATCGCAAATCGGAGCGATACAAAGAGAGCTTGCTACACAAAACATACGTAAAGTCGAACCCAAACACTCATCTCATTACAGAAAGCCAATTAATGTGCTTTATCAGGAGCTCGCTCAACACCAAGATTGGGAACGCAGGCTTATGGAAATGGTTCGGGATAAACAATACGCGTTAGAAAATGCTTCGTCTTTCAACAGGCAAGAAGCTCAGCAAGCTTTAATGACAACGGAGCAAAGGCTTAAACGTTGTAAAGAAGCTAAACTGAAGATTGAAAATCAAATCACTTACAGAGAAAAGAACCAATAATATGACACAGCAGAATGAAAGCTCTGGATTAGATCATGCTCCCGATGAAATTAAGCTTGCAGTAGATTTGATTTACTTATTAGAAAGCAATGAAATTGAACCTGAAATCGCCCTTAAAGCCATCAACATCATCAAAGTTGACTTGGAGCGTAAACTGGCTGAAGCGCAAGAATAATCATCCTGGAACCAAAACCTATCACCTCAGGTACATATATTCACTGACAAACATATGAGCCTGAGGTTGTTTCTACCAGTTAAACTTTAAACTGCGCGACCAGTTGTTGCTGTTTTGACGACAACGCACCAATGTCTTGGCTTACCGACTCAGATGCTTCCGCTTGTGTCAGGATCTGCGCGCTGAGTTCTCGAATATTAGCCACATTTTGATTCACTTCTGATGAGACAGATTGCTGCTCTTCTGCCGCCTTAACGATCTGCAAATTCATATCATTAATTGATTCAATGGCACCAAAAATCGAATTCAGCTCCTCAACAGCTTGCTTCACTTGATTTGCTGCATCATTCGCAAGTCCATTACCTTCCCTTATCGCACTCACCACATCTTCGGTACCTTGCTGAACATTTGCAATCACTTGGCGTATTTCTCCAACAGAATCTTGCGTGCGACTAGCAAGATTTCTAACTTCATCGGCTACAACAGCAAAACCTCTTCCCTGCTCTCCTGCACGAGCCGCCTCTATCGCCGCATTAAGCGCCAGTAAGTTTGTCTGCTCTGAAATACCTTCAATTACGGTAAGGATCTCGGTCACGCTATCATTGTTTTTTGCGAGTTCTTCCACAACTGGGATAGCTCGTTCCATACGCTCCACCAGCTTAATCATTTCGCTTTCTGAAAGCTCTATCACCTTCTGACCAATATCGGCAGATTGATGCGCTTGCTCTGCGGCATCAACGGCAGTTTGAGCATTTTGCACCACCAGCCCAGAGGTTTGGGTCATTTCTTCAGACGCTGTGGCAACCAAATCCACTTCTTTAAATTGTGCTTCACTGCTTTGACTGGTTTGCTGGGCGGCAACGGTAGACTGCTGCGTTGTTGTACCAATTCGATTCGTGGTTTCTACAATATCTCGAATGGTGTATTGCAGTTTTTCAAGAAATAGATTGAATCCTTTAGCTAACTGACCTATTTCATCATCACTTTTAACGTCTATCCTTTGCGTCAGATCGCCTTCACCAGAAGCAATATCTTCAAGCCGCACAACCACTTCTCGTATAGGTTTGACCAATTTAGCGGCAGAGATACCGATAGTTAACAAGCCAAAGAAAATTAATACACCACCAGCGACCAATTCGGTTTTAACTCCGGACTCTACTTGTTTTTCAATGACATCATTCAACGCTTTTGCATCTGACAGAACGCTAGTTTTAGGCATATCAAATAAAATGCCCCATGTCTGATTTGCAATTTCAATTGGTGCAAATACGGTCAACCATGCTTCATCATGGCTCCATTGGCTTACAACCTTTCCTCCGAATAAAAAGTTAGTCAGCTGCTCAGCAGAAATCACATCACTGGTAAAAGTCTGGCCAATTGATTTGTTCTCGTCATCACTGGCGATAAGAGATCCGTCCAAACTGATAATATTGATGTGTCCAGAACCGTTGAACAGTTGGCTGTCCGAATCCGATACGATGGAACGCAATTGATCCAATTTTAGGTCGATACCAAAAAAACCAATTGCAACACCATCGACTAAAATAGGGACAGATATCGAGGTGGTAATGAATTCACCACGCTCATTAGAAATGAGCCTTGGCGATGCTACACAGGTAGTGCCACTGCTTAGCGGGCAAAAAAATCGTTCACTATTCTCATCTGCATTAATGGCTGCTTCGCTAAGGATGTTTGCAACTACATTTTCGCCATTTCCCGTCGTCACCCAATAGGGAGCAAAGCGACCTATCTCATTTGAACCAACATAATCTGCATCCACATAGTTACTGTCTTCGCTGTCCAAAAGATCGGGCTTAAATACCAGATACGCCCCTTCTATTTCCGGAAAATTCAATACTGATGTTCTTACAATTTCATCAAGCGCAGTGCGCAAAGACTCACTCTCTCCAAAGTTCTCTTCACTCAATTTCTTTTGAAATAACACGCTATCTGCAAGCAGTTCTGCTCTGGATAGCGCTTCGCTAAAAAACTCCGAAACCTCAGTGGCATTCAGCAGCGCCCTAGTTTCTAACAACTGTTCCGATTTTTTACTGACAGAGATTGCACTTTGGTCTCTGATGATTTGCTGGTTTGTCACAGCGTTGTAAACAGAAAAGCCAATAAGAGAAAAAGAAGTAATAACTAAACACAGCCCGGATAATACCGTTATCTTCCATTGAACAGAGAGGGTTCGCATATGACATCCTTAAATCGCAAACAAATCTAACATTTCCTTAGCGATAAATTATTACAACACATTAACATCAGAGATCAATCCAAAGTTTATAAATTTTTAACAATGACCAAGTTACGCTTTTGTTTTGTTCCTCTCTGGGTATTCCAAATAGAGCGTGATAACATTTCAAAAATTTCGTCAAAAGGAAAAGAAATGAAAGCGATTAGTTTCAACATCAATGGTCTAAGAGCAAGGCTTCATCAATTACAGGCGTTGATAGACAAACATCAACCTGACATCATCGGTTTACAAGAGATCAAAGTACATGATGAAGCATTCCCAATAGAAGATGTCGAAGCTATGGGCTATAAGGTTTTCTTCCATGGACAAAAAGCGCATTACGGCGTTGCAATGCTATGCAAACAAGAGCCAGTTCATGTACAAAAAGGCTTTCCTACAGATAATGAAGATCATCAAAAACGCATGATCATGGCTACATTTGAAGATGAGAATGGCAATAAAACGACCGTACTAAACGGCTACTTCCCTCAAGGAGATAACATTTCCCACGAGACTAAGTACCCGTACAAACGTCAGTTTTATAAAGACTTGATGAATTACTTAAATGAACATCATACTAAGGATGAACAATTGATCGTGATGGGTGACATCAACATCAGCCCAATTGACGCTGATATTGGTATTGGTGAGGCCAATCGTAAACGCTGGCTAAAAACTGGAAAGTGCTCTTTCCAACCCGAAGAACGTGAATGGCTTAAGACGTTGTTAGACTGGGGATTTGAAGACACTTTCCGTAATCTGCACCCAGATGTTGATGATCAGTTCTCGTGGTTTGATTATCGCTCTCGCGGGTTTGATGACAACCGAGGCCTACGTATAGACGTTATTCTAGCAACACCTTCTTTAGCACAAAAGTGTACTGAAGCAGGGATCGATTACGAGCTACGTGGCATCGAAAAACCGTCTGATCACGCACCAATTTGGTCTGTGTTTAAATAAATGTGAATTGATAAAGGGGCATATGCCCCTTTTTTATAACGGCCAAGATGTCGAACCGTCAATCGGTACTCGACTGGACGCGAACTCCGTTTTGCAGTATCCGGTATTAGAAGATATATAAAAGTTTAAAGGCATTGCCGAATAACCATTCGCCGCGACTTGCCCTTTCGCTTTATCTGAGAAAACAAAGCCATACATCGTCAAGTAGTTAGTCATGTCTTTCTCTAAGACACGAGATAATGAGATTAGCAACCAATCGTTCTGACTCAAGCCATTCAACTCACTGAAGGTATACTGACTAAAGCCAAGCTGCCCTTTCGCTAGATCCCAATTCGACTCAGAATTATCCGCTTGATTAAAATTGCGCTCTAAAATATGTAGGCGGCCTAATAAATGCCAGCCATTTGAAAGAATCCCCTCTCCTTGCGCAGACATCATCATCTGGATATAAAGGCGAGCACCCCATGTCCATCCATTATTATTCAGTTGCCGCATATACTCAGCTGGATCAGGCTCACCTTGACTGGTTTGCAGAAGTTCGTACATCGCCTTAAAATCTAATGATTGGCATGTTGGGTCATTCCCTGTTTCACGATAAAACATCGATTTGCTGTAATACGAATAGAAATTTGTGCTGGTATGCCCTTCCCAACCTTCAAAACGAAAGCGAGATCGCTCTAATCCATGTCCGAGCTCATGCAAATCACCATGCCCTACGGGATTGAATGCCCAACCTGCATCATATGGATTTCCAGAGCATCCTGAGCCACAATTTGGCTGGTCTGCATTCATATGCTTCACAATATCTATTGTCGCAATATCCCAGCTCTGATCTCTGGAAAAACCATGTATTTCTTCAATTTCGTCAATACCCGGCCCAGTAAAACCTGAAAGCGCATGAGGTAAATTGCTCACATAACGCTGAGTGGCTAACGCCATATCTGCAGGCGTTGCCCATTCTGTTGCCTGCATTGATTGTTTCATTTTGTCTTGCTTTGAATGCACTTCAAACCCAGACGTGACCAATTCAGCCCAATCAAACATATTGGTTTCTAGTTGTTGAATAAAAGACTCATTGTCTGCAGCGCTGCGCCACACAGGATGCAAGCCGACATTCTCAAAGCGAAAAGACACGGGTAAATCATTTACATCAAAATGAATTTGTACTGGCCCACCGTATGCTGATGTTAGCCGAATCGTTTCTCCAGGAGTAACGTCAAACTGCCCAGAAGTGACATGTTTGGGTCGGTTGTAACCATTGGGATTAAATTCATGAGTAGCGCCACTACGTAAGGTGTTAAACGCAATCGACGTCTTCACTGGGGAGTTATCTAACCGAGTCACCTGAATGGTTTCTCCTGGGAAGGCATATACACCTGCAGATCGAAAGTAGGATTTTGACTCAAGGTTCACTACTTTGGTTTCCCTTGGGACACCTATAAACTCACTTCTTGAGAAATTGCCCATATCGGGTTGCTTGGGATTCACATCTCGCACGTGGTATTGAATATGGTCTGCATAGTACGAACGTAAAAATTCTGAGGTTGGTGTTGTTTGCTTGTCCATAGGAAAAATGGCTTGTTGTCGATATTTATCTGCAAGCAGTAACATCAGTTTCTCGTACCGATAGTCCTTGGTAGAAAACAACGATACGTTTGACTCATCCAGTTGTCTCAGTCTGCCACGAATACTCGCTATTGGCGTATAGAATTGCTCCTGCATACCTGAGGTATTAGGGCATGACTTATCATCGCACTCCGCCATATTCACCGAAAAGCTCTCATTTTCTAACCGGTTTAATAGTGCTTGCTGCTCCACAATATCTGAGTCTAAAACGCCCTCCAGCTCAAGAGGATTCCAATCGACGACACCAAGTCTACGCCAGTAATTATCGCCAACGTATTGCACGTTGAAGTAGTCAAAGATAGCGTCGCCTAACGGCGTCATATTTCCATCTAAATGCATGTATAAAACTGGTATTCCCGCAATATTAGCCGCATTTATGTAACGAATCGTCTCATCCAGAGAGGTGGTTGGCTGCATGTGTTGAGAAAGGATGAGTAAGTCAATATTGCTCGATAAACAACTTCTTAATGCCGTGTCATCGCATGAACCAGGAGCATTGTATTCGACTGCAGAGCCAAATTGCTGATCAAGCCATGCTCTGGTCGCTGACTCATCGGGAAAGTAACGAGATTCGTCCATTTGGGCAATGACGACTCTAAGCGTATCGCTTTTGCTGTTTACCGTAAGCCATTTAATAGTCGATCTTAACCATTGATGCATTTGAGCATTGACTGTCGATGATTCTCGATACCAACTACGCATTGGATTTGCACCCAAAAACAGATAGCGCGCCGCCCTTTTTTGGCCTGCAAGCCCTAAAGTTAATGCTTGGTCTTTATACCCAGAAACAAGTGCTTTATTTGTTTTCAGTACTGTGTCGTTAAAGCCAAACTGATGCTTAAGGATGGCTGCATCATGTGAGACTTCCCAAGTTAGACCTGTTAATTGTGATCTTGTATTACTAGATGCCAACGTGCGTTTTATTTCATCGTACTTTGTTTGCCATTCGGTCACATAATCTCGACTTGCCACAATAAAATCGTTTGGTTTTTCAACGATAAGTGCATTACCTGTTCTTAACGCTATTTCTACTGCGGATTCTTGTTTTGGCGTTTCGGTAGTGGGAACGTCAGGGGCATCTGGAATGTTTGGAACTTCTGTCGGTTTGGTTGGGCTCGTGACAATCGACTCATCCTCTGAACCACCACCACAGCCCATCATTAACAACAATACAAATGAAATGGGTACAAATCGTCTATTCATATAACGCACAACCTTACAGCAAGGACCATGCATTAAAATATTTTCCTGTTGACAGAAAAGCTAATAAAGAAATTTTATGAATGGATATCAAAAAGTTATCGGCATCATTGAGATGCCGATCTAAATTAATTAACTCAATGGTCTGAGATAAGCGAGGAAGCGTTTCTCAGCGAGTTTGAAACACCACAATATGATAAAGGTGAGGCCCATATAAAACAGACCAGCGGTTAAGAATGATTCAAATGGCGCATAGTAGCGAGAGTTGACCAAACGCGCAGCACCCGTTAGATCAACAATCGTAACGATACCTGCGACCGCACTACCGTGTAGCATAAAGATTACTTCGTTACTGTATGCCGGAAGCGCACGACGCAATGCACTTGGTAAAATTATTCGGCGATACGTTTTCCATACCCCCATGCCATAGGCTTTTGCAGCTTCAACCTCACCTTTTGGCAAACCATTGATTGCACCTCGAATGATTTCTGCAGTATAGGCCGACGTATTCAGAACAAACGCAACCAAAGCACAAAACCAAGCGTGCTCCCACAAGGTATCTTTTACCGGAAAAAACTGGTCCATACCGTAATAAATTAGATATAACTGAACCAAAAGTGGCGTACCACGGAAAAAGTAAATGAAGCCCCAACTTGGCAAGCTGAGTAAATAGTTTTCACTGTTTCGGGTAATAGCAAGTGGAATAGCGACTGCCAAACCAATGATCAATGCTAACCCGACTAACCAAACTGTTGTCCACAAGCCTTCAAGGTAGGTTGGAAAACTTTCTATAACCAAAGAAAAGTCCATGATGACTACCTCGCATGAATACTAAATTTGCGCTCAACCAATTTCAGTAACCCAGTCGACACGCTTGTAAAGAATAAGAAGATCAATGCAACCGCCATGTAAAAAGTAAATGGCATCTTCGTCGAGCCCGCCGCAAGTGAGCTCACCCGTACCATATCTTCTAAACCGATGATTGAAACCAATGCGGTCGTTTTGAGCAACACAAGCCAGTTATTACCAAAACCCGGAAGCGCGTGGCGGATCATCTGAGGCAGTAGAATTCTCCTAAACGCCAACACAGAGCTCATACCATAGGCTTTAGCTGCCTCTAACTCTCCTTTGTCAACAGCCATAATCGCGCCACGGAAGGTTTCCGCCATGTATGCCCCAAATATAAAGCCAATCGTCAAGATCCCTGCGATAAACGGGCTGACATCGATATAATCAGGAAGGTAAGACGTCCATTCATGGTCAGGATTACTTGATGTAAACCATTCATTGAGCCATTCATTGATGGAGTAAAGACTGTTGTTCAGTAGGATCTGACCTCCAAAAAAGATCAGCATCATTAAGACGAGATCGGGAATTCCCCGAATAATTGTTGTGTAAAGCGTCGCAATGGCACGAGCCCAACGATAAGGCGCCATCTTTGCCAAAGCTCCCAACATACCTAATATCATCGCTAATATTAGCGATAACACTGCGACTTCAATCGTCAGCACGGCCCCTTTTAAAATCGAGGCTTCATATCCTTGTAAATCCAGCATAGGTGAGTTCCTAATCCCTAAACTCAGACGGTCGGTTGCTGGCTACCTCTAGGAACAGAAAACCAGCAACCGATATGTTTATGAATTATTGACCATAAACATCGTAGTTAAAGTATTTAGCAGCAATTTCTTGATAAACACCTTGCTCACGTAACGATAGAATTGCAGCATCCAGCTTCTTCGTTAAGTCTTTATCTTGCTTGCGAACAGCAATACCAAAGCCTTCACCAAACCATTTAGGATCGGTCAAAGAAGGGCCAACAAACTCATACGCTTCACCGCCAGCTTTATTCAAAACGCCTTCTTCAAGAGCAGAAGCGTCTCCTAGTACCGCAGCAATACGGCCGTTTGCAAGGTCAAGATATGCCTCATCAAATGAGCCATAACGTACAATTTCCACTTTGCCGCCATAGTTATCGGTTAGGTACTTATCATGCGTGGTTGCACGCTGTACGCCAATCTTCACACCGTCTAGCGCATCAAAGTTCAATCCAGCCCCTTTCTTTGCGATAAATTTGTTAGGGATTAGTGCATACTTGCCAGTAAAGTCGACTTTTTTCTTACGTTCTTTCGTAATTGACATGGCTGCAATTATCGCATCGTATTTGCGAGCAAGTAGTGAAGGAATAATGCCATCCCAATCCTGAGGAACGATCTTACATTTCACTTGCATCTCTTTACATAATGCATTGGCCATATCAACATCAAACCCTTTCAAAGAGCCATCTGCTTCAGTCCAACTAAATGGAGGATACGCGCCTTCAATACCAAAACGAACGGTTTTCCATTCTTTCGCTTGGGCCATTCCTGTTGCTGCAGTAGCAGCTAAAGCTGCAACGACTAACCACTTTTTCATTTCCGTACTCCTGTGATTGTGTTTTCTTCGTTATATGTTGTTGTGTTTACTGTGTGCTCGATGGTTATCAAACACTTTAAATATAATTGCTAATAGATAGATGAGATAAATTGCTGAAGACGCTCTGATTCTGGGTTAGTAAACAGTTTGGCAGGGTCACCCTGCTCCTCTACCAACCCTTGATGCAGAAACATCACATGATTTGAGACATCGCGAGCAAACGCCATTTCATGAGTAACAACCAACATTGTTCGCCCTTCATCCGCGAGATCACGCATCACCCCCAAGACTTCCCCAACCAATTCTGGGTCAAGCGCAGAAGTCGGTTCGTCAAATAACATTACTTCAGGGTCAACCGCTAATGCACGTGCAATTGCCGCACGTTGCTGCTGTCCACCAGACAAGTGGCCTGGGTAGTAATCTTTGCGTTCATACAAACCAACCTTTTTTAACAAGGCGTTGGCATTTTCTATAGCTTGGGATTTCGGCACGCCTAAAACATGTACAGGAGCTTCAATTACATTCTCCAGTACCGTCATGTGCGACCAAAGATTAAATCCTTGAAATACCATCGCAAGGCGAGAACGAATACGTTGCACTTGTTTTTCATTAGCTGGGACAGATTCACCTTGACGATTATTCTTCATCTGAATGAGTTCACCATTTACCCAAATCTCGCCAGCGGTTGGGGTTTCTAACAAGTTGATGCATCTAAGAAAGGTACTCTTACCTGAACCGGAAGAGCCGATAATTGAAATAACATCGCCTTTATGAGCTTCTAAAGAAATGCCTTTTAAAACTTCATTTTGGCCAAATGTTTTATGTAAATCCTTGATATCCAGAGCGGGTACTTCACTCATCCGCTTATACTCCCTGTATTGTGTATACCATTTTTAATTATCTATATTAGGTATTCCTAAAAGCTGTTGCCTTCAGTTCGATACAAACTAGCACTAGACCTTATGACATGCAACAAATTATTAACCTATCAAAATGGGATATCAAGCCACTTTATCTGAGTATATATTCATCATGCGGGTTTATATCCTAACAAATGCGCATAAAACACCATTAGACACCACAATGTATTGCACGCACCTAATTAACATTTTTATAAAAACACGATCCAGCGCAACCAACCAACAAAGGCGTTACACATACAGTTCAGGTCTAAGAAAAATTACAATGTGAAATATTATTTCAATCGAATAAATGTGAAGATATCGTAAACTCCATAGCTGTGTAGTTTTCTTTCACATTCTTTCATAAAGTGATCTAAATCAATCACTCTTTAGGGTTACCAAGATAAACTCCACAACGAAAGTCAAAGCCTCACTTCAGACGCTTTTTCTTTGTACATGCCACACATTGAAGCACAGCAATTGCTTGCTACATGTATATCAAGGCAAAGTACCTGCAGCAGGAAGCAGCAAACCGTTTTATCAGAACTGTTCGAAGACAATAATTATTGAGCAGTTTTAAAGCACTACAACTTTTTTAAATATGAGGAATCTATGTCAGACGCAGTCAATAAACCGCATTCTGATTCGGATATCGAGAATAAAAGCTATCAGGAGCTGCATCGTCCAGCTTCTGAGTTCGCTACCCGCTCTGATTACCTAGATCACGAACTGCAAATCATGAAGCCTCGTCGCTTCGGCCTTAACCTTCCAGGTCGTGATTTTCGCTTCGAATTAGAAGACTTGGTACCTGCACTAGCTGGTACTATCGGTATTATCGCAATGTATTCTGCGGTAATGATGTCGTGGGCTGATGGTCTAACAGCGGCTTGGGATCATGTAAACTTAGGTAAAGAGTTTGCTATCGAAGTCGCTCGTGTAGAAATGCTCTTCCCTGCTCTATTTTTCTGTGTGATTGCATCTGGTTTTATCAACCCGAGGGCAAACCTTGCAGGCAACCACGGCCCTATGATCCCTCTTATCGGTGCGATTGCTCTTGCCGGTGCTCACCCTCTGGCTTTGGCGATTCTTCTTGGTGTATTTGGCCTTCTACTTAGTTACTTTAAAGGCGGCTCCAAGTTAGTTAATTTGACGTCTGAAGGTACGGCTGGTGGCTTGCTCATTTTCCTTGGTTTTACAGGTACAATGAGCCAGATAACCTCCATCCAAACTTGGGCTACTGGATTGCAATCTGCAGATATTGCCGCTGGTAGTATGGGCTATGTTGGTTTAGTCGTCTTAGGTATCAACATCGTGTTGTACGCATTCTTGGCGAAGATCAACATGCGTTGGTTAGCGATCCCAGTTTGTGCGTTCACAGGTTTGATTATCGCACTGGTGCTTGGCGCAGGCTTCGATCTACGCTTTGAAACCGAAATGGGCTTGCCAAACTTAAACCCTGTATATTGGTGGGGCAGCACAGAAACAGGTTGGCAACTTGGCCTACCAAACCTTGAGCACTTTATCGCATCATTACCATTTGCCATTCTTGCTGTAGCAATGTGGTCACCAGACTTCCTTGGTCACCGTATCTTCCAAGAACTGAACTACCCTAAGAAGACAGAAAAAGTATTAATGGATGTTGATGACACCATGACCATGTGTTCTGTTCGCCAAATGGTAGGTACAGCGCTTGGTGGCGGTAACATCACATCTTCATGGGGTACATACATGATCCCTGCTGCAATCGCAAAACGTCCAATTCCTGGTGGCGCAATCATTCTAGGCCTACTGGTAATGACGATTGCTATCCTTGGTTTCCCAATGGACGTTGCTGTATGGCCACCAGTAATGCGCGTTGCACTGCTAGTTGGTGTATTCCTTCCTTTACTAGAAGCAGGTATGCAGATGGTAAAAGATACAAAAGATTCGCAAGCTGCGGGTATCTGTATCTTTGGTTCTGCTGTCGTAAACCCAGTGCTAGCTTGGGCGCTAACGATGCTACTGGACAATAACGGTTTGATTGGTGACAAAGAGCGCGCATCTAAACTATCGTTCATAGACAAAATCGTTATCCCGGGCGGTGTACTAGTTATCTGTCTGATTGCTATGCTTGCTGTAGGTATGCTAGAAAGCCAATACGGCATTAAAGCTTGGCTATAAGCTCAAATTATTTGAGGGTGGCAGCAATTGCCACCCCCTTTTTATCGATTTTTTTGAGGATTTATTGATTTAGTTTAAGGTTTGCAAAAAAATTTTAGTATACCCTTGAAAACAAGTAAGGAAGTTCCCATATAAAACGTAGTGACAATATTTATAGTTTTATGAACGTCATTTAAAGACTATACATATTGTTATTCATAAGAGTGTACTTGTCCTCCTAGTGGGGATAGCTGGCTCAACGGCTAGAATAGTACGTGTTTTTTCTACTAAAAAGGTAGGTATGTCATGGCAGAGCAATTTGCTAAAGCTTGGGAAGGTTTTGCTGAAGGTAATTGGCAAAACGAAGTAAACGTTCGTGATTTCATTCAGAAGAACTACGCACCGTATGAAGGCGACGAATCTTTCCTAGTTTCTGAAGGTACTGAAGCAACTAACAAGCTTTGGGCTAAGGTAATGGAAGGTATCAAACTGGAGAACTCTACTCACGCTCCTGTTGATTTCGATACTTCAGTTATCTCTACCATCACTGCTCACGATGCAGGCTACATCGAGAAAGACCTAGAAACTATCGTAGGTCTACAAACAGAAGCTCCTCTAAAACGTGCAATCATGCCAAACGGCGGTGTACGTATGATCGAAGGTTCTTGTAAAGCTTACGGTCGTGAACTTGACCCACAAGTTTCAAAAATCTTCTCTGAGTACCGCAAAACACACAACCAAGGTGTTTTCGACGTTTACTCTCCAGATATCCTAAAATGTCGTAAATCTGGTGTTCTAACTGGTCTTCCAGATGCATACGGCCGTGGTCGTATCATCGGTGACTACCGTCGTGTAGCACTATACGGTGTAGACTTCCTGATCAAAGACAAAGTAGCTCAATTCCACTCAACTCAAGAAAAACTTGAAGCGGGTGATGACCTACAAATGACTATGCAGCTTCGTGAAGAGATTCAAGAGCAGCACCGTGCACTAGGTCAAATGAAAGAAATGGCAGCTAAGTACGGCTTCGACATTTCTGGTCCTGCGACTAACGCTCAAGAAGCTATCCAGTGGACTTACTTCGGTTACCTTGCAGCTGTTAAATCTCAAAACGGCGCGGCAATGTCTCTAGGTCGTACTTCTACGTTCCTTGACGTTTACGTTGAGCGTGATATCGCAAACGGTGTTATCACTGAAGAACAAGCTCAGGAAATGATCGACCACTTCGTAATGAAACTACGTATGGTTCGCTTCCTACGTACTCCTGAGTACGATGAGCTATTCTCTGGCGACCCAATCTGGGCTACAGAATCTATGGGTGGTATGGGTGTTGACGGTCGTACGCTAGTTACACGTACAAACTTCCGTTTCCTAAACACACTATACACAATGGGTCCTTCTCCAGAGCCAAACATCACTGTACTTTGGTCTGAGCAACTACCTGACGGCTTCAAGAAGTTCTGTGCGAAAGTATCTATCGATACTTCTTCTATCCAGTACGAGAACGATGACCTAATGCGTCCAGATTTCGACAACGATGACTACGCTATCGCTTGTTGTGTATCTCCAATGGTTATCGGTAAGCACATGCAGTTCTTCGGTGCTCGTGCAAACCTTGCAAAAACGCTTCTTTACGTTATCAACGGCGGTGTTGATGAGAAATTGAAGATGCAAGTTGGTCCTAAGACTGAAGCGATGACTGACGAAGTTCTTGACTTCGACAAAGTGTGGGCAGGCCTAGACAACCTAATGGATTGGCTAGCTAAACAATACGTGACTGCACTAAACGCAATCCACTACTCTCACGACAAATACAGCTACGAAGCGGCTCTAATGGCTCTTCATGACCGTGACGTTCGTCGTACTATGGCTTGTGGTATCGCTGGTCTATCTGTTGCAGCTGACTCACTATCTGCAATCAAACACGCGAAAGTTAAACCTATCCGTGATGAAGACGGCATTGCAATCGACTTCGAAATCGAAGGCGATTACCCTAAATTTGGTAACAACGACGCACGTGTTGATGACATGGCTTGTGAACTTGTTTCTAACTTCATGGGTAAAATCCGTAAGCTTAAGACTTACCGTGATGCAATCCCTACTCAGTCTATCCTTACTATCACATCTAACGTTGTGTACGGTAAGAAAACAGGTACTACACCTGATGGCCGTAAAGCAGGCGCTCCTTTCGCTCCTGGTGCAAACCCAATGCACGGTCGTGATGAGAAAGGTGCAGTAGCATCACTAACATCTGTAGGTAAACTACCGTTTGCTGACGCTAAAGATGGTATCTCTTACACATTCTCTATCGTACCAAACGCACTAGGTAAAGAAGAGAACTCTCAACGTTCTAACCTTGCAGGTCTAATGGATGGTTACTTCCACCACGAAGCTGGTATCGAAGGTGGTCAACACCTAAACGTGAACGTTCTTAACCGTGAAACTCTAGAAGACGCAGTTAAGCACCCAGAGAAATACCCTCAGCTAACAATCCGTGTATCTGGTTACGCTGTACGCTTTAACTCTCTAACTGCAGAGCAACAAGCTGACGTAATTGCACGTACTTTCACTGAGTCTCTATAATCTCAGCTGAATGATTGATAAAGCCCCGCTATTTAAGCGGGGCTTTTTATTGCTAGCTATTTGCAATTACACGTCTATCATATCGACATCTTCCACACTTCTTGCGTCAAATTAATAGCTTATTAAAGCGGGCATACTTTTTGTATGTAATATGAAAACCACTGCAAATAACAAGAAAAATTGCCTATGAAGTACCTGCGCGTTTTACCGTTACTTTTACTTGCTACCGGAGCATCAGCATCTGATCGTTCTACCATTTCTTTTACACTAGATAATGATGGTGTTTTTGGTGTTGACGAGGATTATACAAACGGGATCTTTTTGACCTATACCTCCGGTGCGATTGACCCAAACTGGTTAACCAAACCTTTAAGCCTTAGCATGTGGGGAGCCACTTCTCTAGATAAGTTCGAATTTACTATCGGACACAAAATGTGGACACCTTCTGATATTGAAGCTACGGAGCCATTGGCAAATGACCGCCCTTATGCGGGCTATTTACATACTTCGCTTAATTATATTAGCTTGCACCCACAACAAGCCCAGCGTTTTAATTTGACGATCGGTACAACCGGTGAAAGTTCACTTGCAGACAAAGCCCAAAACTTCGTACATAGCATTACGGGTTCAGATGACCCACTAGGTTGGGAGTACCAAGTAGAAGAAAAAATTGTTGGTAGCATTGGATACCTCAGCCACTTCAACTGGATGCGTGAACGTTCAATCGCGAACACAGATTGGGAGGTTTCCAATATTTCTGAAGTAAATGTTGGGAACTATCGAAGTGATATCTCTACAGGTCTTATGTTCCGCTGGGGTAGTGACTTAGCTGGTAACATGGGAGCAGCTAATATTGACACCGAAAATCCTTTCAGACCCGGGATGATAGGAGCATCAAAAGGCGGATGGTTCCTGTTTGGTGGAGTTGAAGGCCGCTATCGTTTTAACGACTACACGCTAGAGGGAGATAGACCGGGCATTCCTGACCCTGAGAATTATCCAGTCACGCTTGAAAGCCTCCAAGCTTCAGCCGTATTAGGCGTTGCTTGGTACAACGATTACCTTGGTGCAAGCTTTACCACTACCGCTAAATCACCAGAATATAAAGAAGCCACCAGTAGCGTCTATGGTACGGGTAGCCTCTCTCTATACGCATTTTTCTAAATCGCAAACCTCTGGCAGTCTTGATTGAGGCTGCTAGAGCGTTGATCAACTACTTGACTCACCGCCCGTAATTGTTCGTTATTGTCTTCCAAATCTTTCATCGCTGAAGACATCTGAGTCATGCTATCGGCCATTGACTGACTTGTCGTCGCCAACTCTTTAATCGACGTAAATATTACGTCGGTTTGATGGGACGCTTCATCGGCTTTTTCGATGATCACATTGAGTGCTTGCATAGCCTCGTGTCCTTTCTCTTGCCCGGATTTCATCGATGATTCAGATTGTCCGATGTATTGAATCACTTCAGCACTTTCATTTTTCATCGTATCGATGGTTTCGGAAATTTCATTTACAGCATCGACTGTTCGAACTGCCAAGCTTCGCACCTCGTCAGCGACAACCGCAAACCCCCTACCTTGTTCCCCTGCTCTCGCAGCCTCTATTGCAGCATTTAACGCTAACAGATTGGTTTGTTCTGCAATTCCGTTGATGATTTCCATAACAGCATCCACTTTAGATGAAGCTTCTTCCAATTGTTGGATATGTGTGGCTGCGGACTTAAGGATATTTGCTACCTCCTCTAGCGAACCGATTGCAGAACCGATCACTTTAGCCCCTTCTTCTGCCGAATGTGTGGAAGAGCGGCTAATATCCGCCACAAATTCAAGCGAACTTGAAACCTCTTGGGTGGTAACACTCACCTGTTCTGTCGCTGACGCTAAAACTTGAGTCTGTCCCAGAACTTCCGTTTGGTGATGAGCAAGTTTATCCAACCCATGACTAAGCTCCGCAGCGTTTTCAGACAAAGCATTACTGCTTCCCTGAACACCTTTGATCAACGCTCCTAAATTCCCACAACTTTGATTGATCGTTTTTGCTAACTGGTTGAACTCATCATTGGGATTGTTCGATAAAGACATCCGCTGAGACAAATCCCCTTTTGAGATCGCTTGCAGAATTTGGCTGATCTGTTTAAGGGACTTTGAAAGGCTGATGCTGGCGGTCATAAATATCGCAACAGTAAATATGGCAAGAATGGCACAAGCAAAAACCACTGACCAAGTTGTTTCCAAGGCGGCGTTATCGGCAGAAACTTGAAACTCACTGCTCATTGTACCCAGTGTTAGCGTTGTTTCATTGATAACCGATGTAAAATTGCTTTCGTTAACGAGCAATTGCTGCTCCACTTCTCCCAGCTGTTGAGAAAGCTCGCTGACTCGAAGAAAGGTTTCTTTAAAGCTGTTTATTTCTGCTTCGTACAACTCTAACATCGCATACACATTCGACATGCTCACAAAGCCAGCCATCGCTCGATTAAACAGCTTTAAATTATTCTCGTTCGGCTGTAACAAGTAGTTTTGT
Source organism: Vibrio sp. NTOU-M3 (assembly GCF_040869035.1). Classification (NCBI taxonomy): domain Bacteria; kingdom Pseudomonadati; phylum Pseudomonadota; class Gammaproteobacteria; order Vibrionales; family Vibrionaceae; genus Vibrio; species Vibrio sp. NTOU-M3. The sequence goes on from NZ_CP162100.1 coordinate 2,064,644, forward strand.
TGTGCCTTGATCATTGCTTGAAAATCCGAGTTCAATGTCACCATGCCCGTCTCTTCGATTTTCTTTTCAATTGTTGACGCATACTCTTTAAGTAAGCCAAGTTTCCCTTCGTCAACATTGAACCCCAGCTCAGACTTTAATGTCATCCAAGGCAACAACGCTTGTTTAAATTCATTCGCACTCGATTGAATACCGTCCGCTTGCTCAGCAAGGCTTAGCTCTGCCAAAAACTTGGCATTTTTCTCAACATCAGAAACTATTGATGCCAATTTTTCTTCTACCGTACTTACTTCAGAGCCCGTCATATCATCAAGCTCACCAGACAGTGAAAGAAGCTTACTTTGAGTTCGATAAAGAGAAAGTGAACCAGTAGCAACCTCCCCACTCGATTGGTATTGGTGGCTCATTACGTTCAAACGCGCCGTTGTAAATATTCCCAAAGCAATAAAACCAACAGACAAGACTACCAGTAGTAGTGTCATCTTTTGCTTTTGTGACAGAGCAAATAAATCCATAGCTATTCCTTAGTCATCAAACTATATGACTTCCAAAAACCTTATGTTTTATGCATCCATGATTATTTATATTTTTATCATTTATAACAATTTTATAACAATATTTTTGTGCTATGTACGCTTTTTTAAACAAACTCAGTAAAATCAGCGTTAACACCGCATAGCGCTATTTAAACCGCACTTTTTGTAATAAAATAACAACCAAAATTACTAAATAGAGATGAGCTCATGTCAACAACTGGTCGTATTCATTCTTTTGAATCTTGCGGAACCGTAGACGGACCTGGTATTCGCTTTATAGTCTTCCTGCAAGGTTGCCTAATGCGTTGTAAGTACTGTCACAACCGCGATACTTGGGACACACACGATGGAAAAGAAGTGACCGTTGAAGAGATCATCAGTGAAGCGAAAACTTATCGCCACTTCATGAACGCTTCTGGTGGTGGTGTTACATGTTCAGGTGGAGAAGCAATGCTTCAACCTGAATTTGTACGCGATTTTTTCCGTGCAGCGAAAGCTGAAGGTATTCACACTTGCTTGGATACAAACGGATATATCCGAAAACACACCGATGTGATTGATGAAGTCCTTGAAGCTACCGACTTAGTTATGTTGGATTTAAAGCACATGAAAGATGAGATCCACCAAGATTTTATCGGTGTATCCAACCGTCGAGTCCTTGATTTTGCTCGGTACTTACATAGCGTAGGACAAACCACATGGATTCGTTATGTAGTCGTTCCTGGCTATACCGACGATGAAGAAGCCGCGCATATGCTGGGTGAGTTCATTAAAGATATGGACAACATCGAGAAAGTTGAACTCCTTCCGTACCACAAATTGGGTGCACATAAGTGGGAAGCTCTGGGAATCGAGTATCCATTAGATGGTGTAAACCCACCACCAAAAGAAACAATGGACAACATCGTATCAATTCTTGAGCAGTATCACTCAAACGTAAAATACTGATTTCCCATTTGCTTTAATTCATAAAAAATACCAACCTGAAGGTTGGTATTTTTTATGGTTGTTATCATGTTTCTCAAAGAGCTCTTTGCATTACTACTTTTATTGATTGCTGCCTTTCCAGCCGCTCACGATGCAAAGCGTCATTTGTTACCAAAACTACAGAAAGATCGCTCATTTCAGCACATTACCTACGCCATTATCTTTGCACTTTTTTTGTTGTGGTCAGCACAAGCTGGTGTAAAAGACAACTTGTCGATTCACTTTCTTGGTCTCACAACCCTTACCCTAATGTATGGCTGGAAGATTGCTTATTTGCTTTCCGGTATAGTCTCTCTTCTGTTAGCCGCATTTGGTGAACTCCACTTCTTCCAATTACCCGAATATCTCTTTCTTTCTGGCTTGGTTCCAATCGCGATCAGCCGCATCATTTTTAACCTAACCTATAAATACTTACCTCGAAATATCTTCGTTTTTATCTTTATTGCGGGTTTCTTCAATGGCGCAGTGACAGGCAGTTTACATCTGGTGATAAATTCGCTGTACCACGTTGTTAATGATACGCATGATTGGGCAACAATCGTGGACAACTACCTTATTTTCACTCCCCTTCTTGCCTTTCCTGAAGGCCTACTCAATGGGATGGCAACGGCTATGTTGTGCGTATTTAAACCTGAATGGCTGAGAGTCTTTTCTGATAAAGATTATATTTACAATCATTACCATAAAAAATAGCGCTGCAAGCGTCGATTCTTTGTACTTTTCTTATTAAATATGTGTTGAGATCATGTTTCACTCATCGTGTAAGCGTTAACCTAATCCCATTAAAGAAATATTAATTTGTTATTAGTGAGGCCAACATGGAAATGACCAATGCTCAGCGTCTGATCCTTTCAAACCAGTACTACCTGATGTCACAAATGGATCCAGAAAATGCGCAAAAATACCAACGTTTACAAACCATTGTAGAACGTGGGTATGAGCTGCAAATGCAAGAACTGAACAAAGACTTTGGTTGTCTTGTAGAGCAAGAATGTCGTGAAATCATCGATATCATGGAAATGTATCATGCGATGCAAGAATCCAATAAAATGCTTTCCGAGAATGAGCAACAAGAAGTTGATCAGCGCCGTTTACAATTCCTTGGGTTCGATATCGCAACAGAAGCTCAACATGTTAACTACGTGCGCTTCTTAACAGAATCAGAAGGTCTATATCCTCAATTTTCCAAAGAAGAGCACCATTTCAATAGCCAAATGCCAATGCTTGAAAAATATCGCCGCATGTTGAGCACATGGCGTAGTTGTCCACGCCAATATCACTTATGTCCGACAGAGCTAAAACAAATATTTAACGCTTAAAAACACCAAAAGAGCTGCAGTCGCAGCTCTTTTTCTAACAGCGCCCAATTCCTTTCGTTAAAAAACACTCCCCCTCCTTCTCGCTTAAAATCACACCATTTATAACCGCAACAACAGATATTCAGCTTAAAAATACGCAAGATAAAAACAACTAGGCAAACATCACATTTTGCAAATAAACACATATTTTTTAAGCAAAATTCCAAAAACAAACTAGGCTTAAGTAGTAAGGAAATTGGAATTCAATGCGAGTTGTTTGTCGAACAGACAGGTTCAGAGGGGAATTCATTATGAGTATTTTCGACCACTTCCAAGCACGCTATGAAGCGGCCAAGGACGAAGAATTGTCGCTTCAGGAGTTTCTAGCTCTCTGTAAAGATGACAAAAGCGCTTATGCCAATGCAGCCGAACGTTTATTAATGGCAATTGGCGAACCTGAAATTATAGACACGGCTCAAGACCCGCGACTCAGCCGCATTTTCTCAAATCGGGTCATATCGCGATACGAAACGTTCAAAGATTTCTATGGTATGGAAGACGCTATTGAACAAATCGTTTCTTATCTAAAACACGCGGCGCAAGGGCTAGAAGAAAGAAAACAGATTCTTTACTTGTTAGGCCCAGTTGGCGGCGGTAAATCGTCGATTGCAGAAAAGCTTAAAGCACTGATGCAACTCATTCCTATCTACGTCCTATCTGCAAATGGCGAACGTAGCCCGGTTAATGATCACCCATTTAGCTTATTCGACGTAACAGAAGATGGTGATTTACTGAAACAGGAATACGGTATCGAGAAACGATACTTGCGAACCATCATGTCACCTTGGGCAGCGAAACGCCTTCACGAATTTGGCGGTGATATCTCAAAATTTAAAGTTGTCAAAGTTCGCCCTTCAATTCTAGACCAGCTAGCGGTGGCTAAAACAGAACCTGGTGATGAGAATAACCAAGACATTTCATCACTCGTGGGTAAAGTCGATATCCGTATGCTGGAGCACTATTCGCAAGATGATCCGGATGCATACAGTTACTCAGGTGCGTTATGTCGTGCAAACCAAGGGTTGATGGAATTTGTAGAGATGTTCAAAGCCCCTATTAAGGTTTTGCATCCTCTTTTAACCGCTACCCAAGAAGGTAACTATAACGGTACAGAAGGTCTATCTGCCCTTCCTTTTGAAGGTATGATTTTGGCTCACTCTAATGAATCAGAGTGGCAAACCTTCCGTAACAACAAAAACAATGAGGCGTTTTTAGATAGGGTCTACATAGTTAAAGTCCCTTATTGTCTGCGTGTCTCTGAAGAAGTGAAGATTTATCAGAAATTGCTTGATCACTCGGAGCTTTCGAAAGCACCATGCTCACCTAGTACGTTAGATCTTCTAGCTCAATTCAGTATTCTTTCACGACTAAAAGACCCTGAAAATTCTTCGGTTTTCTCGAAAATGCGTGTTTACGATGGAGAAACGTTAAAAGATACCGATCCAAAAGCAAAAAGCTATCAAGAATACCGTGACTATGCAGGTGTCGATGAAGGTATGTCTGGCCTCTCAACCCGTTTTGCCTTCAAGATCCTGTCGCGCGTATTTAACTTCGACCAAGCAGAAGTAGCCGCTAACCCTGTTCATCTATTCTATGTCATTGAACAACAAGTCGAACGAGAGCAGTTCCCTCAAGAAACGGCTGAAAAGTACCTTGAGTTCTTAAAAGGCTACTTAGTGCCTCGCTATGTCGAGTTTATCGGAAAAGAGATTCAAACTGCGTATTTAGAGTCATACTCTGAATACGGACAAAATATCTTCGACCGTTATGTCACCTATGCCGATTTCTGGATTCAAGATCAGGAATATCGTGATCCTGAGACCGGTCAACTATTTGACCGAGCGGCATTAAATAACGAATTAGAAAAAATCGAAAAAACTGCTGGCATCAGCAACCCTAAAGATTTCCGTAACGAGATCGTTAACTTCGTCCTTCGTGCTAAAGCCAACAATAATGGACAAAACCCTGTTTGGACTAGCTATGAGAAGCTGCGTACCGTTATCGAGAAGAAAATGTTCTCTAACACCGAGGAGCTATTACCGGTCATCTCTTTCAACACCAAAACCTCTTCTGAGGATCAGAAGAAGCACGACGACTTCGTCGCTCGTATGATGGAGAAAGGTTATACCGAAAAACAAGTCAGATTACTTTCTGAATGGTACTTACGCGTACGTAAGTCTTCATAAGTCAACCTGACTCAAGTCCATAGCTAGGCAGTCGGCTACCTGTTGGTAGCCGGCAACAGCGGTGTGATTGTATAAGGGGTAACGAATGGCGCAATTTATCGATAGACGATTAAACGGCAAGAACAAAAGTGCTGTGAACAGGCAGCGCTTTCTACGCCGTCATAAAGAGCAGATCAAGGAATCGGTCGCTGACGCCGTCAATCGCCGTTCTATTACGAACACAGAAACGGGCGAAGACGTTTCTATTCCTCATAAAGACATCAAAGAACCCGTATTTCACCAAGGTAAAGGTGGAGTAAAAGAGCGCGTCCATCCAGGCAATGACCAGTTTGTTACCGGAGACAAAATTGAGCGCCCTAAAGGGGGTGGCCAAGGCGGCGGGTCTGGTGAAGGTGATGCGAGTCAAGACGGAGAAGGCCAAGACGATTTCGTATTTCAAATATCTAAAGATGAATACTTGGATCTCCTCTTTGAAGAACTTGAATTACCTAACCTTGAAAAGAATCAAATCAACAAAATCACTGAATGGAAAACACATAGAGCGGGTTACCAAACTGCTGGGGTACCTGCCAATATTGCGATAGTCAAATCACTCCAACAGTCGTTAGCCAGAAGAACCGCAATGACTGCGGGTAAAAAACGAATGCTCCATGAACTCGAAGATGAATTACAGCGAATTCAAAACCAAGAGCCAGCTCAGGCAATGGAAGAAAAGCGTCTGAGGGAAGAGATTCAAGCATTAAGGAAGAAGATCGACTCTGTCCCTTTCATTGATACTTTCGACCTTCGATTCAAAAATTACGAACGTCGCCCAATTCCTTCTAGCCAAGCCGTAATGTTTTGTTTAATGGATGTTTCAGGTTCGATGGATCAAGCAACAAAAGACATCGCTAAACGATTTTATGTTTTGCTCTACCTATTTTTGACTCGAACTTATGAGAACGTTGAAGTCGTCTTTATTCGCCATCATACACAAGCTAAAGAAGTCGACGAGCATGAGTTCTTTTACTCACAAGAAACAGGGGGCACCATTGTTTCCAGTGCATTAAAGCTGATGAACGAAATTGTCGAAGATCGCTACCCTATTGGTGAGTGGAATATCTACGCCGCGCAAGCTTCAGATGGTGATAACTGGGCAGATGACTCTCCACGCTGTCGCGAATTACTGACCAAGAAGATTCTGCCAAACTGTCAATATTATTCTTATATCGAAATAACCCGTCGCTCTCATCAAACCCTTTGGCACGAGTATGAGAAGCTGGAAGAAGCATTCCCGAATTTTGCTATGAAGAACATTCGCAGTGTCGATGATATCTTCCCGGTATTCAGGGAGCTGTTTAAAAAGGAAACTGCAGCGTAGGGAGATGACTATGGCTACGACGACAAAAAAAACAACAAAGAAAAAGAGCAAGATGTTGTCAGATGGGCCGGATTGGACCTTTGACCTGTTAGAGCAATACCATCAAGAGATCAAACGAGTCGCCGATCATTACCGGCTTGATGCTTATCCAAATCAAATTGAAGTCATTACATCTGAACAAATGATGGATGCTTATTCCAGTATCGGTATGCCGATAAACTATAACCATTGGTCTTTTGGCAAGAAGTTCATTCAAACAGAACAAGGTTATAAGCATGGCCAAATGGGCTTAGCGTATGAGATTGTGATCAACTCAGACCCATGTATTGCCTACTTAATGGAAGAAAATACCGTCACCATGCAAGCTCTGGTTATGGCGCATGCCTGTTATGGTCATAACTCTTTCTTTAAAGGAAATTACCTATTTCAAACGTGGACTGATGCCAGTTCTATTATTGATTACCTACTCTTTGCCAAAAACTATATTGCCAAATGCGAAGAGAAATATGGTCAAAAAGAAGTCGAGGAGTTACTCGATTCCTGCCACGCTCTTATGAATTTTGGTGTGGATCGCTACAAGCGCCCTGAAAAGATTTCAATCGCAGAAGAGAAAGCCAGACAAGAAGAACGTGAAGCGTACTTACAGTCTCAAGTTAACGAGCTTTGGCGAACAGTACCGAAATCTAAAACCAAAGAAGAAGACATTAAAATTCGCTTCCCGAGTGAACCGCAAGAAAACATCTTGTACTTTATCGAGAAGCACGCTCCTTTGTTAGAGTCATGGCAACGAGAGATCGTTCGGATTGTTCGAAAGATCAGCCAGTACTTTTACCCGCAAAAGCAAACGCAGGTAATGAATGAAGGTTGGGCTACCTTTTGGCACTACACCATACTTAATCACCTCTACGACGAGGGGATTGTTTCAGAGCGATTTATCCTTGAATTCCTTCATAGCCATACGAGTGTCGTTGCTCAACCGCCTTATAACAGTCCTTACTACAGCGGCATAAACCCTTATGCTCTTGGCTTTGCGATGTTCAGAGATATACGGCGGATTTGTGAAGAACCGACTGATGAAGATAAAGAGTGGTTCCCAGATTTAGCGGGTACAGATTGGCTTGATGCAGTTCATTTTGCAATGCGTAATTTTAAAGATGAAAGCTTTATCAGCCAATATCTGTCCCCCAAACTAATGCGTGACTTCAAACTGTTTTCTGTTGTAGATGATGACAGAAAAAATTACCTTGAGGTCAGTGCCATCCATAATGACGTCGGTTATCGTGCAATCAGAGAAAAAATAGCCGCACAATATAACCTTAGTAACCTCGAACCCAACATTCAGGTCTTCAATGTTGATGTCCGGGGTGATCGCTCTTTAACCCTTCAATATGTTCCCCATGACCGAATTCCATTGGACGAAAGTTATGACGAAGTACTGAAGCACATGTATCGTTTGTGGGGGTTTGACGTCATCCTCGAAGAAGTGAAGGACACTGGCCGACGTGAAATACTTGGTACTTGCCCGAAACGGGGCGATTATGACACTAACATATAAGAAAAAAGGAGAGCAGAGCTCTCCTTTTCTAATTAACCTGCAATGATTTTTCTCACCGCTTCCAGATCTTCTGGAGTATCAACACCAGCTGCCGGTGCTTCTTTGGCTACAGCCACATGAATTTTCTCGCCATACCAAAGCACACGGAGTTGTTCCAAGCACTCGATGCGCTCAAGTGCCGACGGTGCCCAATTAATGTATGTATTGATGAAACCAGCTCGGTAAGCATAAATACCAATATGACGCATTAATGGTGTTTCAATCTGTTTCTGTTCGGTAGCAAAACCGTCTCTGTCCCATGGGATCGTCGCACGGCTAAAATACAGCGCATAACCTTCATTATCAGTAACCACTTTAACGGCATTTGGATTAAAGACTTCAGATTCATCTTCAATTTCTACTGCTAGTGTTGCCATCGGGGCTACGCTGTTTGCTAAATTCTCCGCGACTTGACGAATGATCGATGGTGGGATCAGTGGTTCATCCCCTTGAACATTCACAACAATGTGGTCATCTGCGATATTTTTTAGCTTCACAACTTCTGCTAAACGTTCGGTACCTGACTCATGATCAGGAGAGGTCATACAGACCTCTCCACCAAAGGCAAGTACAGCTTCTTCGACACGTTTATCATCTGTTGCCACAATGACATGTTCAGCTCCGGCTTGTAACGCTTGTTCGTAAACCCATTGCACCATTGGCTTACCAGCAATATCCGCCAGAGGTTTGCCCGGAAGGCGCGTAGATTGGTATCTCGCTGGAATGACAACCGTAAAGGCCATTAGCGTCCCTCTTCCATACTCATTTGACGCGCTTCAGGTTCAAGAAGTACAGGAATTCCTTCTTTAATTGGATAAGCCAGTCTGTCGAATTTACAAATCAGCTCTTGTTTATCTTTATCAAAAGTCAGTTTGCCTTTACACACAGGGCAAGCCACGATTTCAAGCAGACGGTGATCCATATTGTTCCTTTACCTCTTTAATTCTGTTCAGAATACGTTCTTCATCAGATTCACTAAACGTAGCAGTCACTGGTAAGTACCACCAGTTGTCTTGTGCAAACGGTGCACATTTTACTGCATCTTTTTCTGTCATCATTAAATGTTGCCCTTTTTGAGCCATTTCATTCAAATCAGACGGGTTAAATTCTTGATGATCTGCAAACCCTTTTGTTGCAACCAAATCTGCACCCAACTGTTTCAACGTATTGAAAAACCTTGGTGGGTGACCAATACCAGCAATTGCAACCATTCCTTCCAATTGCCTGACAGGTGCAAGTTCTCGAGTTTTCAAATTGGTAGCTAAGCTCGGCGTAAGCACCATTGCCGCTTCCCCGTCATGTGCCGTTCCACCGTTAGTAATGATGAAGTCTACTTCTTGAAGTCTGGCGACAGACTCTCTTAGTGGACCAAGTGGAATTAGGCTTTCATTACCAAAACGTCTTTGACCATCCACAACAACTAATTCGATATCCCGCTGCAACGCATAATGCTGCAAACCATCGTCGGTAATTATAATATCGACACCCGTTGGTAGCAGCGCCTGAACAGCATCAGAACGAACAGGGGAGACAGCCACAGGGGCGCCTGTGCGCTTATGAATCAAATAAGGTTCATCACCACAATGTTGAGTTGGTGTACTTTCTTGCACAACCAGCGGATAACTCGGGGCTTTGCCCCCATACCCACGAGAGACAACGCCAGGCTTAAACCCCATTAACTGCAGTTTTTCCACCAGCCAAATTACAACGGGTGTTTTGCCATTGCCTCCGGCTGTAATATTACCGACAACGATAACTGGAACAGGCGCACGATAACTCTGCTTTTTACCATCAGCATAATCACTGCGTCGTTTTCGGCTAATCACTCCAAAAAGCTGACTCAATGGCCACAACAGTGGCCAAAGCAAATATTTAAGTGGATGGTTCTGGAACCAGATTTTTTCAATCACGCTTACTCACCAAACTGAATTCGATGAAGCTGGGCATAAGCGCCATTTTGCTTGATGAGTTCACTGTGAGGACCACGTTCAATAATCTCACCATCATCAACCACAAGGATTTCATCAGCTTCCTCAATCGTAGAAAGTCGGTGTGCAATCACAAGGACGGTTTTGTCTTTTTGTAACTCATCTAGCGCAGCTTGAATCGCTTTTTCAGATTCTGTATCCAAAGCGGAGGTCGCTTCATCCAAAATCAAAACCGGCGCGTCACGCAAAAGAGCACGCGCAATAGCAATACGCTGGCGTTGACCACCCGACAAACTAGTACCATTTTCACCAATGACAGTATCTAGGCCTTCATCCATGTTATCAACAAAGTCCATGGCATGGGCAAGACGTGCTGCGTGCTCGATTTGTTCACGTGTGTATTTTTCTGTCGCCGCATAAGCAATGTTGTTGGCAATCGTATCGTTAAACAAATGCACATTTTGAGATACGAGCGCAAAATGGCTACGTAAGTTAGGCAAGGTATAATCGCGAATATCGTGTCCATCCAACTTTATCACGCCGGAATCCACGTCATAGAAGCGAGTAAAGAGGTTAGCAATAGTGCTCTTCCCTGAACCTGAACGGCCCACTAATGCCAAGGTCTTGCCCTCAGGGATGGTGAAGCTGACATTAGATAATGCTGGTTTCTCTTTCCCTTCATAGGTGAACGTCACGTCTTCTACCGAGATATCACCACGTACTTTCTGCGCAGTGTACTTGCCATTATCGACTTCCGTTTCTAAGTCCATTAATGCAAACAAGGTTTGGCTTGCAGCCATACCACGTTGAAACTCTGACGTTACATTGGTCAGCGCCTTAAGTGGGCGCATCAAACCAAACATGGCAGAGAACACTACTGTAAATGTACCCGGTGTTAATTCACTACGAATTGAGTCAACACTTGCTAAAAACAAAACAGCAACTAAAGCAATGGAGGCAATAACCTGAATGACAGGGTTTGCAATCGCCTGCGCCGCAACAAGCTTCATAGTTTGTTGACGCATTTGGTTACTAACCGCATCAAAGCGCTCACGCTCTACTTCTTGACCACCATAACTCAGTACAACTTTGTGCCCTTTTAGCATCTGCTCTGCTGAGGCAGTTACATTGCCCATCGCTTCTTGCATGTTTTTCGAGATCTTACGAAAACGCTTTGAAACAACACCAATTCCCCACGCAACAAGTGGTGCGACAACAAACAAAACCAATGAAAGCTGCCAGCTATTCCAAAACATAAGTACGAGTAAACCAATAATACTCGCTCCTTCACGTACAATGCTTACCAGCGCACGACTGGTGGCCCCAGCAACTTGCTCTGAATCGTAGGTAATGCGAGAAAGTAGACCGCCTGTAGATTCTTTGTCGAAATAAGACACAGGCATGTGCATGAACTGGCTAAATATTCGGCGACGCATTTGCATCACAACGTTGCCAGAAACCCAACTCAAACAGTAGCTAGAAGCAAAGCCACTTAAGCCACGCACGATCATCATGCCAAAAATAATGAAAGGAAGAGTGCGAAGGAAATTTGATTCAGCGTTACCAAAACCTTCATCAAGAAGTGGTTTTAGTAGAGAAACCATATAGGTATCAGCAATCGCATTAACGATAAGCGCGACAACCGCAACAGCCAAGCCTGCTTTGTATAAACGAATGTAAGTCCACAAACGCTTAAAGGTCTGCATGGTTGTTTCGTCGTTATTCAGAGACATAGAAATGTTTTATTCTTCTTACAATATTGCGGCTATTCTACTTGGTTACGCAGCATCTGCCTATACCAAGTCTGCCCTCGTCTTTGTCTTATTCCCTCAACACGCCATTTATTTTCGTAAAAATACACAGAGACCTGTCCGGACTCACCAGTGTCCATCCATTGGGTACCATTATCTTGGTAACGCCGGACGACATCAGAGTGCGGTAACTTCCAGCGTCCTCCTTTTGCTAAGGACGCAATCGCTAAATCAGCATCGACCAGCTCAACAAAACGCGGAGTCGATGAGGTATTACTGCCGTGATGTGGAACAATGACGATATCGCTCGGTAACACCTCTGGTTGGCGCAGTAGCAACCATTCGGCAATTTGGTCAATATCTCCCGTCAGCAGTACTGACTGAGAAGAGCGTTGATGAGTTACTCGGACAACGCATGAATGTGGATTATAGGGCCGAGAAACTTGCTTTGGTGGCCAAATAGCAACAAACGTTAACTCTCCCCACGTCCAATTTATCCCTTGTGAGCAAGGCTCTTGCCCTGCTCCATTTTGGCTACTCCGAACCCATGTCGGTTGCCAGTATTTAATTAGGTAAGGCGCACCTCCCGAATGGTCATTATCACCATGGCTTAAGATCATCCCTTCCAGTTGCGTGATCCCCCGTCTCGTTAATATTGGCGCAATCACATTTTCTGCCATACTCCCAAGCTCCCATGAGGCGCCCGTATCGTAGATAACGGCTTGCTCATCCTGTTCAATAACGATGGCTAAACCATGACCGACATCAACTACATCCATTTGCCATAAATAGTTTTTATCTTGTTTGAAATTGAGCAATACGATCCCAATAGCAATCAATAGCCGCGTATACCGAGACAACAATGGAAACATCATCAGATACAGTGCAAATGCAATAACCAGCCAACGCTGTTCACCTGAAATTGACCACCACGAAAGATCCGCAAACTCAATGGCAAATAACATGGGCTTTAACAGCCCATCAAGTAGCTCCCATACCAGCCAAACGCCAGGCAAAGACAATAAAGTCCAACTTAGGCCAAGGAACGCGATGGGAACAACCAGAAATGAGAACCAAGGGACAAATATGAGGTTAAACAATGCCCCTGAAACACTGACTCCTTGGAAAAAGACAACCAGAATGGGTGCCATGAGAACCGTTAGAAAACACTGCGCTTTAATGAATTGCCAACATCGATTTTCCGTCGTTGACGTTTGCATTAAAAAGTAAAAGATCACCCCAACCGCTAACATCGATAACCAAAAGCTTGCCGCTACCGAAGAAAATGGATCAAACAGCAATAGGATCGCAAGACACAACAACCATTTAAGCTTGAAGGGAATGCGCCAGTTTAATTGCGCCATTATCACGTAAATCGCGCACATCAATAAGGCGCGAACCGTGGGTATCGAAAAGCCAGCAAGCCATGCATAAGCGAAAGCAAATAGTAATCCACTCAACACTGGCAGAGGCGTGAACACCGAATGAAAACGAATTAATTGAAAACCAATCAGCCACCCTAAACCAAAAGCAATGCCAATATGTAAACCTGAAATCGCAATTAAATGGCTTAACCCACTGGCTTTAAATGCCTCCCATACGCTTCGGCTGATATCACTGCGCTCAGCAAAAGTCAGCGCCTTAATAACGCCTTCACTGGGAAGGTGGGCGATTTCACGCTCAACTTTAGAATACAACCACTGCCGCCAATGAAGTTGTTGTTCAACAATCAAGCTGTCTTGTCGTTTCACATTGCCTTGCGCCACCACACTACGCGATAAGGAGAAAGTCTCATTATCGAAACCCACCTCATTCATGCGACCATATATGTGCTTTATTTTTATTGAAGCTGAGATCTGCTCCCCTAAAGAGAGGGGAATTGGCGACACCAAACGAATTTTAGGTCGTTCGAAAATGCTTAATTCTTCGCCTTCAATTGATCTAACCACGACAATCCCTACAAAGCCGTGACTTATTTGCTTAAAAAAGCTGTCAACCTTTGCAGTTATGGTAATATCCTGACCGGCTTGGAAAAGCACATTTGTCTGATGTTGCAAGGCATTGCCTTTGAAAAGGACAACCAAAAATGCAATACCCAAACCTAAAAACCACCTGAATGGTTTAATCCAGATGCTGGTGATTAGGAAAAGCACACAGGGAACTGACCAGTACCAATTTGGCATCACACGCCAATATGGAGCGGTTATGATTAATAGAGATATTGACGATAGCGTCCAGTAATTAAAAAAGAGAGTCATATTCCCCTATGCCAAGAAAGTTCATCAAACGATTTATGCCTGATCACGAGATGATTAAGCGTCAAAAGGCATTAAAGGTTTTTGGCAATGTCCTATATAACCCAAACTTATGGTGCCTTAACCGCCGCTCTGCAGCTGGTGCATTTGCCGTTGGGCTCTTTATGGCGTTCGTCCCCCTACCGAGCCAGATGATCATGTCGGCAGGTCTTGCCATCTTATGCGGTGTTAATCTTCCTTTATCTGTTGCTTTGGTATGGGTGAGCAATCCCATCACCATGCCTGTATTGTTTTATTTCGCTTATAAAGTGGGGGCTTGGGTAATGCATGTCCCACCTCAGCATTTCCACTTTGAGCTTTCTTGGGACTTCATACTCAATCAAATGACCACCATTGGCCCTCCATTCTTGCTGGGTTGCCTAATATGTGGTGTCGTTTCAGCCATCGCAGGTTACTTCGGTATCAAAGGTTTATGGCGATACTCAGTGGTACGTAGCTGGCAGCAACGCCAATCACGTTAGTCGATCATCAGAAAGTCGAGAATATTGAGACACTCTTTTTCTAAACTGTGTCGCGATGAGTAAGAAATTCGGTGAAAACTAAGTATGAAAAAGGACCTTATCGGTCCTTTTTTTGTATTGGAAACAAGCGGCTTTTATTTCGCACTCAAGACACTTGCGGGATTGAGTTGACTTGCTCTTGAAGCGGGATACCACGTTGCAAGCAAACTTAGAATTATCGCTGTGGAAGAAACCAACAGCACATCATTGAAATCCACTTGAGAAGGCAGGAAATCGACAAAATAGATATCACCAGATAAAAACTGATGCCCAATCAGCGCTTCTAAACCTTTAACCAGTTGGGTGAGGTTTAACGCAATCAAGACACCAAGAATACTGCCGATCACACTGCCTAATACACCAGAAAAAACGCCTTGCCAAACGAAAATGCGCTTCACTAAACCATCGGTTGCCCCCATCGTTCGTAAAATCGCAATCTCAGCAGCCCGATCTTTCACCGCCATCATGAGCGTAGATACAATATTAAAGCTAGCCACACCAATCACTAAGACCATGACGAGATACATAATGGTGCGCACTAGCTGAATATCACGGTACAAGAAACCATATTTCTGTTGCCAGCTTCGTAAATAGACATACACATCTAAGGTGTTTCCTGCTTCTCGAATGATTTGAGTTGCTTGCAGAACATCACTCACTTTTACCGCTACACCGCTCACACCCTGCCCAAGCTGCGCATAATTTTGCGCGTCCTGAAGAGGAATTAAGGCAAGGTTGTGGTCAATTTGCCCATTTAAGCGCAGCAAACCTGCAACCTGAACGCGAACACGTTTAGGCGCTTGTACTTTACTGGTACCGCTATTGGGTGGGATCATGAGTGTAATAAAGTCACCCTTTTCAACCCCTAATAATTCAGCAACCCCTTGTCCTAAAATGGCTTGCTGATGACCCGGTTTGAACTCTTGCCACACGGAGGGATCAATGAAGTTGGTTAAGCTTGAAACCTGTTTCTCCTGTTCATGGTCAATACCACGCACTTCAATGGCTTTTAGCTCTCGGCCTTTTTCAGCCAAAGCAGTCAACTTTACATAGGGTGCGGCAGCTTCAATTTTGGGGTGTTTTTCCGCTTGTAAAACGACTTCTCTCCAATCTTGGATCGGTGCTTTCACCCCTTCAAATTCGCCATGAGAGATCACCGAAAGAACGCGATTTTTCAGCTCCCGCTCGAAGCCATTCATCGCCGATAAACCAATAATGATGACCGCAACACCAACCGTAATGCCAATGGTGGAAGAAAGTGAGATAAAGGAAACCATTTTGTTTCGCTGTTTAGCTCGACTAAAGCGGCCACCAATAAAAAGTGACAGAGAAGAGAACACCTAAACGCCCTCCACATTAATCAACAAGCCATCTTGCATATGCAGTTGGCGATCCATTTTAGCCGCCAGTTCACCGTCGTGGGTTACCACCAAAAATGCTGTGCCAGACTCTTGATTCAATTCACGCATAAGATCGTATATGGCCAGTGCGGTTTTATGATCCAGGTTACCCGTCGGTTCGTCAGCCAACACTAAATCTGGGCTGTTAACTAACGCTCGAGCAATAGCGACACGTTGCCTTTCCCCACCCGATAACTCAGAAGGACGGTGATCAATTCGATGACTCAGTCCAACCTTATCGAGCAATGCTTGAGCCGACTTTTTTGCCTCATTGACGTTCATGCCACCAATCAGTAGAGGCATAGCGGCATTTTCTAACGCAGAAAAATCAGACAACAAGTGATGAAACTGATAAACAAAACCCAAATGCTTGTTGCGCAGCTTAGCTTGTTTATTTGAACTCAGCTTTGCCAAATCTTGACCAAGAAAATTCACATGCCCTTCTGTTGCGTCATCAAGAGCGCCTAGAATATGAAGCAATGTACTTTTCCCCGAGCCAGAGGTACCAATAATGGACGCGAGCTCTCCACGATTAAGATCGAAGCTCACACCTTTCAAGACCTGAGTATCCAACGCTCCTTCATGATACGTTTTACATACATTACGACACTGTAAAAGATTACTCATATCTCAAAGCCTCAGCTGGTTTCACCGCAGACGCGCGGTACGAAGGAAATAGTGTTGCCAGCAAACTCAGAGCGATGGCTAAAATGACAACAACAATAATTTGAATAGGATTAATTAAAATTGGCAGCTCACCGCCAACGGAGAACAATGCAATACCCATGGTTTCTAATAATGCATTGAGGTTACTGGCCAGCATGACACCAAGACCTCCACCAACTAATGCACCAATTACCCCGCTACTTGCGCCTTGAACCATAAATATGGCGAGGATCTGGCTATCTCGCATCCCTTGAGTTTTTAAAATCGCGACTTCAGACTGCTTCTCCATCACCACCATGATCAGCGCAGAGATAATATTAAAAGCAGCAACACCAACAATCAGACCAAGCATCAGCCCCATCATGTTTTTTTCCATGCGGACAGCTTGAAACAACTCACCACGTTGGTCACGCCAATCTTGCCACTGCCAACCTTGAGGTAGCTCATGGCGAGATAAATCCCCAACAACAAAAGGATCATCAAAAAAGAGTCGCCACCCGGTCATGCGGTCACTCTTCATTCTCATTAATCTTGCTGCGTCATCAATGTGTGTGAGCATAAGTTGCCCGTCGACATCGGAACCTGTGTTATAGATCCCTGCGACAGTAAAAATGCGTTGGCTAGGAATGCGTCCCAAAGGAGTGAACTGGCTGGCACTTGTCACCATTAAACGAACTTTGTCGCCCATGGTCACATCGAGCGCTCTCGCCAATGTATGACCAATAAAAATTTGATACTCACCAGCCTTCATCGCAGACAAACGTCCTGCAATCAAATGGCGCTCGATCGGGTCATGATCACTAGGTTTGATGCCAATTAACAAACCTGCCGTCAGTTGAGAAGCACTTTGAATCACGGCTTCACTTTGAACAATTGGTTCAGGATGACCAGCGGAAGAAAGCTGACGGACAAACTCAGGTGGCGTATCGGTACGTTCTGTCTTACCACCAGACTGTGAAACAACAGCCTGTGGAAGCACACCGAGAATGCGCCCCTTCAGTTGGGCTTCAAAGCCATTCATCACCGATAAAACCGTCACCAGCGACATGACCCCGATAGTAATACCAGCCGTAGACATATATGAAACAAATCGGCTGAACCTATCACCGGAGCGTCCACGCAAGTATCGTAAGCCGATGAAGGCTGAAACAGGATGAAACATATTGGAAACCAAGAGTAATTGATGGCTGATACTGTAACGATTAATAGCTGAGGGTTGTAGCCCTAATTTGCTAATTAGCCGTCAAAATGTGTGATAAACAACGACATATCTTGATTAGTTTGCAGGTATGTCGATAATCAGAACATTAAAAGAAGGAATAGTTGCATGACAGAGCAAGAATTTTTTACCGTTCACCACCAGATGACCGTCAATGTTGAGCCATTGTCCGCCGATTTTGTGCTTCCTTCTAACGAGGTTTTTGTTAGCGAAATACCAGCACCTTTTCTTGTTGCCAGTGAATTTAGTCAACTTGACCAACTCAGTGATAATGCAAGAAGTGAGCTAAAGACGCACGAACTAAAGCATGTCATTGCATTGCTGGATAACCAAAACGAAAAACTCAATTTACTCCTGACGTTTATGCTCTCTCAGCAAGATGACACAACACATCGCTCGACAACCACCCGCTTTGGCGCGAGCCTATTCACTTATCGCGCTCGTACCCCATTACAAACAGGGCAAAAAGCGAGAGTGAAACTGTTTCTAGAGCATCCAGCAGCAGCCATCTATTGCTACGCTCACTGTGTCAGTGTTGAGCAAGAAGCGAACGATACACTCATTACGATGAAATACGATTTATTACGTGATATTGATGAAGACTTACTCATCAAAGCAGCGCTTTATCAACAACAAAAACTCTTGCGCCAACGCTCTCTAAATCGTGATAAAAAATAATACTGATCATGCCTAAAACATCTTTACTCAATCTGGCATCACCTGCAAAAGCCGGAGATAAAAAATTCGTCGGGAATCTGCCCGGCTCTGCCCTTGCCTTAACCATCGCCGAACTTGCGGTGCAGCATAAGGGGCATACTCTTCTAGCCGTTCCTGATCCTCAAACTGCGCTTAAGTTGCAACAAGAGATCGAACAGTTCACCACCTACGATGTTGCCTTGTTCCCTGACTGGGAAACCCTACCTTACGATAACTTTTCGCCACACCAAGAAATCATATCGGATCGTATTTCAAGGCTATATCAGCTTCCTACTCAGCAGTCTGGCATTACAATTGTGCCTGTCAGTACATTGTTGCAACGCCAATCGCCTCGCGATTTCTTAATGCAGCACACTTTGATGGTCAAGACTGGCGATCGTTACTCATTGGAAAAACTGCGTCTTCAGTTGGAAAAATCCGGCTATCGTCATGCTGACCAAGTATTTGGTCCTGGTGAATATGCGAGTCGAGGCTCAATCATCGACCTCTTCCCGATGGGGGCCAGCGACCCATTCCGTATTGACTTCTTTGATGATGAAATTGATACCATCCGTACTTTTGACCCAGAAAACCAGCGCTCGATTGAGGATGTCACAGAAATACGCCTACTCCCGGCGCATGAGTTCCCAACTTCAGAAACAGCGATTGAGGATTTTCGAATCCGCTGGCGCCAACGATTTGAAGCGCGCCGCGAGCCAGAATCTGTGTATATGCAAGTCAGCAAAGGCACATGGCCAGCAGGGATCGAATACTGGCAACCGCTGTTTTTTGAAAAAACCGAAACCTTATTCGACTATATTGCAGACGACAGTCAACTCATTACCGTAGGTGATATCGAATCTGCAGTCGACACCTTCCTCACTGATGTCGACTATAGATACGACCAACGTAAAGTTGACCCATTACGGCCGTTACTGCCACCAGAAGAACTCTGGTTAAAGAAAGATGAGCTGTTTACTCACTTTAAACAACTACCTCAATGCCGTTTGACCATTGAAGCTGTGACAGAAAAACAAGGGCGAGCTAACCCAGAGTTTGCCCCTCTTCCCGATCTAGCTGTTCAGCATCAGAACAAAGAACCGATGGCAGCATTGAGGCAGTTTGCAGAAAGCTACACCGGTAAAATCGTCTTCTCCGTAGAGTCTGAAGGCCGACGTGAAGCATTACTCGAACTGTTACAACGCATCAAACTCAGACCCATTGAATTTACCCGCTTTTCAGAAGCACTGGCATCAAACGATAAATTCTCTTTGGTGCTAGGTGCGGCAGAACATGGTTTCTTGTTCGGTGAGCAACAATTAGCACTGATTTGTGAAAGTGATTTACTCGGTGATCGCGTCATTCAAAGACGCAGAAAAGACCGTAAAGCGACCAACAGTGATGCAGTAATCCGCAACTTAGCGGAGCTTAAACCCGGCCAACCAGTGGTCCACATCGACCACGGTATTGGTCGCTACCTTGGCTTGCAAACCCTCGAAGCTGGCGGCATGACCACAGAATACGTCACGCTGGAATACCAAAATGAAGCCAAACTGTACGTTCCTGTCGCTTCACTTAACCTGATCAGTCGTTATTCAGGTGGTGCCGAAGAAGGCGCACCATTACACAAGCTAGGTGGCGAAGCTTGGGCAAAAGCACGTAGAAAAGCCGCTGAGAAAGTGCGCGACGTTGCTGCTGAATTGCTCGATGTGTACGCAAAGCGTGAGTTGAAGCCAGGTTACAAATTCGCACTCGATAGAGATCAATACGCCACATTTAAGGCCGGTTTCCCATTTGAAGAAACTGATGATCAATCTATGGCAATCAATGCCGTCATGTCTGATATGTGCCAAGCGAAAGCGATGGACCGCCTTGTTTGTGGTGACGTTGGCTTTGGTAAAACGGAAGTGGCAATGCGTGCGGCTTTTCTTGCAACAGATAATGGCAAACAGGTCGCAGTGCTGGTTCCTACAACGTTGTTGGCTCAGCAGCATTTTGAAAACTTCCGCGACCGTTTTGCTAACTTACCGATCCGTGTGGAAGTGCTATCACGATTCAAAACCGCAAAAGAGCAAAAACAAGTGTTGCAAGATGTGGCAGATGGAAAAGTTGATCTGGTTGTCGGTACCCATAAACTGCTGTCTAACGACATACAGTTTAAAGATCTTGGACTACTCATCGTCGACGAAGAACACCGCTTCGGTGTACGTCAAAAAGAAAAAATGAAAGCGATGCGCGCGGATGTTGATATTCTCACACTCACCGCAACACCGATTCCAAGAACCTTGAACATGGCAATGAGTGGCATGCGCGATCTTTCCATCATCGCAACCCCACCCGCTCGCCGCCTTGCGATTAAGACATTTGTACGCCAAAAAGACGATGCAATTACTCGTGAAGCCGTGCTGCGTGAGATCATGCGTGGTGGTCAGGTTTACTTCCTGCATAATCAGGTCGAAACCATTGATAAAGTCGCCGACGATTTAGCAAAACTCATCCCCGAAGCGCGGATAACCGTTGCTCATGGACAAATGCGTGAGCGCGAGCTTGAGCGCATTATGAATGACTTCTACCATCAGCGATTCAACCTGCTGGTGTGTACCACCATCATTGAAACCGGCATTGACGTACCAACAGCCAATACCATTATCATGGATCGTGCTGACAACCTGGGTCTTGCGCAGTTGCATCAATTGAGAGGCCGTGTTGGTCGTTCACACCATCAAGCTTATGCCTATCTATTGACGCCACATCCGAAAGCGATGACTAAGGATGCAGTGAAACGTCTCGATGCCATTGCTTCCTTGGAAGACTTAGGGGCTGGTTTTACGCTTGCAACGCACGATCTAGAAATCCGTGGTGCAGGTGAGTTGCTTGGCGATGAGCAAAGTGGTCAGATCCAATCCGTTGGCTTTACACTTTATATGGAAATGCTGGAACAGGCCGTGGAAGCGTTAAAAGAAGGCAAAGAGCCATCGTTGGATGAACTACTTCGCGAACAGACCGAAGTCGAAATGCGTCTACCAGCCCTTCTTCCTGATGATTATATTCCAGACGTGAACACCCGTTTATCCATGTATAAACAGATCGCGAGCGTAACCAGTAATGAAGAGCTTAACGAGCTCAAGGTTGAGCTGATTGATCGTTTTGGTCTGCTCCCAGATGCGACAAAAAATCTGCTTTCTGTTTCACAGCTGAAACTGGATGCCGCAAAACTGAAAATCAAGAAAATTGAGGCTCACGATAAGGGTGGATTCATCGAGTTCTATCCGGACGCTGACATTAACCCGACATACTTGGTTAAACTATTGCAATCTCAGCCACAAAAATTCGCGATGGAAGGGCCAACTAAGTTCAAGTTTGCTGTACCATTGACCGACAGACGTAAGCGAATCCAATTTGTTGCTGACATGTTGGGCGAATTCCAACAAAATTTATTACCAACTGCCTGAATAATCGGGTGAAAATTAATAGCTACTGACATCTAGCGATGGAGTGATGATGAAAAAACTGATCCCACTACTACTCTTTTTCGTCGCCATGCCAACTTGGGCACAGCGACAATTTGATATAGAAGTGATCATCTTTAAGCGGGCAGTGAATGCTGAGACAACCAGTGAATCTTGGCCAGACTCACTGCCTCAAATCGACATGTCACGTGCAGGCAGTCTGGGTGATGCGAATTACCGTTCGCAAAAAGGCGTAAAACTGTTACCTAAATCGTCTTATCAGCTAAACACTCAGGAACAAAAACTGCGCAATCATGCCGGATTTAAAGTGCTACTTCACACAGCTTGGCGTCAAGGTGATCAGGGTCGTTATTCTGCGCCAGTATTTCACATCCGTGCGGGTCGAGACTTCTCTGGTCAGTTCAATGCAGATGGAACAGAAAAAGGCTCAGTCGTTCACTCTGAAGTACTGGACGGCATTACCGAACAAACCATTTCAGGGCCACTCACTGAGCTTGATGGTAAGTTCCAAATATACGTTGAGCACTACTTATACGCAGATGTAACTCTGGATCTACAAGCACCAAGCGTGCGTAAAGTTATCTTCGAAGAGACGCCTGTAGCGCCAAGTGACGAGATTGTTGATGGTGAAAATAGTGTTGTCCAAGCAGGCATGATGGAAGACATCACACCAAGCGTAAGAGAAGAACGCTTCTTAAAGAGCTATCGTATGGACCAAAAACGTCGTATGCGCAGCTCAGAAACGCACTTCCTTGACCATCCTTTGATGGGAGCAATTATTCAAGTACGCCGCGTAAACTAAAGTTAAAAAGCCCTCACATGAGGGCTTTTTTACAACCATACTGTCACTATGAGTCCTGACTTCCAAATTATAACCCGTCGCTTATCGCTAGAGCTGATCGATTCAGAATCGGCTAAAGAACTTGCGACCTTAGTTTCTCGTTCATCATCCCTTCATCAATGGGTTGACTGGTGCCACCCAGAATTCACGGAAAAAGAGGCTGAGCGTTTCATACTAGCCACACGCTTGAACTGGGTGAAAACAGAAGCCTTTGGTTTTGGTATTTATGACCGCAGCAGCCGTCAGTTAATGGGAATGATCGCCATTAATGAGTTTTACCATACCTTCAATATGGCAAGTTTAGGCTACTGGGTTGCAGATGAGTTTCAACAGCACGGCTACGCAAAAGAAGCGCTCGATGCCGTCATTGAATTTTGTTTTGCTCAGTTAAAGCTGACGCGACTTGAAATAGTGTGCGATCCTAAAAATTTGCCAAGCCAACATCTTGCAACGGCTTGCCATGCTGTTTTTGAAACGAAAGCAGCAAACCGCTACTTGTATGACGGCAAACCTTATGAAGGGCTGGTTTATTCAATTATCCCTGAATAGGTGCCCAGTGAGTACAAAAAGCCAATACAAAAAAAAGAGCTCATTCGAGCTCTTTTTTATTCTGTTTATTTGCGCTTAGTGCAATTTCAAATTTGGTCTGAGTACGCGGTTAATGCGTCCCATCAAAACAATAAGAGCCGTCTTGAACACACCATGAAGCGCCATTTGGTGCATACGGTACAATGACACATACACAACACGAGCAATACGCCCTTCAACCATCATGGAGCCCTTAGTCAGGTTACCCATCAAGCTACCAACGGTAGAAAAACGGCTCAATGAAACTAGAGAACCGTTATCTTTGTATACGTATGGTTTCAGGTCACGACCATTTAATTTAGCCACAATATTGCTAAATGCGCGACTCGCCATTTGGTGTGCAGCTTGAGCACGAGGTGGTACAAATGTTCCATCTTCTTGAGTACATTGCGCCAAATCACCGATAACAAAAATGTTGTCATCACGCGTTGTCTGCAAAGTGTCTTTAACCACCAATTGGTTGATACGGTTACTTTCAAGACCGCCAATTTCTTTCATAAAGTCAGGCGCTTTAATCCCCGCAGCCCACACCATGATTTTCGCTGGAATTTGTTCACCATCTTTCGTGGTTAAGCCATTCTCATTGGCTTCAGTCACCATAGTGGCAGTACGTACATTCACACCCAGTTTAGTGAGCTCTTGATGCGCTGCACTTGAAATACGAGGTGGAAGCGCAGGAAGGATACGTTCACCCGCCTCAACCAAGTTAACATTGAGCTTGCTTGAGTCCAGATCTTTAAAGCCGTATGTACGAAGCTCTTTAATCGCATTGTGTAGCTCAGCAGAAAGCTCTACCCCTGTTGCTCCTGCACCAACAATGGCAATATCAACCGTACCTTGACCATTATTGGCATGCAGTTTTAGGAACTGGTTATTCATTTCCGTGCGGAAACGGTGTGCTTGCTCTGGGCTATCTAGGAAAATACAGTGTTCGCGAACACCTGGAGTATTGAAATCGTTGGATGTTGAGCCAATTGCTAAAACAAGTAAGTCATATTCCAGTTCACGACTCGGAACAAGAAGCTCGCCATGCTCATCTTTCACTTCACTTAAAGTGATCACTTTACGTTCACGGTCGATATCGGTCAGGCTACCTAATTGGAAGTCAAAGTGATGATTTTTTGCATGGGCACGGTAGCTTAACGCATCTACACCTTCATCCAGTGATCCAGTCGCAACTTCATGTAGCAAGGGCTTCCAAAGATGGCTTGATTTACGGTCAACCAAGGTTACGTTTGCGCGTCCTTTACGTCCCAGAGTGCGGCCTAACTTGGTCGCAAGCTCTAAACCGCCCGCGCCACCGCCAACAACGATAATTCGTGTCACTGTAACTATCCTCTAAATATAAATAAATGTGGTTCGACCCGAATACTCAGATCGATAAAATTTGTATTCGCTACCCCTTAAGCAGCAATAGAGGGAACAACAGGTTTGAAGATACGTCATCGGATTAAATGCACTACGACAATGCAAAGCACTATGCTGTTTCGCCAGCTAGTGATTCATGGGCAAGTTTTTATCTTGCTCTCAACTTTTTTTGATATTTATCAAATAATTTATAAGTAAGTCATTATATAGAGCAAATTTTGCTGCGCAACCATAGTTTGCATTTATCTCAATAGAAAACTCATGGGTTTGTACAACAAATGATTCATTTGCTGAAAAAAGAAACGACCCACTGAATGGTGAGTCGTTTTTGGTGGCAAAAAGGATAGTTTTAGCGTTAGCTAGAGGCCTTAAACGCCTTCATCGCTTGGAGGTGTTGCGAAATCTTTTTAAATTTATGAGTTTGGCTGTCATCCCATACAATATCGTAGTACGACTCAAGGGCAGCTGCCGTCTTGCTGTTGTCGTGAATTTCATCCTCCCGGGACAAAATCACCATACATCGATCTTTGTTTTTCGTTCTAAATTCAGAAACACATTTCGTCGCAATGTCTTCATATTCTTCAGGTCGATCAATACGACCTTGCATATTGATTTCTGGATGTAGATTTGGGTTAAATATCACCTGCTTGATACCACACAAGAAGCCAATACGTTCAGACCAGTACCCGCCTAAACCCACACCACAAATCATTGGGTCAGGATCGTTGGATAGCTCAATCGCCTTATGGACCTCTTTTAATAAATGCTGCATATCGTGCTTTGGATGAAGAGTGCTGTAATTAATGAAACGAACGTCATCGTCAATAAATTGCAATTGCAGCACTTTCTCGTGATTACCTGGGCTATTGCTATCGAAGCCGTGTAAATAAATGATCATGGTTTACCCCCCGTCCTTGAAGCTTTCAATCTATCATGTAAACCAAGCTTTTAAAGCTCTGAATCTTATTTTGAACAAGGCGTTAAGTGAAACAGTGATCTTAGCTGCAAAACGACTCTTTGAGTTGTTGAGCTTGGCTCAAATAATGGTCATCTCCCCATAGCTGGTGGGCTAATAAATACCATAACATGGCCATGAGAGTTGCTCGCGGTTGCCAAGCCATCACACCTTCAACCCAGTCATCAACGCCTTCAATTTCTCTCAGTTGGCAATATCGGAACACCGCATCTAATGGCTTTTCTTCGGCAACGTCTATTGTCAAAGTCAAATCTAAACGCGGATCCGCAATGACAGCGTACTCCCAATCAATCACCCGATGTCCTATCTCAGTACTCACCATGTTGTAACCCGCCAAATCAAAATGGCACAAGGTTGTCCCCACATCGGCAAGGTTTGGCGCTTTCCGCCATTGTTGGTACAAAGAAAGATAGTCACCTTGCTTTATTTCAGGTTTCAATAACATCCAATAGTGATCAACCCGAGCTGTAAAGTTAAACGGTGCGACTGGGATTCGAGAGGTATCAAGAGAATGGACTTTGACCAACGTCTTTAGCAATGCATCAAAATCAAGCCCCTTGTACAGTGACTCGCCCTCGATCCATTCCACGAGAAGACCTTGTTCATTGATGTAAATTGCTTGCGGAGCAAGATGAGATGACTCTATCGCCTTGAGTATTTGATACTCCTGAAAGCGAGAGATCGAAAATGCTTTCGTAATAGAAGTGGCTGGGCGCCACACATAAGCAGAGTTGTCGGGTAAAACCACTTTCCAACAGCGATTGGTTAAGCCACCAGTCAGTGTTTGGGCATATTCTGGAGCGGTATGAAAGAAGTGATTAAGAGATAACAACGAACTATCAAGTTGGCTGGCCTCTTGCCATGACATTCTTGCCATACATCACCTCTTTCATTCCTAACTCGTAAAGCTTATAGACCTAAGAAGCTCTTAGATTCTTGCTTACGGATTTCAGTTTCATCTGCCCATTCAATCAGACCTGTTTCTAGGTCCATTAAACGCATGGTCATTTTGTAGTACACGTCTTTATCATTACCCGCATTTTTAGCGATGCTTGATAGGTTTCCGTACATCATGTATTGAGCACCAACCATTTTACCAAACTGAATTGCCGTGCTTTGATTCACTAGCTCATCATTATTTTGGAAGTTAAGTTGTTCACGTACGGACTCAACACGATCCATATCGACAAAGCGGAACTTACCAGAATTGAGCATCTTGGTGCTGATAGTGTCCGTGATGGATTCTGTATCAATATGTTCACTGGTTTTGTTCTTGATTCGCTCAACAAATACGATTGGTCGAGAGTCACGCGTAATTGCCGCCACAGAGCCAGACATCATCATGCTATCAACCATTTCGCCCGCAATTTTTTGCAAGTCAGTTGAGCCAAAGTCGATGGTCGTTGTTTCAACTGCTTGAGCATCACCGTAGCTTACTCTATTCGAACAACCACCTAGAATCACGGCTAAGCCAAGCAATGCGATAACACTTTTTTTCATTATTGGTTCCTCAATTTACCAATTTTATCTGCATAAATTGTGCCTGTTGTAGACAACAAGCGACTATTCTTCACCTTCGCGGATCTGTACGCGAAACTGTTTTCCATTCGGGTTAACCGTCACTTCAGAAATCGCAACCGTTTCCATACCTCGTACAATCAGTTGGCGCCACGGTGCAAGTTGGGTATTGACCTCTAACCCTTGCTCGTCATACCAATAGAAACGATATTGAATGACTTGATCGCCTTTGTACTGACTCGCCAAACGAACAATTCCTCGAGCACGCCCATCGACTTCACTCGTTGAAATATCAGCCACTTCAAGGCGTGAACTCAACACATTGTCTCCAAACAACACCGTTTGAGATGCACCGTCAATGCGTAAGCCCGCGGTATTTTGCGTGCAGCCAGACATAATAAGTGCTGCCACTGCAGCCAATAGCCATTTTTTCATTACAATCTTCCCAGTTGTTTATGCCACACCGTAGCATTACTACCTTGTCTTGATACCCAAACCAGTACTGTGCGCTTCTCAGCCACATCAAATTGATAAGGTGTACCATTAATTTTTACCGTCTGCTCGCCAGCTTTAACTTGCGAACTTGCTGTGTAAACTTCCCCTGGAAGGGTCAACCAACTGCGCGTATCCGGTTGCTCAGTCAACGTGTTCCAAATATTGAACACCAAGTTACCGACGTCATCATCTTTTGCGGCTTCACGTCGAATTTGTTCCTTAGCAACAATTCTCAGCGCCTGACGCATGACCATGGAAGGCAAGCGCTCAGACAAATTCCGCTGCGCCATCAAATTAACATCCGTAAGTAGCGAATCATTCAGCTTCTTGCCATTGAGCTTGATGCCGTTAAATGAAGCCTGATTCCCACTTGGATAATAAGGCAATGCCAGAGAATACCATGCACCATTACCGTGGCTGTCAAACAACGGTAAGGTCTGTTTCCAACCTTGCATGGCTTTAACAATCCCTTGTTCATCAATCACGATAACACGGGCTTGCCCTGCATTCAGGGTCTCAGTTTTACCGTAGCGCTTCTCGAGCTTAACTAAATCCTGTCGCATACCCAAACGCTTAGCGACGCGCATGGTTCCGTCGATCACTTGCGAATTGTTAGGAGACACAGCCAATGCTCGTCGATAATCAACATAAGCGCTGTTTAAGTCACCATCCGCTTCATATAAAAGAGCTGAAAGGTATAGCAAATAACCGTTTTGTACCGCTTGTAATGTTTTGCCTGCATCTGGGTAATTTGACAGCACACTGCCTAAATTGGGAGTAAGACCTTGCGACTGCATTTGTTTTTGTGCCGACTCAAGTTCTTTCTCACGCTCTTTACGCGCTCTCTCCTGCACTTGATTGGCTCGACGCATTTCAATTAATGCTCCTTCCAAATCATTCGAGTGCAGATAATTCAACCCTAGATAGAGATGAAGGAAGCCGAGTTCGTAGTCAGCCGGGTGATACGTTCCTAAGTTGTCGTTCACCGCTAGTGCACCAACGCTGGTGGCGGTTTCCGACACAGAGACTGTCGCTTTGTCTTGGAGCGTTCTGACCGACTGATCACTGAGTCCAAACGATGCTTTGCTCTGTTCATAGTCGTTGTTTAATAGGTACACACGACCTTTTTCAAAGTTATCTAGGATATCACCTGCCACCGAGCTAGGCAGTTGGTTCGCCGCCTCGGCGTAGTCACCTTTTTTCACGGCTTGATAAACATCGCTGTTCTGCGCGCTGTAATGACTAAAAAGATTGCCAGCAGAAAAATTTGCACACGCGGTCAACGCAACACAGCTAACAGCAACAAAAGTGAGTCGAATGTGATTCAGCACTTCGTACTCCGTAGTTCGATTTATTGTATGTAAGTAAATAGGGTGGCCGTTGCCACCCTTATGTTCACCGACTGATTGGACTGCAAACTTCGAAAAAAGTTTATTTCTGTTCCGAGTTCAAAGCCCAATTAGACTAGCTCATCAACATTGGACCTAACGGGCGTCCACCCACAAGATGCATGTGAATATGGTAAACTTCCTGACCACCGTGAGCATTACAGTTCATGATCAAACGATAACCGTCTTCATCAATCCCCTCTTCTTTTGCCAGTTGGCGAGCCACGGTAAACATGCGGCCTAGCGCCAGTTCATCATCGGCTTCAATATCGTTTACTGTCGGGATCAAT
Source organism: Vibrio sp. NTOU-M3 (assembly GCF_040869035.1). Lineage (NCBI taxonomy): Bacteria > Pseudomonadati > Pseudomonadota > Gammaproteobacteria > Vibrionales > Vibrionaceae > Vibrio > Vibrio sp. NTOU-M3. Next base: position 2,094,074 of record NZ_CP162100.1, read on the forward strand.
TTATTCGGAATGATCAGAATGTGGCTTGGCGCTCGTGGGTTGATGTCGCGAAAAGCGGTCACTAAGTCATCTTGATAGACCACATCGGCAGGGATTTCTTTACGGATAATCTTACTGAAAATCGTTTCTTCAGCCATGGAACACTCCATATCATCTTGTTTTGTATGCTTGTTATCGCAGTATGCGCCAAGGGCAGACAAAGCTCAATAAAAACAGCGTCCAGTTAACAATTTTAATAATTGCTATTAACTTCTATTAAAATTTGTATTGTCCGTCATAAAACCCACCTCCCACCATCAATACAACAATGATTATTTTGTTACTTTTTTAAGACTCTCGTTCAGTCTTTTATTGTCTTTTTTGTTTTTTGGGGAGATTTCTATGAAGGGTTCAGTGATCAGGCGCATGTATGCTGGTTTTGCCCTAATCATAATCATGTTCGTTATCACCACCTTTTTGATGATGCGGAGCATGGAGCAAATACACGATAATTTTGAAGAAGTATCAAACGTTTCACTACCACTGGTTTCTCTATCGAATCAAACAAGTGTTAATTTGCTTTCAGCGGATAAGTATTTTAAAGACTTCCTGACCACACAAAGTCAGGAGCGCATGGCAGCCATGCGTGAAGCTTTCGCCTCCGCTGAGTCTACTTACGGTCAATCTCTACAAGCACTCGAACAAGCGAGCCATGGCAATGCCAATTTAGTTGAAAAAATTGAGCAACTAAAAACGATGGAAGAACGCTACTTTTCTGAAGCGGCTCAGGCGATGGACAATTATCAAGCCATGTTCGCCGCTCAGCTTCAGGTGCAGCAATCTACGCGTAAATTCCAGCGTCTTCATTCAGAACTGAGTGTGGGAATGAAAGAGTACGTTGATGACCAGAGCAGTATTTCGGTCAAAGTGATGGCCAAAAGCTACTTCATTAAACTGAAAGATGCAGAGGTGATCACCTCTGATGCACTTGCTAGTAGCGATTCCGAATTGGTTTCAAAAGCCGTAGCAAAAAACAAAAAAGCCGTCACTCACTTAAATTACGCTTATCGCGGCCTTACAACTCAAATGCCTCAGATTAAAGAAGTATTTGATGAATCTGTTCAACAATTTACCCGTGATGTGGGTAAAAAAGGCGGCGTGCTCGATCAACACAACACCTATTTGGCGGCTAAATCTGCACTGTATGACAACATCGCCAATCTAACACGTGAAGTGGATAACACCATGGCGATCTTGAATTCGTTTTCTCAAGAAGCGGAAGGTGGACTCAAGCTTTCAGTCGTCGAGGCCGGAGAGGTCTACAATCATGGTGTGTTAAGAGCCATTCTAATTGGCGTGGTCGTGCTCGTTACAGCAGGTGCTATTGGGTACCATATTGCTCACAGCGTACGCTCTCCCCTCACCCGCATACTGAAAACGCTAGAAAGTCTTTCTGAAGGAGATCTCACACAGCGAATTGATATCCGTTACAACAATGAGTTCAGCCGCGTAAGTAGCCATATTAATGCGCTTGCAGACAACCTGCATGACATTCTCAATAAGCTTAATCATGCGTCGGACAACCTTACCCACACCGCCAGTGACAACCAAGAAACCTCTTCACATGCTCAAGCGCAACTGAGCCAGCAAAGAGAGCAAACGGCCAATGTTGCCACCGCAATGACCGAGATGACCCATTCAGTGCAAGAAGTCGCTCAGAGTGCACAGAGCTCCCAACAGATGGTTGAACGTGTGGAGGCAGCGTCTGAGTCTGGTCGTCTGATCATGAGTAACAACATCACGACCATCAATCAGTTGGAATCAAGATTGAATCAATCTGTTGATGCGGTAAGTGAACTGCGCCAAATGAGCAGCCACATTGGGTCAATCTTGGATGTTATTCGTAACATTGCCGAGCAAACTAATTTACTCGCCTTAAATGCGGCCATTGAAGCGGCTCGTGCCGGTGAGCAAGGACGTGGTTTTGCAGTCGTGGCTGACGAAGTGAGGGTATTAGCACAAAGAACAACTGATTCTACATCAGAAATTGAGCGTATGATCAGCAGTTTACAAACGTGTTCAAGCTCTGCCAGCGATGTAATTCAAAGTTGCAGGGAAGACATGACACAGTCCGTTTCCCAAGCTTCGCAAGCCAACAGTGCGATGGAAGAGATTCAATCATTAATTCTAGAAATCAGCCATATGAGTGGCCATATTTCTCACGCGGCAGCAGAGCAGAATGAAACAACCTGTGCGATTGCGCAAAATATCGAAGAGATAAATCAAATCGCGGATGCCAGTTACCAAGCGATGGCGAATATTGCACAAACCAGCGCAGCACTCACTGACCTAGCAAACCAACAAGGCGCACTAGTACATCGATTTAAACTGTAAAGTTATTGTAAATAATCAAATAAGGGCGGCTTTATTTTCAAGCTGCCCTTGTTTTTTTTCGGGCTTAACATTATATCGGTTGTATGGCTTGCTGATTTATCTTTTCATCCATCATTTTTGCAGGCCAACCATGAGGAAGGTATATGGCAGTTCATGTTGGCATCATCGATCAAGATCCGATTCGCTTGGTCACTCCATTGTTGGATAATCGCACTATCAGCAACCATATTGTTTTCATTGGTGTAGATACTCAGGAAAGTATGTATACCCGATTAAATAGCGTTCTGGCCCAGCGAGGGATCACTTCTGAGTTTTTCAAAATTCCAAATGTCGCAAATACTTCAGCAATTAAACAGGCTGTGATTAACCTCGCGGCTGATTTAAAAGCGCGTGGGGAAGCCGTCAAGCTCAATGCAAGTTGTGGCCTGCGACACCGTCTTCTTTCTGTCTATGAGGTCTTCCGAACGTTCCATTGGCCTATTTTTGTCGTCGAACCAAGCAGTGACCGTTTGTGCTGGTTATACCCTGATGGCAAAGAAGACACTCAAGTCCAAGACCGCATCACCATTTCTGACTATTTAACGATTTTTGGTGCTCGTGGGGAATTTAACGAGCATGAACTTCCGCCACAACTGGATCAAAAGCTGTATGAGCTCGGAGAACGCTGGGCAAGTAATGCACTTGAACTTGGTCCGGGTCTCGCGACTTTGAACTACTTAGCAACAACCTGCCGCAAAGAACAAAAGCTCGATGTTGAATTATCAGAAAAGCAGCAAGGCTATCGCGAGCTCAACATGTTGCTTACGGATCTAGTTGAAGCTCAAATTGCCACCTACGAGAATGGCGTACTCACATTTGCCAATGAAGATGCTCGTCGTTTCTCAAACGGGGAATGGCTAGAAACACTGGTTCACAGCACGGTAAGACAAATCCAAAAAGACATGCCTACGATTCAAGATCACTCTTTGAACGTACAGGTCTACCGCCAATTAGGTGATCGAGAGGTTCGCAACGAACTCGACGTGGCTTCGGTTGTGAATAACAAGCTGCATATTATTGAGTGCAAAACAAAAGGCATGCGAGACGACGGGGATGACACACTTTACAAGCTCGAATCTTTACGTGATCTACTGGGTGGATTGCAAGCCCGCGCGATGTTAGTCAGTTTCCGCCCTCTTCGCTACAACGACATTACTCGTGCCGAAGACCTCGGATTAGCCTTAATTGGACCTGATGAGCTGAAAGATCTGAAAACACACCTAACCCAATGGTTTAAAGGGGCTGGTGGTTATGAAGAAATCAATCAATGTTAATTCGTTAGCAAAGAAAAAAGGCGCTCAATAGAGCGCCTTTTTCGTATCAAATTTCAATTAGATCTCAATGAAATCTGTCTCAACCACTGGGTTGACATCTGCGTCGTAATCAACACCTTCAACGCCGAAACCAAACAGTTTCAAGAACTCTTCTTTGTACTCAACGTAATCAGTCAGTTCTTTTAGGTTTTCAGAGGTGATCTGTGGCCATAGGTCACGACAATGCTGTTGAATGTCGTCGCGAAGTTCCCAGTCATCCAGACGTAGACGGTTCACTTCATCTACTTCTGCAGCACTACCGTCTTCTTTGTATAGACGTTGGCTGAACATACGGAAGATCTGCTCCATACAACCTTCGTGTACGCCTTCTTCACGCATTTTCTTAAATACCATTGCGATGTACAGTGGCATAACTGGAATTGCAGAACTTGCTTGCGTCACAACAGACTTCAGTACCGCTACGTTTGCGCTACCGCCAGTTGCTGACAGTTTTTCGTTTAGTGCTGCAGACGCGCGGTCTAGATCCATTTTCGCTTTACCTAGTGCGCCATCCCAGTAGATAGGCCACGTCAGCTCAGTACCGATGTAGCTGTATGCTACTGTCTTACAACCGTCAGCTAAAACACCAGCTTCAGACAGTGCGTTGATCCAAAGTTCCCAATCTTCACCGCCCATTACGGTTACAGTGTCTTTGATCTCTTCTTCTGTCGCTGGTTCAACGCTTGCTTCGATGATCACGTCTTTGTTGGTATCAACAGCAGTAGATGTGTAAGTTTCACCGATAGGTTTTAGTGATGAACGAATCACTTCACCAGTTTCTGGCATTTTACGTACTGGAGAAGCCAGTGAGTAAACCACCATATCAATCTGACCAAGGTCTTCTTTGATCAGCTCAATTGTCTTTTCTTTTGCTTCATTTGAGAAAGCATCGCCATTTAGGCTTTTCGCGTAAAGACCTTCTTCACGTGCTAGCTTTTCAAATGCTACTGAGTTGTAGAAACCAGCTGTGCCAGGCTTCTTCTCTGTGCCTTCTTTTTCAAAGAAAACACCGATAGTTGAAGCACCGCCACCAAATGCCGCAGCGATACGAGAAGATAGACCGTAGCCACTTGAAGCACCAACCACAAGTACACGCTTAGGTGCGTTTTTGATTGGGCCTTGCGCTTTAGTGTAAGCAATTTGTTCTTTTACGTTAGCTTCACAGCCTACAGGATGCGTAGTAGTACAGATAAATCCGCGAATTCTAGGTTTGATGATCATATTCAACTTCCTTTACAAAACCCCGCTAGGATAAAAGTTTCAACATCAAATCTCATCTTATTTCTTAAAAAACACCGCTTTTTTCTAAGTGGTTGGAGCTGTTTGTAGTATCTCTCTTGTCTGATAACAACAAAGGCACCGCAAACGGTGCCTTATCTCACATATCTATTCGCATCAAAATTTAACCACAAAAGATCAACAGACCCTAATTATGCGGCATCATCCAACGTCGGTTTCACTGACGCTTTATTCGTGGTGACCTCACTAAAGTCATGACTAAAGTTATCCACCTGAATCGCTTGATAACGTAGCTTGTCAGCAGCAAGGATTTTCTCAACTTCTTGTTCAGTGAGTACCTCCGCTTCCAGCGCTTGATTTAGGCGATCTTTAAGTGGACCTTTACGGTCAACTTTTCCATCTTTAGCCGCTTTCATCAGTTTACGCTCCAAGCTTTTCACACTATACATGGCAAGGAAAGCTTGCTCCATCAAACCGACACTGTCGTTGGTATCTTGCCCGATATAACATAGGTGTGTCAGACGGTCACGATGTGCCCCGGGAGTCATCAAGCTTTCGGCCAGCTTCACAGTGAGATCATCTGAAGGACGTTGGTAATGGTTACCAAGTGGGAACACAAGCAGCTTCAATATGCGACCGACCGCTTTTTGTGGGTAATTGCTATAAGCTTCTTGCAATGATTTAGCTGCATGATAAAAACAGTGTTGAACCGCATAATGGACATAATCCAAATCCTGTTGCTGGCGACCTTCATCTTCATATTTTTTCAACGCAGCAGATGCCATGTATAAATAAGCCAAAGCATCGCCAAGGCGCGCAGAAATCATCTCTTTTCGTTTCAGCTCTCCGCCAAGGGTCAACATAGCAACATCCGCACTGACAGCAAGTGCGCGGCTGATTCGCGTCATTTCTCGATAATACTGTTTTGTCGGGCCACTCATATCAGCTTTGACCAACATCGAACCTGTTAATGCTGCTCCAAACGCACCAAACGTATTTTTCGTTGCGTGGGTGATGTGTTTAAACAACAGCTTATCAAATTGCTCTGCCCCTGCTTTTGGATCTGGATTCGCCGCTGCTTCCATTTCTTGTAATACATATGGATGGCAACGTGTCGCACCCTGACCGAAAATCATCAGATTACGCGTTAAGATATTTGCCCCTTCCACTGTGATGGCAACAGGAATACCTAAATAATGGGTGCCAAGGTAATTCATCGGCCCATCTTGAATCGCACGACCAGAGTGAATATCCATCGAATCATTGAGAATGGTCCGAGCCATTTCTGTCATGTGGTATTTCGCAATCGCCGTGACAATGCCCGGTTTTTCTTTCAAATCCAGAGACGTTGTGGTTAATGTCCGGGTAGCTTCGAGTAGATATGTCAGGCCACCGATACGCCCTAGTGCCTCTGCTACCCCTTCAAACTTACCAATCGACATACCGAACTGTTTACGCACATAAGCATATGCCCCTGTCGTGCGCGAAGTAAGATGACCAATAGCCGTACCCAGAGCCGGCAGAGAAATACCACGACCCGCCGACAAGCACTCCACCAGCATGCGCCAACCTTTGCCTGCGAAATCCTGACCGCCTATCAACCAATCCATTGGGATAAACACATCATGACCACGTGTTGGCCCGTTCATAAACGCAAGCCCTAACGGATCATGTCGTTCACCGAATTCCACACCCGGATGATCAGCCGGGATAAGAGCACACGTGATCCCCAGCTCTTTTTTATCACCCATTAATCCATCTGGATCGTACATCTTAAAGGCCAAACCAAGAACGGTAGCAACCGGAGCCAACGTAATATAGCGCTTATTCCAGTTCAAACGAATGCCAAGCACCTTCTCTCCATCGTGATCGCCATAGCAAACGATCCCTTCATCGGGAATGCCACCCGCATCCGAGCCTGCCTCTGGCCCCGTCAGCGCGAAACAAGGAATATCAGTGCCATCGGCAAGCCTTGGCAGCCAGTAATCTTTTTGTGCTTGCGTACCATAATGCGATAACAGTTCACCCGGCCCGAGGGAATTGGGCACCATAACGGTAACCGCAGTACTGATGCTTCGAGTTGCGATACGCGAAACAATGGTTGAGTTAGCTAATGAAGAAAATTCACGACCGCCATATTGCTTTGAGATGATCAGAGAAAAAAATCGCTCTTTACGTAAGTACTGCCATACTTCAGGCGGCAAATCCCGATCTTCCTTGACGATTTTATGATCGTCCAACATAGACAATAAAGTCTCCAGCTCATTATCCATGAAAGACTGCTCTTCTGCGGTTAAGGCTGGCTTAGGGTACTGATGCAATTTGGTAAAATCAGGCTTGCCGGAGAACAACTCACCATCCCACCAAACACTGCCAGCTTCCATCGCTTCTTTCTCTGTACTAGAAAGCGGTGGTAAGACTTTTTTAAATAATTTGAAAGCCGGGTCGCTAACCCATTTTCTTCGTAGAGAGCTCATAATCAGATCCTTTTGTTCACTTGTTTGGTGTCCAATTTTTTGTCGTGTTATTTATAATTTTAATACCAAGGTTCAACCTTGTTGTTTTGATTTATTCCGCAGCGACGCCTGCTGCTAAAAATGGAATAAGTTGGTCAACGACAGCTTTTGCATCCATCTGTTTTCCAAAATCATTTTCCGCAATTTCAACCAGAGCTTGACTGGAAGCCATGGTGAAAACACAAGTTCCGAGTGTGAAGTGCAAGCGCCAAAACAACGTTTCTTGCGTTAAATTGGGGTTTGCTTTCATCACCGATTCAGTAAAAAGTGACAACGCATCTTGATAACGGGTCGTAATAAACCAGCGTAAATGCCCTTGAACATCGGTATACCCCCGCCCAATCAACAGCATAAATCGACTGGTGCCGTTTGGACGCACATCATTAAGTGCGCGCAGCGGTGCGCGAAGCGATTCAAACACTTCTGCCATGGTGTAACTGTTATTGAGATTTAAGGTGATCAAAGCATCTTGCACGGCTGGCATAAATGCTTCCAAGTAACGATTTAGCACCGCCCTAACGAGCGTTTTCTTGTCACCGAAATGGTAATTAACCGAGGCAAGATTAACCCCAGCCTTACTTGTGATGGTTCGCAGCGACGTGTCATTAAAGCCATGTTCAGCAAACAGAGCTTCCGCAACATCAAGAATCTTTTCTTTGGTCCCGTTTCGTGCCATTTCAATCACTCGTATTAAACAACTGTTTGAAAATATACAACCAGCACATTTAATTAACAACCAATTAACATCACACTTTTAATTATTGGTCCGACCAGACAGCACCAGTGACCGTTAGAACCATGAAAAATAAAAGAAAATTAAAAATTTGATTTTTTTTATTCAAAAAAGGGAACTGTTTTACACTATCTCGGTCTGAATAAGTGTAGTTAGCAGAGCATTAAGAGTTTACAGGCCGTCAAACTTGTCCCTTACTGTGACTACTAATTTACGCTGCTTTTTCTTATTAACTCCTATGTTTTGTATCCGCCCAGAACCTGATTGTTCTGGGCTTTTTTTATGTACAATCCACGGGGTTAATTAGCTTTTGATGAGTCTTTAAGTGGTACAGTTGCGGGAACAAACACCCAACGGCTACTGAGTACATAATTAAAAAACATACCCGCCAACACACCGGTAACAAGGGCAATCCAAAGAGCCCAATCATCTTTACCCAAAAAGAATAACGTCAGCTTAAAGACACCTAAATTAGGCAGTGATGACACCAGAGCACTAACAAAGCTTTTTGACCATTGCCGAGATACGGCTTTATCCACAACACCAAATGTCCAGCATCGGTTGCCAAACCAAGTTGTGGATGCAGCTAATGCAAAAGCGATGACGCGCGCGAGTTCAATCGGCAGCGCCAACGCGTAAACCCCAATGGCATACGTCGCAGCATCAACCACAAAACCCGCCCCTCCAACCATTGCGAATCGAACAAACCGATGCGACGTCATGGTGTTCTGCATTGATAGAGTGAGCGATGACTCGCCGCCGTTTTCACTAAAACACAATCCATTTTCTGAGATGAAAGCAAGGCTTCAACTTGCTCAGAATTCCCCACCAATTGCACCTGCTGGTATTTTTCTAACTCGCGACTTTGTTGCAACACTTTGGCCTGCCCTTTTGAATAAAACTGGCCGGAAAACGGACGCTTACCCACATAAAAAATAGCGATGTTTGGATCCGCTTCAGCAAGCAGCGCTTTGTCACTTTTCCGCTCAGATACACCAATTTCAATAAATACAACCGCAAGCATTAACAATATAGGCAACATCCAAGTGGTGATTTGAAACCACAGTTTTTGACTGTCAGAGCGAGAAAGAAACATTGCCAGAATAAGCGCAAGAGCAGGAACGCTAGGCAAAACATAAGCAGGGAGTATATTTCCAGAGAACGTAAACAAAATGAGTGGAGACATCATCCAGAATAACGCGAAGCTCAGTAGGCCATCATTATTCCACCAGCTAACTATTTGCTTTCGCTTAAACCAAAGAACCACGGGTAAAATGAACGACCAAGGTGCAGAAGCATAAAGCCAGTACAACCAAATGGTTCCACGAGCTCGTTGGTGTGCGCTGCCATACAGATCACCTTCCCAACCACTGACCAAAAATCGTTTGATATGTTCACCTACGATGAAATAATTCAAAAATCCCGGTGTTGCTTGTTCCGCTAATAAATACCAAGGAAGCGCGATCAGTAGCATTAACAAGGTCCCGCTCAGCAACGGGATACGATGCCAAAGCTCCCCCCACATTTTTACTGGCCCATACCGAAGCAGTAACCAAGGAAAAATAGCTAAGCCAACCAGTACGATGGTTAAAGGGCCTTTTGCTAGCAAGCCAATCGCTAAACCAACAAACCCGACATATGCCCATGCTTTACGTCCTTGCCAACAAAGGTAAAAGCCAGCCATAGCAAGCGATATCCCAAGCGTCAGTGCCATGTCTGTCATCACAGCTCCCGCAGCCACCGCGAAGACACCACAAGTAGCTAAGATCACCGCGGTAATCAGGGCATCAATACCAACACGCCGAGCAAAATACACCATTAATGCAATAACAAGTACACCAGCTAGCCAATGAGGCGCTCGAACCGCAAATTCATTGACACCAAACCACTCGATACCCGCAGCACTCATCCATGTAAACAGTGGGGGTTTGCCCCAAAACGGCACACCATAATCAAATTGAGGCGTTAACCAATTCCCTGTTTCGACCATCAATCTGGCCATTTCACCGTAACGCGCCTCCGTTGTGTCCATTAATGGGTAGGCGCCCAAACTTAGCAACCGAACCAATAGCACGGTCGCTAACACACTCCAGAGATGAACTCGCTTCAACATCATGCTCGCTTCTCCGCTTTAACAGATTGATGTTGAGGTCTTTTTTCCTTGAGAGATTGGAGCAAATACAGTGGCCGCTGCTTAGTTTCAATAAAAATTCTGCCAATGTATTCGCCGAGTAAACCGATACAGAGCAACTGGACGCCGCCTAAGGCTAGCATCACAATCATCATGGATGGATAACCCGAAACCAACTCGCCAAATAACAAGGTTTTGCTTAGGATATAAAGGCCATAACCAAACGCCGACATCGCAACGCCAGCCCCGACAAAAGAAGCCAAACGTAATGGACGAATTGAGAACGAGCTGATGCCATCCATCGCCAGCCCGATCAACTTAACGTAATTCCATTTCGTTTCTCCGCAATGGCGCGGATCGCGTTGGAAGCGGAGCTGTGTCTGCTTGAAACCCGGCCAAGCAAAAATCCCCTTCATGTATCGATTACGCTCTGGTAACTGGTTGATGTGGTCAACGACTTCTCGGCTGAGTAAACGAAAGTCACCAACGTTTTCAGGAATGTGATTTTTAACTAACACGTTCAAAAGCTTGTAATACGAGGCTGCCGTAAAGCGTTTAAATAGGCTCTCCCCTAGTCTTTCACTCCGCTGCATGTTGACCACGTCGTATCCTTCACGCCATTTGGCCAACATGTCGGGGATGCACTCTGGCGGATCTTGTAGATCAGCATCAATCACGACCACAGCCTCACCACAACTATGCTCTAACCCCGCACTCATCGCGGCTTCTTTGCCAAAGTTTCGGCTTAAAGATAGGCTGCGAATAACACACTCTGTCGCTTGGAAGCTCTCCACCACGGCTAAACTGGTATCACTGCTGCCATCGTCCACGTAAATAATTTCCGCTGTATCTGGAATCGTTGCCAATACTTTCATCAGCCGCGCATGAAACATCGGCAATACCGACGCTTCGTTGAAATACGGCACGATCACAGATAACGTTGTTGAAGGGTATTTGATTGTCGAAACAGTTGTTACTAGCCCCATATGCCACTTCTCTCTATCTAAGAACGTACTCGGTACGCTCTATTACGAAATGATCTCTTTTTAGCAACACCCACGTAGAAACAATGTTATTCACGGAATTTTCACGCTAAGTTTGTTGCTATATATCGGGTTAAAGGTACGGAAATACAAAATGAATAACGTTCTATTAATCGAAGATAACCGCGAAATCGCTGGCGTCTTGTTTGACTATTTTGAGTGTTTGGGAACAGAACTCGACTACGCCGATAATGGTGAACTCGGGCTTGAGTTGGCGATGAACAATCAGTTTGATCTGATATTGCTGGATCTGATGCTACCAAGAATGGATGGCCTAACGGTTTGTAACCGATTAAGAGAAGCAGGAAACAACACCCCGATATTGATGCTAACGGCACTCGACAACCGTGAGGATATGTTGCGTGGCTTCGCTCATGGGGCTGATGATTACCTGACCAAACCTTTTGATCTCGATATTTTGGAAGCACGCATGCGAGCCTTAATCCGACGCTATCGTGGTGAAGTGGCGCATAGCAAACTCACGTTTGGCGAGTTGAGTATCGATCAAAAAACCCGGCAAGCTTACCGCCTAGATAAGCGCCTAGCTCTTAACCCAACCACTTACACCATTCTTGAACTGCTTTGCTTCAAGGCCCCCGAGGTGGTGACAAGACAAGAGTTAGCCAGCAAATTATGGCAAGAATACGAACCCAATAATGATGTTTTGCGCAGCCATATCTACCAACTTCGTAACCAATTGGATAAACCATTCGCTAAGCCGATGCTACTGACGATCCCAAAAGTCGGTTACCGTTTGGAGGCGAAGTGATGCTGAAAAATTTCTTAAGCAGCACACAAACACTAACCGGTAGATTGGCGCTCTTTTTTGGTGGTGTTTCCTGCGTCGTCGGCTTAGTCGCTTTCCTGATCTTTTTCCTTGCGTTGCAATGGTCTGAAGATCGGGTCGGCGAACGACGAATTCTGATTGATCGCAATGAAGCCGTAAACGCATTCCTTAGTGGTGCTGAAGGTAAAATCTCCCTCGATACACTCACTGACGCTTACAACGATTTATCGCTCCTACCAGAGCCATACAATCAATACCTGCAAAAACATGATTCATTTTTGGGTGAAGTAGGACTCACCCAGAGCCCTGAATCTCATATGATCTACAAAGGTCATTATTTTGAAAACGGACAAAAGAAAGACATCGTCCTACTCTCAGAAATCGATCAAGTGGAGTTCCACGTTCAAGAAATGCTGGTGTCTGCAAGTATCGTTATCCTCTTCGTTGTCCTGCTGATGTTCATTTTCGGAGCACTGCTGTATCGGTTATCTAAGCGTTTAATCGAGCCCATTAACGAGTTAGCGGCTCAACTAGAAACCCAGACAGCAGATACATCCAGTCCATTTGTTATCCAGCCTCAAGCCGCGCACGAATTTCAACTCTTGACTCAGCGCCTCAATCAATATCGCCAAGATCTCAACCAAGCCCTCAAACGAGAGCAGGCATTTGCGCGGTATGCGAGCCACGAACTTCGTACGCCACTCACCGTTGTTAAAGGTGCCACCAAACTCATTACGCGTGATGACATCAGTGAGTTTCAAACGCGACAAGTTAAACGGATTAACGACTCCACCGATAATATGATCGCCATGGTCGATGCGCTGCTTGCCATCGTGCGTTATGAGCGAAATGTCAGTGAGCAACCTTTGAGAAGCGTCTCTCTCTCTGAGATACAGGCAATCGTAGACAGCAATGCACCACAAGCACAAGACAAAGGGATTCAAATAGTGATGCATTTTGAACAAGCGCCAAAATTATTCGCAACTCCAGCGGTTCTCAGTATGGTGATTGGCAACTTATTACGAAATGCTGTTGCTGCCGCCCAGAACGGTATTGTGGATTTGCACATCAATGCCCAAGAACTCACGGTGATCGATGATGGGCACGGTTTGGTAACTCAGGCCGACCCGCAAGGCCATGGACTTGGACTGATGATTGTTGAAGATCTATGTCTTCGATATGGCTGGCAGTTCACGCTTAATGAGCACCCACAGCGAGGTTGCATCGCTACCATCCGTTTCTAAGCTGCCCAACGGACGCTATTTTAGGTAAGATAGCGCCCCTTAAATCTCTAACTAGCATCAAGTATGAAACTGAGCGATAGCCCAATAACCCAACACCACTTTAATGGTATCGACTTTTACCTTAAGCGTGATGATCAGTTACATAGTCACTTTACTGGGAACAAAGCACGTAAGTTCATGCAGCTGTTAGAAATGGACTCTCCTCAAGTCACCACATTGGTTGGCTATGGTAGCCCACAAGCTAATTCTCTCTATTCCCTTGCCGCGTTAGCTTCTATTAAAGGCTGGCAACTTGATTTCTGTGTTGACCATATTCCTTCATGGCTAAAAGATAACCCGCGAGGTAACTATCGTGGAGCTTTGGAACTGGGCGCCAATATTGTAGCAATGAAAGATAGCATCGAAACTGCGCATCTCCACCCCTCTGACTTTATCAAAGCAAACTACGTTGAAGAGCAATACCTTGTGGTTCCGGAAGGGGGACGATGTCAACTGGCCGAGTATGGGGTAAAACAGTTGGCGATGGAGCTCCTATCTTGGACACGCTTTGAGGGCAGTAAGGAATTTGTGGTTGCTCTGCCTTCAGGCACTGGAACTACGGCACTGTATTTACACAAGCACCTTGCACCCCACGGCATCGATGTGATCACGTGCCCTTGTGTCGGTGGCAAAGATTATTTAGTTCAACAATTTGAAGAGCTGGGAGAAACGTCTCACCCAATGATCCTTGAACTGGAGAAAAAGCATCATTTCGGTAAACTTTATTATGAAGATTATCTGATCTGGCAGTCGTTGCTTGAACAGACCAATATCGAGTTTGAACTCTTGTACGACCCGATGATGTGGCAATGTTTAAGTCAATGGCATCAGCAAAACAGTGATAAAACCCTGATCTATATTCATCAGGGAGGATTGCTTGGCAACGAGAGCATGTTACCAAGATATGAGCGGCAATATGGCCTAGCAGGCGCATGCAGCGACGAGAAGGAAGTAATATGAAATATGGGTTACTGCTGCTTTTGATGTTCTCTGGTATCACAAGCGCCAAAGTGATTTCGACACCATCGAAACCTATCGTTGCCGTCGATGGAAGTGAGCTTGCCAAGCGTGTTTGTTACTATCAAGATCAGGCGTACTCACTCGGCGCCGTTTTACAAGTGGGTGAGCACTATTTAATTTGCACTGAAGCCAACAAATACGAAACCAACGGCGCATTAAAGTGGGAGCCGTTAAAAGAGTCCTCAGCTAAAATCACACACTAGCGCACTTTACGCGTTACATACACGCGATCAACGACTGCTCCTTCCCGCCTAATACACTTGAGATATGCGCTTCAACAATCTCTTGGTGACGTCCTGATTGCTTAAGAGAAATAATCGCCTGATTGATTAATGTGACCAATTTCTCCGCCCTTGGCGACTGCTTTGAAACCATTAAGTAAAAATTGACGGGTGCCATATCTAATTTCTGGCAACCCACCTCTTCAAAATGAGTCACCTTCCCCGTCGCCAGCCCACCAGCTATTAAAGATGCTTGGGTTTCAAATACATTGCATCGGCCATGTGCTAACAGCTGAAGTAAACTGTCGATATTATTATGGGTGGAATAGATAATGTTTTCCTGAGGAATGCCATACGCTGAGGTATATATTTCATAATTCCAGCCTTGCATACCGCAAATCTTGAAATGCTTCAGCTCGTCCATGGATGTGACTAGCTTTTGTGTCACCGGGTTTACGACACCATTTGGATATTCGGAGTACGAGAAAAAGAGGCTCGATGGCGCGGAATAAAGTGGCCCCACAAAATAGTAATGCTCAGCGCGACTGTCGTTAAATGTGGCATCCGATGCCACCTCATGCTTCCCAATCGACTTATAATTTTCGGTATTTTTAAGGCATCGAGACCAAGGGATTAGCTGAGGTTCAAACTCAATATCGATGATTTCAGAAATCGCTTTAAACAGGTCAACATTAACACCTTGAGGCGTTTTATCTTCCAGTTTTTCATCACTCGACAAGCTATAAAAATAGGGAGCCCAAGGCTCCCCACATACTTTAATGGCACTTTCTTTCGCAAAGGCATTGCTGCATATAAACAAGAACACAATCAAACCAATGGCTTTCAATCCCATTATCTATTCCTAACTTATGCAAATGCTAAAAGTATAGATAATGTTCTGAAATTCGCGTTACTTTAGCCCGCCCATTAACACATATTTTTGCTCTAGATATTCTTCGATTCCTGCTCTGCCACCTTCACGCCCTAACCCGCTTTCTTTAACACCACCAAATGGGGCACTTGCGGTTGAAATCAGCCCTTGGTTGACACCAACCATGCCAGATTCCAACGCTTCACTAACCCTAAATGCCCGAGCTAGGTCTTGCGTATAAACATAACTCGCTAAACCCACTTCTGTCTGATTAGCCCGCTCTATCACTTCCTCTTCATCATGAAAACGGTAGAGCGGTGCTAACGGCCCAAAGGTTTCTTCAGTGGTGCAAAGCATCTCATCACTCACTTCCGTCAACACAATAGGCGCAACAAGTAACCCTTCCGAAAAGTGCGCTTTCCCAGAGCTCAACTGTGCTCCTTTTTGCAACGCATCTTCAACATGGCTCTGCACCTTATTCACAGCAGCTTGGTTGATTAATGGCCCTAAGTCGCTCTGTTCAAGCCCATTTCCTATCTTCATTTTTCGCAGCTTATCAACCAGTAAGTTGGTGAACTTGTCATAAACCGCATCGTGGACATAAATGCGGTTGGCACAAACACAGGTTTGACCCGCATTGCGAAATTTCGCCACAAGTAAACCATCAACCGCAGCCGTCAGATCTGCATCGTCAAACACAATAAATGGTGCATTACCGCCAAGTTCTAACGACAGCTTTTTGATGTTGTCGGCACATTGCGCCATCAACAGTTTCCCCACCCGAGTCGAACCCGTAAAGGAGAGTTTTCGAATGCGCTTATCACGAGCAAGCCGTTCGCCGATCCGTGGTGCATCGCCCGTTACCACTTGCAATAACCCGGCAGGTAGTCCTGCTTGATGCGCTAATTCTGCTAGCGCTAATGCCGTAAAGGGCGTATCCGGCGCTGGCTTTAAGACCACCGCGCACCCTGCGGCAAAAGCCGGCGCGCATTTGCGGGTGATCATCGCTGCTGGAAAATTCCATGGCGTAATGGCAGCGACCACACCGACAGGCTCTTTGTTGACCATCACTTTAGCACCATCGACATGAGAAGGAATGATTTCGCCATACACTCGCTTCGATTCCTCGGCATACCACTGAACAAAACTCGCGGCATAGTGAATTTCACCCAGTGCTTCTTTCAGTGGTTTACCTTGCTCGCAAGTTAAGATCATGGCCAGATCATCTGCGTTTTCCATGATCAACTGATACCAGCGTTGCAACACGCGCGATTTTTCTGCAGCCAGAGTCTGCTTCCACAGCCCAAACGCTTTTTCTGCTCCAACAATGGCCTGTTCAACCTGCGCGCAAGTCAAATTCGGTACGTGGCCCAATAACTTGCCATCAAAAGGATTACGGACTTCTGTTTTCGCTAAGTTATCACTGTCAATCCACAAGCCATCGACATAACACTGCTGTTTAAGTAAGGAGGGATGTGTAAGTTTCATTGAATCAACCTTAGTTGTGGGTGACACGAAAAGAGGAAAGTAGCATACACCCGTCATATTGTACGTTTTGTGAAATTATCGGAACTTCTCTCGGAAGAGGTCAATCAACACCCGCACCTTTTGTGGCAAAAACGCTGCCGATGGATAAATCAAGGTTAGATGTTGCTGTGGATGTTGTATGTGAGGTAGCACCTCCACCAAATCACCCGACTCCAAAGCGGGTTTGGAATGCACTTGTGGCAGCAATGCAATACCACCGCCAGAAATTGCCATAGAGCGCAGCAGATTCAGATCATCAGACTTTAACAAGATTTTAATGTCATCTGCGATAAGCTCTGCATTATAGCGATTAGTCAGCAGCCGATGATGCGCCAAATCTTCAAGTTGGGTGATCTCGGGGTGAGATTGAAGATAAGCCTTGGATGCGACAAAGTGACTGCGATAATGCAACAAACTAAACTGAACATAACTATCGTCTGTGACCTTTACGGCGCTAGGCAGTAGCTGTAAATCAAAGGCTTGACGCTTGAGATCTACGCTCTCTTGATGGTTTTCAATTTCAACACAAATATCAGGAAAGCGCGCCGTATAATCGGAGATGATGCTATTAAAGGCACTTGAGGTCATCAACGCCGAAGGAATCGCAAGCCTAACCGTTCCTGCCAACTCTTTTTGATACTCTTCAACAATAGTCAAGCCTTGCTGAATATGCTCTATCGGTTGATTTACCAGCTCAAACAGACGTTTTCCATTTTCCGTCAGCTCAATGGTTCTGGTGGTTCGGATCAACAGCTGGCACCCTATCGCCTGCTCTAGTTCTTGTAAGCGGCGGCTCACTTTAGAACGTTGCATATTGTTCGCCGTTGCGGCAGCACTGATCCCGCCATGAAGAACGGTTTGAGTGAAGAGATACAGATCGTCGTAGCTTGCGTTCATTGTCCTATAAATAGCTCACAAATGTTCATTCTTGCATTCTACTCGAACACAAACACATTCTCTATAATCCTCGCCTTGTTCAATAAGAATTAGCTCAACATTATGCCGACAGCCGACCACAAATTTCGCTTATGGATGCGCACATTAATTGTCCTATTTGTAATACTATTTGCTTACATTGTAATTGCTGACCGCCAAGCACCACTCACTACAGAAAGCCGAGTTCAAGGCTATGTGGTGCAAATTGCCCCCGAAGTCTCTGGCAAAGTGACTGATGTCGCGGTACGCAATAACCAACACGTTAGCGCTGGCGAAGTCTTATTCAAAATTGACGATCGTAAATACCGCCTTGCGCTGAAACAAGCCGAGCTCTCGCTGGATTCAGCATACGAGAAAGAACAGACGCTATACGCGCAAAGAGAAGCCGCTTTAGCTAACATTACCCGTGCATCAGCAACCTACAACAACGCCCACCGGGAATACCAGCGCCAACAAAAGCTTTCAAAGCAAAACCTAACGTCAAAGTCAGCGTTAGATAACGCCCTTGCTCAATATCAAGTGACCCGCGCAGCACTCAAAGCAGAAAAACAAAACTTAAACGTTATTGAAGCACAACTTGGTAATGGCAAAGGCCAAAGTACGCCCGTTCAGGTGGCAAAAAACACCTTAGAGAAAGCGCAATTAGACTTGAACAACACTCAAGTGTTGGCCCCTAAAGATGGAGTGGTGACTAACTTGCAAGTGGACGTGGGAACTATGGCAAACAGTAACATGCCTTTAGTCACTTTCGTGCCAACGGGCTCACTTTGGGTCGCCGCAGACTTTCGAGAAAAGTCCGTTGCGAACGTAAACCAAGATTATCATGCGTTAGTGGCCTTCGATGCCATGCCTGGTAACGTTTACCCATTTACACTTTCAAGCCGAGATTACGGTGTGGCGGCGGCACAACAAACACCAAACGGTGCATTAACCAAAGTGGAAGTAAACAACCGTTGGGTACGTGATGCCCAGCGCACACGAGTGAACCTTGCCGCAGAAGAAGCCATGCCACCTGCTTTGTTTGTTGGTTCCCGCGCCACCGTGGTGCTTTACCCAGACAACAGTGCATTGTGGCAGTGGCTGGCTAAGCTACAAATCCATGTGGCAAGCTGGTTCCACTACATTTACTAAGGTGTGACCATGAGAACAATGCGAATCTGGTTCGGCTGCTCGCTTGGGTTGGCACTGAGTATGATCTTCGGTTGGTCTTACGGCTTCTTTGCTGTCATGATGCCGCTGTTCATCTTAAGCCGAGCGGATCACTTTCATCTGCCAATGCTAATAATGGTGGTGGTCTCTGCGATTTGGACTACGCTTCAAGCCACCTTTATCGTGGAGTATTTGCAGTTTCATCCAACCCTAATGACGGTTGCTGTTGGCATTATGATGCTATTGAAATGCATTGCGATGATGCGCCCGCAAAGTTATCTATTTGGTTACATGGGTCTGCTCGTTGGTTCGATTGTACTGAACTTTGCCAGCTACAATTTTATCGATATTGAAGAGTTCAACGTCAACCTTTGGGTAATTGTATTGGCGAATGTGGGTGTTTGTGCACTCGCTTACTGGGTCTTCCCTGAACCGCCTTCAAAAACGAATGTAGAAGAACAACCCAGCACTCCGGTTAAAAGTGATATCGACTACATTAGCCAAGTTGCCATGGGTTGGGTGGTTGCGATGGCTGCATTTCTGCTTTTTCAGGTAGCAGACTTGTATGACTCACTGTCTGCGCAGGCTTCAATCTTGATTGTACTTACACCCATGACATTAGCGGGTTCCATGGCAATGGCAAAAATCCGCATTATTGGTACGTTTCTCGGCTGCCTTGCGGGCATGTTGATCCAACTGCTGCTTGGCCGTTGGTTTAGTGAGGGGATTCTATTTTGGCTTGCCTTTACCATTGCCGCAGGCCCTTTCTGCCTCTGGCTAACAAAAGGCCAAATAAAAGCGGCGATTGCCTTCTCGGCAATGTCGGCGCTGGCGGTTCCTTTAACCACCTCGTTGGTGCCCGAGCAAAAAGACGCGTTCTTCTCTATTCTATACCGCTTCAGCTCTATCTTTGTCGCCGTCACGCTTACAGCTATGGTAATGTGGGTTGTACATCACGGCATTCGGGTGAGCTTATTAAAACAAGCCAAACGCGGATAAAAAGGCGCTCTCAAGAGCGCCTTTTTTCATTATTGCTTTTCCAACGCGGCTAATGCCTTGACCACATTCAGTACATACACTTGGCAATCTATCGCGGTTTGCGGATCAAAATCTTGTTTGTGTAAATCCGTATTGGACAGAATACGAATACCAACAAATGGGATTTCATGCGCCTTCGCCACCAACGCAGCTGAGGATGTTTCCATCTCTTCAACCGATGTCCCATAGGTTTTGTGGAGCCAGTTAATTCTATCAACTTCGCGGTTCCACTCATCGGCAGTACCAATCACACCTTTTACAACTTTACCGTGGTGATATTCCTTCGCCTGAGACAAAGCTAACTCAACCAGCTTATCATCCGCTTTAAACTGCTTATGTTCCACTAGCTCACCGTGATCTCGAAGGCGCATCGTCACATCAAAATTTGCCCATTTGGTTGGGTGAATCCCACCCTCTTTCGGTGTGAACTCCGATTGGTATGCTCCCATATTAAAACTGGCTTCACCCACCACAATATCACCTCGTTTCAGCGCCGGATCATGCCCACCTGACGTGCCTTGGTTAATAATGTACTTTGGCTTAAAGCGTTCAATCGCTAACGCGGTTGATGCAGCCGCATTGGCAATACCAACCTCAGTACGCGCAATCACGACCGGATAACCTTCAATCTCCCCTTCCCAAAAGGTCCAAGAGCCCACCATGGTCTTGCTGGATTTTTTCAATACCGAAACCAACGTACTGGTTTCAATATCCATTGCGCCCTGAATCAAAATCGGTTGCGGTTTGGCAGCCACGGCAAAAGAGCAAATTGCCGCAAATAAAACAAATAATCTACGAAATAACATCATCACTTACTTACTTACAAAACAATCAAAACGCGCACAACATAGACACAGCAACCGTTTGCGTCAATGAATATTAGAAATGAAAATAGTAAGCGCTCAACGTTATAAAGACGGTGGATAGTTGGAATGTCTCATTGGCTAAGCGCTCTGAAATTGTTTTAGCTCTAGTTTTCATGTATACATGTCCTCAGTTTTGACCAACGCTTTGCTCTTGATCTCTAACAGTCCATTCGCATCACAAAAATAACTCAACCCCGCCCAAACTTTCTTAGAACCAACTATATAAACTTGTTTCTTTGCACGAGTGATTGCCACATTCAGTATATTTGGTTTACTCGATGCCCAAGTCGCAGAACCTTTTGTCGCTTCTGATACACCTAAAACAAAAATGACGCTTTTTTCTTCTTTTCCCTGAAACGTATGAACCGTTCCCACACGCCCAGAAAGCCAAGATTTCACTACAGCTTTAGCGACACCATGCTCAACTAGAACTCGTTCAATATCTCTCTTCACCCCATCTTTAACTTTCCTAAAGGGGGAAATAACATAAATGTCAGGGAGCTCATTGCTACGTAGATAGTGAGAATAAATCATATTGGCAACATATACCCCTTGCTCAGGAACATAATGTTTACCATCCACCTCTCCAGTAATATCCACCCATTGACTTGGCCCCCATGTCACATGTGGCTTTCCATCAGGCTTTTCATTCCCGTGAAACATTTTATTGTTGTATGCAATTTTATTAGAAATGCTAAACATTGGCTCATCACAGCGGCGATGTACGCGTAAAGGGCTTCCTAACCATTCGTTGTCGGCGATTTCATAAGTACCATAAGGGTTTACTCTGTCGGCCAATTTTTGAACCGAGGTGACCGTAGGAGACCATGTCATCCATGCATCACCTTCAAATTGCTCTTGAGCAAACCCTTCAACAAATTCAGGCGGAATGGTAAAAACAGGCTCAATTTGTAGTGGATCACCAACCACAACAGCACGCTTCGCTCTAAACAAAGCACCCACAGCTTGCTGAGGTGATGCTTGACCAGCCTCATCAATAAACAACCAGCCAATTTCATTACTATCAAACGAAGAAAACTGTCTTGCTACAGAAGCAAATGTAGAGGAAACCACAGGTATGAACATGAACAACCACTGCCAAAAAATCTTCGCGGCTTCACGCTCTGAAATAGAATTGCTTAAAGCTTTAGACATATAGTAAAGCACATTGCTACCGAGCTTATATTTTTCATTTGCTGCAATCAGCCAAGCCTCATGAAGCTCCAACGCCTTTACTGTGAGGTTTGCTCTTTTAATATTCAGCTCTTCACAGTGTTCAAATGCCCTACGCTGTAGTTCATCCTTTTCAAGATCTGCCTCTCCATCATCAAAACAAACATCTTTATACCGCTCGAATAAAACAGAGCAAGCCTGAATATCCCTGTCTAGATCCCGACTAAATTGCTCCACTTTCCTCTTATATAGAAAATACTTATCGTTACAAGTATCGAGCCGTAATGCCATTTTGTTCAGTAATACACGCCCTTTCCAAAAGGATGGTAACAAAAAGAACAAAATAGACAGTTGCTTGCTTTTTAGCTTAGTAACAAAGCTCTTTAATCTTAAGCAGCGGAGTTCGAGAGACTCTAATTTGTGTTGATAAATGACCAATTGCTTTTTTCTATTCTTTAATGACCTCAATAACTCAAGCTCAGCCATGCAATCTTTCAATGCTTTTTCTGCCTGCTTAAACGATGCTTGCGCACTTGGAAAGTCAGCCTGAATGGCAGAAGTTCTTTTCTTTAAAAGCTTGATGGTATCGAGCAGTTTCTGATAATTTTCAGCGCCAGATTCGACATCCATATCTTTAGTTGCTGTAAAAAATAAATGTTTATCCACCTTGTTTCGATTACTTTGGTTGCCAATTGCAGCTGCCATTAACCCCCAGCAATCGTTATCTTCAGATAGCGGATATAAAATTGGCCTATGATGTGCTGGAACATCAAACTTATGTTCAGCCGCAAGCTTTTGAGCCGCAGGTTTAAAATACTCGGTTGCCTGATATTGGCTCCCCAAAGACTTTGTTTGTGGTAACTCTTTAGTAATATTTTCGACTGCCGTGTTATTACTTGAAACAACGACCATCTCAAATCCACAAAGAGCTTGATTCAGTTTAGGAACCGAAACCGCTTTATCATCAATCTTCGTTTTAATGTAACCAGTAATCGACTGGCTGATATTTGAAAGACAAGCAAGCACTCTCGCTCTATCGACTAAATTGTTAGCCATGATATCTCGCAGCATCGTAGTTTTGCCCGTCCCTGGAGGGCCATTGACGGAATATATGCCTTGAGTTTCCAAATCTCGATATAGCGTATTGATCGCAAACTGCTGCATTAGGCTCATGTAGTGAGAGTCTTCTCCTGGCCAGCGGCCTGCGGGCGTCATATCAAGCATCAAATGCTTTCTCAGTAACGTCTGCCCTTTCGCACTCAATAAGTCATCATATTTATCTTCATTTTTCCCGATATACTGAGCAAGGGCAGAGTTAGGAGCTAACTTACCATCCTGTACATGTTTAATCGCTAATTCCAGATCGCGAATATAAAAGCTGTTCAAAATAGAAATAGAGTGAGTAAGCGTAGCTTCTTCATTTTCTGGTTTTTCTTCCGTCTTTTTCTTTCTCTTAGCTAAATCATCCAACCGCTGCCCAAGCGCAGAAAAGTCTGGTAATGCAGTAAAAGAAAAATCAGGCAATGTTGGCGTTGGTTGCCCTTTTCTAAACTTCCGTTCATCGAGTTCAATCATCACAGAAGGAATGTATCGCTCAGAAACCGGCTGAAACTGAATCAATTCATCCAAAGCTTTCAGAAACTCAATTAATTCATACGTTGTCAAAACGGAAGGATATTGGCATTCTTCTTTTAAATTTGACGCGACGGTGCAAATCTCGCCAAAGCGCTTGTTTAACTTATCGCAATCCTTATCAAAATCGCTCAGTTTAATCGCAGCCAAAGAGTTCTTCTGAAGCTTACTTATTGCCCAAGGAGCGGTAGAAATTTCTGTCTTATCTAACACTATCTCACCGGTCACATTAACATGCAGAATAATTGAGCACGTAAACCCTGAATCTTGCCTCCGCTCGTCAAAGTCTGGGTACTGCTGTTCAAACTTGGGGAAATAACGTCGCCCAGCCTCGAAAATCTCAGAGCGATGAAATAAGCCAATGTAAACTTTGTATGCGTAATGCTTATTTGGGGTATATTTCTTCCCGGCACGGCAAATTTGATTACGATTAATCCAAGGCAGGCATTCTGGATTAGTCGCTATTTCTTCAAAATCGTAATGGATTGCGCCATTTCCAACTTGCTCAATATCGCCTAAGTCAGCAGAATTAAAAAACTCTATTTTGTGCCAATAATCTAATACTTTCAGTGCCAACTGCTTCTCTTCGGACATACTCAACCTGTATTGTTGAACGCGTTACGCGCTATTGATTTTTCTTATAGTTTGAAGCCTGCTCTAGCACGCCTTTGTAAACATCATCATTTGCGATTGGCGGGAAGCCGTATTTATGCAGTAGCAAAATCAGGTCTACCTTAAGCTTGGCTTTAATATCATCCCGCCCTGCCCAATCTGGGTATTGTGCAACGTCATCGACAATCACTTTCATCTCTTTGGCGAGCTCTAGCATCTTGTCGTCTTCGTACTCAAATTCATACTTGGTGCGCATGTGCTCCAAGATATCGAGGAAAGCTTTCTCTTCCATATCGATACCAAGGTCTTCGAACGAGGTGAGCTCAGTTACCATCTCGCTCATTAGAGAGGTCATCTCTTTGATGATGCCGTCAAACATCTCATCCACGAATGGCTCGAACTCCTCACCTCGTAGCTCATTACCTTCTCGGCGCTCGTTGTATTGGTCCACCAGCGATTGTAAGCGCTTAGAGAAGTCGACACCTTTGAGCTGGTTTACCTTTTTAAAGTCACTAATGGCTTTGCCTAGCAGCTTTTGCAGCAACTGGATTTTGGTATGAGGCAGTTTAAGCTTTAGCACTCTATCCATGTAGTCGTCATCGAAGATATCGATGGATTCTGCTTGCTCTTCACCGATAGTGAAAATTTCTTCTACGCCTTCAGCACGCAGCGCTTCTGCCACTAATTCGCGAACATGCTTGTTCATTTGCGCTGTGTCTGGCGCATCACCTTTGGTCAGCTTGTAAATGATTGACCGAACAGCAATGTAGAAATGAATCAAGTCACGTTCTTGCTTAGAAAGCGACTCACTACCGCAACATACGTCATAAGCCGCTTTTAAACGCTTCACTAAGCCCATGAAGCGGTGTTCGTTCTTCTTGTTCACCAAGACAAACTCGGCGGCAAGATTTAAGCACTCAAGCTGCAATTTAGGTTCACCACTAAAGTACCCGGAACGGTCAAAGTTATGGAACATCTTACCCAGCAGGTCGAGATGATTCTTAACCTCCACTACCGAGAGTTGCACATCCTCAAAGTTGCTTTCATCGGCCTTTGAGTACATCGCAAGTGCTTGGTTCATCCGAGACTTAATACCGATATAGTCAACGACCAAACCTTTGTCTTTGCCTTCAAACTTACGGTTTACACGTGAGATAGTTTGAATCAGGTTGTGCTTTTGCAGCGGCTTATCGATGTAGATGGTGTCGAGCTCTGGTACATCAAAACCCGTTAGCCACATATCCACGACCATTGCGATCTTAAAGTTAGATTTCGGAGCTTTAAACTGAGCATCTAGCGACTTGCGGTAATCTTTGGTTCCAAGCAACTTGTAAAGCTCGTCTTCATCGTTACTGCCACGAGTCATCACCATTTGTACCATGGCCAAAGGCAAGATCTCTTTGGCTTCTTGCTCAGTTAAGGTTTCACCTTCTAGGCACTTTTTAATTTCAAACCATTCAGGGCGAAGTTGCTTCACTTGTTTGTAAAAGTCGTAAGCAATTTCACGGCTTGCACACACAAACATTGCCTTGCCTTTCACTGTCGAACCCTCTGCGACACGCTCTTCGTAATGGACAACAAAATCTTTGGCTAACGCTTCTAATCGGTCTTCATCACCTAAGATGGCATTCATATTAGCAGAAGCTTTTTTGCTCTCTTCAATTTGATGCTCACTGGCGCCTGCCTCTGCACATTCCTCATAGTATTTCTCGACCTCTTCGAGCTTGCTGTTATCGAGAATCACTTTTGCGGCACGCCCCTCGTACACAATTCGTACCGTGATTTCATCATTTACAGACTCAGCCATCGTGTAGCTGTCTACAGGGTTACCGAATACATCTAACGTGGCATCAATAGGCGTGCCAGTAAAGCCAACATACGTTGCACTAGGTAATGAATCATGAAGATACTTAGCAAAGCCGTAGCTCTCTTTTACATCGACAGCGACGCCGTCTTTGTATTGCAGTGTGAGCTTTTTATCGAGATTGACTTGAGATCGGTGCGCCTCATCCGAGATACAAATGATGTTGGTACGGTTAGAAAGCACTTCAATGTCTTCAGTGAACTTGTGGATAGTCGTGAGGAACACACCACCACTTTTTATTCCTTGTAGTTTGTCACGGAGGTCTTGTCGGCTAGTGACAGAAACCACCATCTCGTCACCGATATAATCACTGGCATTACAGAACTGTTCGGAGAGCTGATCATCTAGGTCGGTACGGTCAGTAATAAGAACAAGGGTTGGGCTTTCAAAATCAACGCTCTTCATTAACAAGCGAGACAAAAACTGCATGGTGTAGCTCTTACCACAACCTGTTGCTCCAAAATAAGTACCGCCCTTACCGCTACCCCATGGCTTACGCTCTTTGTCGATGTTGTAATAAAGCTTACGAGCTGCGTAGTACTGAGGGTAACGACAACACACTTTCACTTCTTTCTTCGAGGTATCAGGGAAGAAGATAAAGTTCTTCACCACATCCAACAGGCGAACTTTATCAAACAGGCCCGCTATCATGGTATAGAGAGAATTGATGCCTTGTTTTTCAGTGGACTCGTTACCTGTCACCTTGCGCCAAGCGTAATAGAAATCATAAGGGGCAAAGGCGTTACCCATTTTGTTATTCACGCCATCGCTAATAATAGTCAGGGCGTTAAACACAAACAATTTAGGAATAGCGCGCTTATAGCGGATGTGGATTTGTTCCCACGCGTCATAGATGGTCGCTTGCTCTTCACGTACAGCGCTTTTGAATTCAAATAGGACTAGCGGTAAACCGTTAATGTAAAGAATGCCATCAGGGATACGTTCTTCATCACCATTTTCAATCTTCAATTGATTTACGACTTTATAGATATTTTTGTCTACAGGTTCGAAGTAACTAAGCCGATCTTCTGCGACTTTTGGCTCAGCAGATGGTGTTTTGTCTTCCAGAAGAGGCACAAACATTAATCGCAGTGCTTGTGCCAAGTGTTTGGTGTCTATCAGCTCAACGTAGAGGTCTTTCTTGGATCGGTCTTCACGCTTAAGTAAAAAGCCATTAGCAAGCCAATCACAAAACGTTTTGTTGCTTTCGTATAAGTCACTAGCAGGTAGGCGATTAAGCTGGTGGACGATTTGGTCAATCTCACCTTCAGTAATGTCGTCCGCTTGGTATTGCTTGGTAAGGTAAGTGCGTAAGTCATCGAGAAGCAGCACTTGCTCGTTGTCTTCACGCGCGACTTGCTCACCCACCACATGCGGATAACCTTGCTCGCCCAATAACTCAATGATGGCTTGTTCGAGTTTGGCTTCTGTAAATTTTAAGCTCATCCTGTATCCTAAAAAGTTGGTCCTACTACTGTTTGACGTTGTGTATTGTGATCCTGCCATCTCAGAACCGAGGGACGAGGTGTCTGAGATCTCGCTTTTCGTGCGAATTACCTTATAAAGAGCGAGATTCCGGATAAGTTCGTTCCTCACTTTCCGGAATGACGAAACGGGTTATTCCACCAGCGCTTTGGTTTGCTCAACTTCAGGTGAATCTAGGCGTAATTCGCCTGAGATCAATTTAGGAAGTAGTGTGTCACGGAGTTTTGTTAACACATCAACCTCAGAAGCAATCAATGACATTTTTTCTATGGTTGGTAGTACATTCATCTCAAACTGCCTTTGAATATCAGAAGATCCAATTACAACCTGCTGATTTCCGAAGTCACCTTTCCTGAAAAACTCACGGGCGCTTCCTGATGCTAACCCTTGATTTTTTAACACCAAATTGTCGAGCATGTACTTAATAAAACTCTGGGAGGCAATGCTCTTATCCTTTGCCCGAAAACACCACATGTTTTGATTACGCAACGCTGGCAAATGATGCTCGAAAATCAAAGCACATTTCCCAACACTAGCTCCAACCATGACCAAATGATAATCAAGGGGCTTACAAAGATATTTACTATGACTATCTAAAAACTTATCCGGTAGGAACACGTCATCATGTGCCTTTTTAACTTGGTTTTCAGAAAAATTCTTAGTTCTCAAAACAAAATTTCCAGACGTCACATAGTCTTTACTTTTAAAAGCAAACCCATTAAGAATGTCAGATATTTCACTAACGCTTGTTACGCTCCACCCCTTAGGCACCCAACCCAACTCACTCTCTTCAAATTCACTTGGAAAAAGCTGACGAACATTATCAGACAGCGGTTTAAAGTCGGCACTTTCGCGTACTACTTTGCGGCGCTCAACACGGGTTTCAAATACTTCAGGAATAGGATTCCCAGCATCAAGAGCGTTATCAATCACAGGGTCAAAATCGACAAACCAAGATTTAAATAACGTTTGAGCCATTTGTTCTAGGGTTTGGTTGATTTGGTTGTTGAGGTTGTGTTTTTCGAGAATACCCTGCATATTTCGAGAAATAGTTTCCTGAATAACCATTGGGAGTAATGGAACTTCAAATGACTCAATATGTCCCTTAGTAATAGCTCTTCTGCTGCCTCCTGCATTGAAACTTTCGATATATTTCTTTGTCTGAGGTAAACAAAGAAATGCCAATAAATAGTTCGGTAAACATTTTTTCTTATCTACACGAATTATACATACATGCTGATTTACCGCCGCAGGTAATATATCCTCAGAAACTAAGCAGCAGCGGGCAAACGTTAGTCCGTCACCTGTAATATTCAGCAAGATGTCATCTGGCTGTAAATGAACTCCTTTCAACTTTTTAGCATCCACATCTGTTATGTATCTAATGCCATCTTCATTGAATTGAAAATCATATACATTCTGACTTCGAACAAATGCAAAACTTTCTCTCTGATCAAGATATGCAGACTCTCCACCTCTAGGCGTAGAGCCAGAGCCAATTTTTTCAGTAATGTCTTTTAGTTTTACTAAATTCGTATTAACTGAAATACCTTCAAAACCCTCATTCCCCATAACCCAACGCCTCCAAGTTGCTGCGAATCGCTTTATCTAGCGCTTCGGCTTGGTTCATTTGGCTATATAGGGTTTGGGATAGCTCACGCATCTTGGTTTCAAATGGAATGCCATCATCTTCTACTTCAGCAGCGCCTACGTAGCGCCCCGGAGTCAGAACAAAATCATTGGCTTTGATCTCATCAAAACTTGCTTGTTTACAGAAACCTGCCACGTCTTCATATTTCTCAAGCTTACTATCGCCACGTTCTACTCGTGCTTTTAGCTCGGCGTCATCACTGCGCCATGCGTGGTAGGTATCTGCAATTAACGCGATATCATCTACGGTTAGCTCTTTGTGTACGCGGCTGGTCATGGTGCCCATTTCACGAGCATCAATAAACAAGGTCTCTTTTTCACGCTGGCGATAGCCTTTCGCGCTATTGGCTTGCTTGTTCTTGGTGATAAACCAGATACAGACTGGGATTTGGGTTGAGTAGAACAGTTGACCCGGTAAGGCGATCATACATTCCACTACATCGTTCTCGATAAGCTGTTGGCGGATCTCCCCTTCACCAGAAGTGTTTGAGCTCATTGAGCCGTTCGCCAAGACAAAACCTGCCGTGCCTGTTTCGCTTAACTTAGAGAGCATGTGCAAAATCCAACCGTAGTTGGCATTGCCTGTTGGCGGAGTGCGGTAGCCAGAAAAGCGAGGATCTTTAGTTAGCTCGTTCTCGTCACGCCATTGGCTAATGTTAAACGGCGGGTTCGCCATAATGTAATCGGCTTTAAGGTCTTTATGCTGGTCAGCAAAGAAGGTATCGGCTGGGCGCTCACCCAAATTGCCTGATAAACCGCGAATGGCTAAGTTCATTTTCGCTAGCTTGTAGGTGGTCGACGTCAGCTCTTGGCCATAAATTGCGATGTCTTTGGTGCGACCTTCATGCTGTTTTACAAACTTTAAAGACTGAACGAACATACCGCCCGAACCACAAGCAGGGTCATAAATTTTGCCTTGGAACGGCTCTAGCATTTCTGTAAGTAGAGTTACGACAGACTTTGGCGTGTAGAACTCACCACCGCCTTTACCTTCAGTTGCCGCAAACTTACCAAGGAAGTATTCATAGACTCGACCTACTAGGTCTTCTTCGCTCATATCACACTCATTAGCAAGTGTGTCGATGTTCTCGATAGTATCGATCAGTGACGCAAGCTTTTTCACTTCAAGGTCTTGGCGAGAGAAGTAGTTATCTGGTAGTGCGCCTTTCAAGCTTGGGTTGGCTTTTTCAATATTAGACAAAGCGGTATCAATGATGACGGCAATGTTGTCTTGTTTAGCGTGCTTTTTCACGTATGACCAACGAGAAGCTTCTTCGAGGTAGAAGATGTTGTCTTGTTGGTAAAACTCTTTCATTTCAACAAAGGCTTCTTGCCCATCGTCGATCATCTTTTGGCGACGCGTTTCAAACTTGTCGCTGATGAATTTAAGGAATACAAGGCTCAATACGACGTGCTTGTATTCTGATGATTCAACGCTGCCGCGTAGCTGGTTGGCGGTATCCCAAAGGGTTTCTTCAAAGCCTTTCTTTTTTGTTGCGGCTTTCTTTTTAGCTGGAGCTTTTGCCATGATGATAAATACTTCTCAATAGATGAACTTGGCCAAAAACTGAGCCAAGGTTTATTGCGAGGTATTGTATCGTAAATGCAATTTTTTGCATTTAAGTATCAGTAAGTTTGTTCTGACATATTGCTTAAATTTAAAACAAACCACCACCTATAAAAGAGTTATAAAGCTTTATAGTTAAATGCTTAACGATAAAAAGGGTAAGCAGCTACTTGATAAGTAGTAAGTGTTAAGGTTTGCGAGCTGACACACACTAAGTAAGACCTTTTAAATGGCCGAAGTAAAATCAACGTAAAACCTTCAGATATGAAAAAAGGCCTGATAAATCAGACCTTTTAGAATGTGGCGGTGAGTGAGAGATTCGAACTCTCGATACGTTGCCGTATACACACTTTCCAGGCGTGCTCCTTCAGCCACTCGGACAACTCACCGAATCAAATTGTGGTTAGCGCATTTGGCTAACGAGGCGCTAATTTAATGATTCTACTGGATAAGGTCAAGGGGTAATCCTAAAAAATCCCTTATCCCAATCTCGTTTGCTTATTATCTGACTAATGCGGCGCGTTGTTAGCCAGTTTAAGCTTGTTGGTAATAACCCGGAACCTTAAACCATTTACGGCATAAGTCGAGGAAGTAGCCGTATAAAACGCCCATTCCGCAAGAAACCAGTGCGTTACTCGCTACTGCTGTAACGATTTGGTCGGTTGAGGCACCAACGGTAAATAAAATTGCCGCATACACAGGGGATTGGAACAGCACATAAGCAACTAGGTCTGAGATATTCTTCATGATGCCGCTTGGAGAAACCCTTCTCCCCTGCTTTAAAACAAAATCACGGAAGAGACCATACGGCCATGCAATAGCGATATTCACTGGGATAGAGAGTAAGCGTGATGCGAGAGATTGCTCAAACGTCATTCCTGAAATAAAGATCTCGATGACCATTCCTGAAATAAAACAAAAAACCACCATAGCAAACGTATCCGCTGCAGCATGACGAATACAAAATGGCCCACGCACTTTCATTGCTTTTCCTCTAAAACATTTCACTATATAAAAAGAGCATTAATAACACATAAAACTGGATTAACAACAAAATACCAGTTTATATGACTATTAAATCATATATAATTCAGCTTTAGATTCTTTATTGAAAACAATTAAGTGAATATATAACCAAAAACTGAACAAAAACTAGCTTTTATATCTAGACTTTGCAGCTTCGATTAATTTTTAATCAAAATACTGTAATTTAACTACAATAGTCTTTTAAAAGAACGGTTAATACATCTAATTCGGTTTGAGAAGGTAGGACATCATCCATCAACTGTTGTTTCAATTGGGTTAATGTGTCTTGGATTGAGGCTTCTATGTTCTCTGGAAGGGCGTTGTCTAAACGAGTTAAACAAACCGTTACTCTTGGTATATCTTGGCTTTCTACTGCTAAGTACATTTCTAGCAAAGTTTGCTCAATGTTGTTTTCTTGCTCAACAGCTTTCGCTTGCGGTTTGAATTGATAGAGTTTTTTAGCATATCGATACAGGGCATCATCAAGTTCCGCTTCATCAATGGGTTTTGCCACGATGTAGTCGGCGCCAGACCCGAGCATTCGCTCTCGTGTTTCTTTAAATACATCGGCAGTACAACCAAAGATAAGGATCTTAGATTGTGGGTTGTTTAATGCACGAATCGCGGAGATGGCTTCTACGCCATCCATCACTGGCATGTGGTTATCCATTAAAATTAAGTCGTATTCGTTATTTACGACTTGGTAAACCGCCAACTCACCATTTTCTACACATTCACAGGTAAACCCTTTATTGCTCATAAAGGTGGTGAGGATGATGGCATTGGTGCGATTGTCTTCAACGATCAGCGCTCTTAGACCTGAGTAGTCCAATTTATGGTGCTCTTTTATTTCAACTGAGCCTGCTGTTGAAATCTCCATTTCCAGCAGAACTTCAAAACTGGTACCAATCCCCGGCTCGCTTGAGAGCTCAATGCTGCCATTCATCAAATCCGTAATTTGTTTAACAATCGCTAAACCAAGACCGGTGCCACCAAAACGCCTCGTGGTGGAAGATTCCGCTTGCTCGAACGGCTTAAAAACTTTTTCATGCGCGCTCTTGGCGATGCCAATCCCCGTATCACGCACCTTGATTGACAGGTAGTTATTGCCATCTTTTTCCACCTCACGGAAATAGACTTCAACGTAACCACGAGAGGTAAACTTAACGGCATTGTTGAGAAGGTTGAACAACACCTGACGCAGCCGCGCTTTGTCTGAACGATACCAGCGGCCATTGCTGATCTCGGAATAGACTTTAAACTGCAACCCTTTCTCTGAACAGAGAGTGTGGTAAACGCTGTTGATACTGCCGACAATGGAGTCAAACGGAAAAGCGTTTTTCTCTAACTCTAGATGCCCTTGCTCAATTTTAGAGAAGTCGAGAATTTCATTGAGTAGCGTCATCATATGATCGCCCGAATCATACAGCGTTTTCAGGTGCTTGCGTTGTTCGTCACTCAGTTGGGTTTTCAATAGTATTTGAGCCGTCCCTAGTACCCCATTCATCGGCGTTCGAATTTCATGGGATAGGGTTGCTAAAAATGCACTTTTTGCTTTGGTAGAAGCTTGAGCCTTTACCTTTTCAGCTTCGAGATAAACAGTCTTTTGATTGAAGGTATCAATCAAATGCTTAATTTCATCGTCACTGCGGTAGGTCATATCGATGATGCCGCCTCGACGTGAATCATCAACTTTTTGTGCAATCACAGTAATGGGCCGGATCAATGAGCGGTTAATTAGCACATAACCCGCCATTACGCAGATAAGCATTATTGGAATAATCCCCGTCTCCACTTTAGTCACCAGATCATATACTTGCTCTGCCACTAACCGTTTGGAGTTAACCACTTCTACATTCCAATTAAAGTCACCAAAACTGTTCTGACTAATGTAGATCCCTTTCACTAATTGGAAATTATGCTCTGTTATGACATCTCCGTGTGCATCTCGTAGTAACACGCCTAGCTCATTCTGTTCCGCATGGCGACGAACAAAATCCACTAACTCGGCCAACGAGAGGTCTACCGTCGCAACACCGGCAAACTCGCCATTGATGTAATAAGGAGATGAAGCAGTGATCATTTGTACGTGCGTAAAAGCATCGATATACACTTGCGACCAAGACACCGTTCCCATGGGCTGGTTGACTACCGAGGTATACCAATCTTCTTTGTCGTATCCGCCAGACTCTGGGTTGTCCCACGAAGTCACTTTATCGATTTTTCCATCTGATGCGCGGTTGAAAAACAAGCTTGAATAAGCAACTTCTTTATCGATCGAATAAGGAATTGGCCACAAACCACCACTGACGGTAATGCCATCTAATACTGAAAAGAGTGAAAACAACATATGCTCTTGATGAGCTTGCGACTCGCCAGTGTTACCGATACTGACCACGCTTTGCAAAATGCCCAGAGAGCTATTGAGGGGCTCTGATATTTGTTCCGAAAGAAGCTGATTTCGGGTATCGAGATTACGTTCTAGCTGATCGCGAATTGGCGGTTCAACCACCATATAGCTGACCGTACCGATGACAGTAATGACAAGGGCAAGGTAAACAGCAAGTGCAATAATACTCTTTCTTTTTAACGAAGAACGTATACTCATAAACAGTTGATATTATGTTGTTTAACAAAAATTATAGCGAAGATCCGTTATCTACAACCTTTTTCTGATCACACTTGGCTGATAGACTAGCCAACAACTTAGATTATTTCTGAATGAGTGGTTACAGATTTGACTTTACATGAACTTCTCTCACAGCCAGAGCTGGAAGGCAAACTGATTAATGAAGCTAAAACCCATGGCTTTGTCACAGCAATGGCGGCAGCACCGAATGTGCTCTCCCCACATGAGTGGTTGCCTTTCTTATGGGGAGGCGAAGAAACTGCTCCTTTTTCAGACGGTGAGCAACTGGAAATTTACATCGACCACATTATTCAATTGTGGAATGAATACCGCCCTGCTCTACTTGATAATAACTGGCAATGGCCAACGGACTGTCAGTTAGATGAAGAAGATATCGTTAACGAGGCCACACGTGATTTTTGTGAAGGTCTGCTTCAAGGCTGGCAGCTTGCCCGTGATGATTGGGAAACACTAATGCCTGAAGACAGCGAAAACAGTGCGCTATTAGGCGGAGTCTTGCTTTCTCTTAGCATGCTATACGATCCAGAGACATCAATAGCAACACTGGCAGAACAAGGTATTGAAGGGCTTGAGCAGTTTGAAGAGATCTTCAATGCGATGCCAACGATGTTATGCGGCCTAACGATTCGCGGCGTCGCCCTCGCTGAGCAGCAATAAGCACCAAAGAATAAAATAAGGGGAGCTCAATGAGCTCCCCTTATTTTATGCACGATTTATCAGTGTATTTTCTGCCAATCGAAGTCTTCTATTCGTTCATCAGCAATGTAGAACAGTTTACTTTCTGCTGGGACAACCACTGTCAGTTCAGGGTTGAGCTCTATCCCATTCCCTATGTCCAATGCAATCAATGTAGCCTGATGTTCTCTTTTCATGTAGTTAAATAACACATCAACCGTTGTCTCTGGCAACCCTTGCGAATATACCGTGGAATATTGCGTCATACCGCGTGTTGAAGCCAATAACTCTTGGTGCAAGGCACTTGAACCTGGGTCAACGGCGGCTTTCGCTAGCATTTCAGCACCCACCGCGGGTATACACTCGGCATTAGGACAATGCTGACTAAGTAAATTACTCAGCGCTTCATCTTTAAAATAAGCCAGTAAATGCGCTGAGCTATTGATGTTCGCACAATATAAAGCGGCAGAAAGCGTGACATCATCTTCTAAGTTATCCACCACAATACAATTTGCCTGAGCAATGTTGGCATTTTTCATTTCTTGCTCATCGGTGTAGCTCGTAACTTTGACAAATGCGATCTCCCCCGGTAGCGGGTTTTCGATATCTGAGCGGCTACATAATACGATAGGACGCTTCCCAACTTCTTCGTGTTGTAACATACGAATGAGGTGCATGGTCCGTTGCCCATTCCAACCCAATAGTAAGATGTGATTTTCCACTCGAACTCTCCGTTTTCCTAAAATGCCTGCTCGCCAATATTCGATAGCCGTGCTCGCAATTCGCCCAAGCATCGATGCAAATAAACTTAGACCACCCGGGATAATAAACAGAATCACCACCCATTTACCTGCGGCAGTTTCTGGTGAGTAATCCCCATAGCCTACTGTCGAAGCCGTTACCATAAGGTAATAGATAAAGGTTGAGTAAT
The DNA here is from genome assembly GCF_040869035.1 of Vibrio sp. NTOU-M3. Classification (NCBI taxonomy): domain Bacteria; kingdom Pseudomonadati; phylum Pseudomonadota; class Gammaproteobacteria; order Vibrionales; family Vibrionaceae; genus Vibrio; species Vibrio sp. NTOU-M3. The sequence continues at coordinate 2,130,424 of NZ_CP162100.1, forward strand.
CGTCGGTCAGTGCATTCTCATCTGCCGCCTTAAGTAGCAGCCATGAGGCGGCAATATAGACAAGCGTGAGAAGCAACAAGTTACGATTGCTTAACCGAAATACATGCGACTTAAACCACTTTTTTAAAACGAGCCAGATCGTCATTGTTAATCGCCAAGTTGAATTAAGCTGATGAATATAAGAAGAATTTGACACATAAAAAAACCAGCCTAAAAGGCTGGTCTTATATCTGTGATGTTTATCTCACTATTAGGCGTTACCCTTAACTTGCATGTTTAATTGTTCAGCAAAGTCCAACATGCGGTTTAATGGGATAAGAGATTTCACACGAAGCGCTTCATCAACAAAAATTTCGTGTTCTTCACCACCATCGCGAAGAGCCCCTTCAATCGCTTTTAAGCCATTCATCGCCATCCAAGGGCAATGGGCACAGCTACGACATGTCGCGCCTGCGCCTGCCGTTGGTGCTTCAATCAACTCTTTCTCCGGGACAAGCTGTTGCATCTTAAAGAAGATGCCTTTGTCCGTTGCCACGATCATTTGTGAGTGTGGCAATTCTTTTGCTGCTTTGATCAACTGACTGGTTGAACCTACCGCATCTGCCAGCTCTACAACGCTCGCAGGAGACTCTGGGTGAACTAAAATGGCAGCATCAGGATAAACAGACTTCATTTTACGCAATGCATCTGCCGAGAACTCATCATGCACAACACATTCCCCTTGCCATAGCAGCATATCTGCGCCTGTTTGATTGGCAATGTAAGAACCAAGGTGTCTGTCTGGCCCCCAGATAATTGGCTTATCTTCGGCATCTAAATGCTCGACAATTTCCAGAGCAATACTGGATGTGACAACCCAGTCAGCACGCGCTTTTACTGCAGCCGATGTATTGGCATACACTACAACGGTGTGATCAGGGTGGGCATCACAAAACTCGGTGAACTTATCTGCTGGGCAGCCAAGATCAAGAGAACACTCTGCTTCCAGCGTTGGCATCAGAATGCGTTTTTCTGGTGTGAGGATTTTGGCAGATTCGCCCATAAAGCGAACACCTGCAATGATGAGTGTGCTCGCAGGATGACGATTACCAAATTTGGCCATTTCCAAGGAATCACCAACAAAACCACCGGTCTCTTCAGCTAACGCTTGGATTTCAGGATCGGTATAGTAATGCGCAATCAAAACGGCATCTTTCTCTATCAGCAAAGACTTAATGCTGGCGATGTAGCTTTGCTTTTCTTCGTCTGTCAGTGGAATTGGTTTTGGTGGGAATGGGTAAACTGTGTCAATTTTATCTAATATGTGGCTCATTGCTTTTGCTCTGTGCAACTTCCAGTAATCCGAGTATTGTACAACGGATTCACTTTGATAATCAAAACGGAATCCCATTCAAAAAAAGGGTGCGAATCGCACCCTTTCTATGACTAACCGAACTGACTAAAGCTTCTTCAAGTTTTCTTTGGCTAACTTAGCAGAAGCACTGTCTGGATATTCATTAAGTACTTGTTGATAGTATTTTTTTGCTTGAGCAGCGTTATTATTACGCCCAGCAATATCACCAAGTTTTACTAATGCATCAGCACGCTTGCTAGAGTCTTTATAGGTCAATACCGAAGCAAAATTCTTCACGGCTTCTTTATCTTGCTTCTTCGCAAAATAGAGCTGACCTAACCAGTAGCTCGCATTTGGTGAGAAAGCAGAGTCAGGGAAGTCTTTTTGGAACTGGTTAAACGCTTTAATTGCACCGGCAAAATCGCGTTTTTTCAACACTAGATCAACTGCATTTTGATACGCTTTTTGCTCATCCGCATTGGTGCTAAAAGTACCTTCGGTATCCGTATTATCAGCGATATCTACAGGAGCAACCGTCGCGCCTTTTTTCACTTCTCCACGCAGTTTATCCAACTCGACAAACAACTCTCTTTGACGCTGCAACATTTGCTGCATATCGTAGTTGTTCTTTTCAAGCTGTCCACGAAGTTCACTGATCTCCAGGGACATATCGTCCATTTGCTGTTGCATTTGTAACTGGACACGATTGCGATTTTCCAGCAAGCGTTCAAGACGCTGGGTATCAGTTTCATTGGAAGCGGCAATGACAGAAGAGGTGGCAGCAATTCTGCTGCTATTTAAATCAGATACTGGGGCTGGTGCAGCAAGCACATGGCTCGCTGCACTGGCCAGTAACGTAAGCGTGAAAACGCGCTTTAAGTTACTGAGCATGAGGGACGTCCTCAATTAGTAAACTAGAACTGCACGGCGGTTCTTAGCGTAAACTTCTTCTGATTGACCCAGTAGAAGTGGCTTTTCTTCACCGTAGCTAACGATTGCGATTTGGTTCGCTTGAACACCTAATGCTTGTAGGTATTTTGCTACCGCTTGTGCACGACGCTCACCTAGAGCGATGTTGTACTCAGGTGTACCGCGCTCATCGGCGTGACCTTCGATTGTCACTTCAAGTGCAGGGTTCTTAACAAGGTACGCTGCGTGTGCTGCAAGCATTTCTTCGTAGTCACCCGCGATAGTCGCGTTATCGAATGCGAAGTAAATAGTTTGAGACTCACGAAGTGCTTGCTCTTTTAGCTCTTGCTCTGTTAGTGCACCGTTCTCACCGATTGGTGAAACTACGGTAGTATCTACACCATTTGCAGAACCAGAAGTTGACTGGTTAGTTTCAGAACCTGAAGCGTTCGCAGCTTCATCGCTTGAACTACATGCCGTCACTGCAAGAACAGGTAGCGCAATCAGCAGCCCTTTAAGAACTTTATTCAGTTGCATTGTTTAATTTCCTTACTTTTTGATACTTACTTGCTACAAAAACGGTGACCAAGCAGGGGCACGTACACGCCCGTTAGTTGCTGGTAATCGTGCTTTAAAGCGTCCATCTATAGAGACCATAGACAGCACATTATTTTTATTAAAAATTGAGCTATATATGACCATGCCACCATTTGGCGCAATACTTGGGGATTCGTCGAGCAGTGTCTTAGTTAAAATCTGCACTGCACCGGTTTCCAAATCTTGTTTTGCCAGATTAAAACCAGTATTACTGCGATTTACCATGATCAGGAATCGCCCATCTGGAGTGATCTGGCCACCAAGGTTCTGGCTGCCCTGCCAGGTAATTCGGCTGGCCGAGTTGTCTGCCAAATTTACTTGATAAATCTGCGGTTTACCACCCCGATCCGAGGTAAAGATCAAGGATTTACCATCTGGATGCCAGAAAGGTTCAGTGTTGTTTGATCTACCGCGCGTTATTTGAGTTAGCTTTCGAGTGGCTAAGTCTAACGTGTAGACTTGCAAGCTCCCGGTTTTGGATAAAACCAAAGCCAGCTTACGGCCATCAGGTGAGAATTTTGGTGCACCATTATGACGTGGGTATGAAGTAATCTTCTCTTGCTTACCCGTATAAATGTCCATGATGAAAATTTCAGCTTGACCATTTTGGAAGCTTACGTAAGCGAGCTTCTTACCATCTGGTGACCATGCTGGTGACATGAGAGGCTGTTTCGAGCGAAGGACTAGGCGTTCGTTATAGCCGTCGTAGTCAGCCACTCGCATTTGATATGGGAATGGGTCTTTATCATTGACAACCACGTAAGCGATACGCGTTAGAAATGCACCGCGCTCACCCGTTAACTCTTTGTATACAAGATCAGAAATGCGGTGAGCATATTCACGCATACGATTACCAGGGACTGTCGCACGTTTATTAAATAAAACGTGGTCTTTCGACATCACCAGTTGACCATCATTACTAAGCGCTTTGCTTTTGCCTTGAGTCAGTTGGCCACGCACCACGTCAACCAATTGATAATGGATAACGTAATCCCCTTCCGCATTTTGAGTAATGCTGCCCGTCAGTAGCGCATCCACGCCAAGACCAGACCACGCATCAAAATCAACCTCAGTTTCACTGTATGGTGTTTGAGGCATTTTGCTAGTTGCGACTGGGCTAAACTTACCACTACGCTGTAAGTCAGAGGCAATCACAGCAGAGACGTCTTGAGGAAGTTTTGTTGCTCCTTCCCACTTAAAAGGCACAATGGCTATCGGTCGTGCAGAGTCGATACCATCGGTGATAACAAGTTCCAGTGCAGCGTTTGCTACCTGAACGGTGCTCGACAGTACGAGCAAACATCCTAAAATTAATCGCTTTAACACAAGCTATTCCTTATTAACGATTACAGTTCAACCGTGAGGTTAATATTCTTCAGCTTTTCTACGACATCTGGGTCGTTTTTAGGCAATGGAAATGATGCTACTTGAGCAACCGCTCGCTTTGTTGCAGCGCACAAACGGCTATCACCATCTAAAACAGATAGATTGCCTAAAACAGCATCCGCCCCAGCAGGAATTAGACGTAAGTTAACCTTGCAGGACTTTCCCGTAAAAGAGTCCTCCACTAGCAGGTTTTGTCTAATTAACTGCTTGTAGATTTCACCATATCTTGCCGCTTCTGATGTAACAAAACTGCTACGAGCTGAGCTATTTTGCTCTGATTCAGACTCTAAGCCAGCAAAGATATCGTTAAGCGCTGCTTCTTGTTCTTTGCGTTCACGTTCCAAACGCTCTAAGCGTTCTTTTTCTTTACGTGCTTTCTCAGCAGCCTCTTTTGCTGCTTTTTCTTTCGCAATACGTTCTTTTTCCGCTTTTTCAGCCGCTTCACGTTCACGTTTTGCTTTCGCTTCTGCTTCTTTCGCAGCTTTTTCACGCGCAATGCGCTCTTCTTCCGCTTTTGCGATTGCAGCTTCTTTCGCTAAACGCTCCTGCTCAGCTTTTTTCAGTGCGGCTTCTTTCGCTTTACGCTCAGTTTCAAGCTTGGCGGCACGCTCTTTTTCTTTGCGCGCGCGCTCTTCTTCTACTTTGCGCTCTTTCTCTTTCTGCTGGCGTTTCTTCTCCGCTTCACGAGCGGCTTTTGCTTCTTTCGCTTGCTGCTCTTTTAGCTTACGAATTCGCTCTTCTTCCGCTTTGCGGTTTTTCTCCAGTTGCTCGCTTTCGCGGCGAAGCTTATCTAAACGGTCTTGTTCTTTCTTTGCAGCGGCTTCACGTTGGCTGCGTATCTGCTGCGCCTGTTTTTGAACAAGAGCAGGGTCAATCACAACCGCTTGAATTTGCCCAGTAGGCTCGGGCTCTGACATGGTAAAGTCCGTGCCCCAAATTAGCGCGATAGCTAAAGCCGCATGAAGCCCCACCGATATCGCTATCGGTTTTTTGTAATCGCTTTGATTAGACTTTTTCTCTTTCATATACGGCCGGGATTATTCCTTGATATCCGTTAGCAGCCCCACTTTAGGGATCCCTGCCCGGCTTAGTTCATCTAATACTAATACAACGTCAGCGTAAGGTGTTGCAGCGTCACCACCTACAGCCACCGGTGAATCTGGCTTCAGTGAGATTTCAGCTTTCACTCGCACAATCACATCTTGTAATGAAAGACCGCGTTGAACCTCTTCGTCATTCACGCTTAAGCCTAAATTTCCATCGCGATCAATTTCCACGATGATAAAGCTCGCATCACTGTCTCCTGCAAGCTCAGAAGCAGGCTGCGCCGTCGATGTTTTGGGTAACTCAACATCCACGCCTTGCGTTACGAATGGCGATGTCACCATAAAGATGATCAACAGCACTAACATCACGTCGATATAAGGTACAACGTTGATCTCTGCAGTCATCTTACGTTTTTTTGGTTGATACCCCGCCATGCGTTACTCCCTGCCCGCCATTGCTTGACGGTGGAGAATGCTGTGGAATTCTTCAGAGAAAGTCGCGTAATTGTGTTCAAGTTTGCCAACTTTATTGCTTAGGCGGTTGTATGCCATTACTGCTGGGATTGCAGCAAAAAGACCCATCGCTGTCGCAACAAGCGCTTCCGCGATACCTGGTGCAACCATCGCAAGCGTGGCTTGCTTCACTTCACCTAATGCTATGAATGCATGCATGATGCCCCATACGGTACCAAACAGACCAATATAAGGGCTGATAGAACCAACAGTGGCTAGGAATGGTAGATTGGTTTCTAAGTCATCCACTTCACGGGCAACAGCAACGCGCATCGCTCGCCCTGTTCCTTCCATGATAAATTCAGGTGATGACGCGTTTGATTTTCTTAGACGAGCAAACTCAGTAAAGCCTGAGTAGAAGATCTCTTCTGCACCCGTTAAATCGTCTTTGCGTTTTTTTACATCTTGATACAGAACAGATAAGTCAGCACCAGACCAAAATTTATCTTCAAAAGACTCGGTATCTTTCGTTGCTTGTGAAAGCACTTTGCTACGCTTAATGATCATTGCCCATGAGACAATAGACATTCCAAGCAAGATAAGCATAACCATCTTAACCAGTAAGCTGGCTTGCAAAAACAGATCAAGAATTGAAATATCAGCGGTCACTACGAGTTAACTCCATTACAATTGATTGAGGCATTGCTTTAGGCCTCATTTTCTCATTATCAATACATGCTACCTTAACCATTGCTCGACACAAAGTGGTGCCTTCAGGGTTTACGATTTCCTGACAGAAGCTAATGGTGGCTCTTTTTAGCTCAGAAATGCGGGTGTTGACGATCAATTGGTCGTCGAGTCGCGCGCCTTGTAAAAAGTCGATGTCCATGTGTCGGACTACAAAACCGATGTTTTGTTCCAACAGAATATGTTGCGATACGCCAACACTGCGAAGCAGCTCTGTCCGCGCACGTTCAAAGAACTTGAGGTAGTTAGAATGGTAAACCACGCCACCAGCGTCTGTATCTTCGTAATAAACGGTTACAGGCCAAGTGAATAGTAAAGCATCGTGTTGCACAAGCATCCCCAAGTATTTAGCGTAAAGGCAGATACTATAACGCATCAACACTACTTTCATGCAAGCGCATTGAAGAGAATTCACGCCTTAAAACAAAAAAATAGCGCCAACTTTAAATAAGTGGCGCTATTTCATGAAAATGTTGGCTAAAGGTTCGACATTGTCAGTTTCAGAACAATCTCAACACCGTGAGGTAGATGAGAATGGTCAAAGAGAAATACGGGCTGAACAGTACTTGCCAATACCAGTTGCGGGGTTTAAAGCTAAGACCAAACACCATGCTTGAACATATTGCCCAAATCAATAATGGTGAAATCAATGCGTTAAAACCACCGATGCTGTTGGAGTACGCTTCAGGGTCCCACATAACCATGGCAACATGGTAGAAACCTAAAACCATTGATAAGACCCGAAATAGGGCCTTATCTAATGGTGCATGTAGCTTCGCTACCTGCGCAGCGAGATTACTCACTGTCTTTGTCCATCATTTCTGAATGCTCAAGCCAAAGAGCATTGATGATACCGAATGCACAAGCAAGTAGTACACCTAGAATCCATGCGAAATACCACATAGTTAATACTCCTTAGTAAGCTGAAACGTCGTTATCTTCGATGTGTTTCTTATCTAGACGACCGAACATCTTGTAGTAAGTCCAAGTCGTGTAGCCAAGAATCACAGGTACCATGACAGCTGCAACGGCAGTCATTAGACCAAGCGTCAATTCACTTGCTGTTGAATCCCACATCGTCAAACTGTGGCTAGGTACAAGGCTTGAAGGCATCACGAATGGGAACATTGCGAAACCTGCCGTCAAGATAACCCCTGCGTTTGCCAAGCTTGAGAATAGGAACGCAAAACCACCACGTTCAAAACGAGATGCAATCACGGCAAGTAAAGGCATAGACACGCCTAGTACAGGTGCCGCCCACATTGCTGGGTACGTTTCAAAGTTCGTCATCCAAGCGCCTGCTTGTTGAACCACTTCTTTATTTAGTGGATTTGAGTCCGCTAGTGTATCTATTGTGCTAGTAATCACATAACCATCGATAGACTGAACCCAAAAACCACCAATGACAAACAGAGCAACTGCTACTAAACCTGCAATTTGGGCAACATTACGTGCACGAGCATGCACGGCTTCTGTTGTTTTCATTTGTAGCCAAGTTGCACCTTGAAGTACAAATAGCATTAGGCTTAGCACACCACACAATAGTGCAAATGGGTTTAGCAGTGCGAAGAATGAACCTTTGTACTGCGACATTAGCAGGTCATTCAGCTCAAATGGCACACCTTGTAGCAAGTTACCAAACGCAACACCGAAGATCACTGGTGGCACTGCACCACTGAAACAGATTGCGCCGTCCCATGCATTACGCCATTTAGGGTTCTCGATTTTCGAACGGTAATCTAAACCAAGTGGACGCATCCAAAGTGCAGCCAAGGTAACGTACATCGCTAGGTAGAAACCAGAGAATGACGTTGCATACACTAGAGGCCAAGCAGCGAACAGTGCACCACCAGCCGTGATCAACCAAACTTGGTTACCATCCCAGTGCGGCGCGATGGTATTAATCATCACACGACGTTCTGTGTCATTTTTACCGATAACAGGCACAAGCGCACCAACGCCCATATCGAAACCATCGGTTACAGCGAAGCCAACCAGTAGAACACCAATCAGAATCCACCAGATCAGTCGTAAGATTTCGTAATCAAACATTTTCTGTCTCCTTGCCTTACGCTTCTACTTGGCGACTAACTTTGTCTTCAACAGAGTCAGCGTTTTGCTCAAAGTGGTAACGGCCTGTTTTAAGGCTGCTTGGTCCTTTACGAGCGAATTTCACCATGAGGTAAACTTCTGCAATTAAGAACACAGTGTACAGTGCCAAGATAGCGAATAGAGAAGTCCATAGTTCGCCAATGGTCAGTGCAGAAGCCGCAACATGTGTTGGCAGAATCTCACCAACTGCCCATGGCTGACGACCATACTCAGCAACAAACCAGCCCGCTTCGATTGCAATCCAAGGTAGTGGAATGCTGAACAGTGCCGCTTTTAGGATCCAAGGTTTTTGCTCTATCTTTTGACGACATGTTTGAACAAACGCAGCACCAAATACAAATAGCATGATGAAGCCACAGCCAACCATAATGCGGAACGACCAGAATAGTGGCCATACTGTTGGGATAGAATCATCCGCAGCCGCTTGGATTTGCTCTTCTGTCGCATCAACAACCTTATCGGTATAACGCTTAAGTAACAGGCCGTAACCTAGGTCACCTTTTACTTCGTCAAATGCTGCCATGTTTTCAGCAGATTTGTCACCAGCACGAAGTTTCTCAAGTAACTCATAGGCATACATACCTGTACGGATACGATCAACGTGTTCATCACGCAGGTCACGTAGACCTGTCACTTGCTCATCAAAGGAGCGAGTCGCGATGATACCCATCACGTAAGGAATCTTGATGGCGTAATCCGTTTCCATGGTTTCTTGGTTAGGGATACCAAACATGGTGAACGCGGCAGGTGCTGGCTCAGTGTGCCACTCCGCTTCTACTGCAGCGAGTTTTACTTTCTGAACTTCACCTAGCTCGTAGCCTGATTCGTCACCGAGTACGATTACAGACAAGATAGCAGCCATACCGAATGAAGCAGCGATAGCAAATGAGCGACGGGCGAATGCGATGTCACGACCTTTCAATAGGTAGTATGAGCTGATGCCTAGAATAAACATTGCGCCAGTTGTGTAACCAGATGCGACAGTGTGAACGAACTTAACCTGAGCCACTGGGTTTAGAACAACCTCAGCAAAGCTCACCATTTCCATTCGCATGGTTTCAAAGTTGAACTCAGCGCCCACTGGGTTTTGCATCCAACCGTTCGCGACGAGGATCCAAAGTGCCGAGAAGTTAGAACCTAGTGCCACCAACCAAGTAACCACGAGGTGCTGACGTTTCGACAATCGGTCCCAGCCGAAGAAGAACAAGCCAACAAAGGTTGATTCAAGGAAAAACGCCACAAGTGCTTCGATAGCCAGAGGTGCCCCGAAAATGTCCCCGACGTAATGAGAATAGTACGACCAGTTGGTACCAAATTGGAATTCCATGGTAAGGCCGGTAGCCACACCAAGTGCGAAGTTAATACCAAAAAGCTTACCCCAGAACTTAGTCATGTCCTTGTAGATTTGCTTGTCAGTCATTACGTACAGTGACTCCATGATGGCTAGCAAGAAAGCCATACCTAAAGTCAGAGGTACGAATAGGAAGTGATACATCGCGGTCAGTGCAAACTGCAATCGCGACAGATCAACGACATCGATCATGATTACTCCTATGTGTCGGCTGAAAGACACTTTCTACATATCTTGCAATAAGCAACCACTCATTAAAAAATTATAAAGAATGTTGTTAAAAAGCAGCTTATTGTTACCAATATGTACCGATACGGTTAGTTAATTGTTAAGCATCAGCTAATATAGCTAGGGCTAATATTACTGCTAAAATAAGATTGTTTCAAAAGGTTTATAGTTTGATTCTGCTTTGATTTGTATCAACTTTTGTTTCAAGAATTTGTACACAAAAGCATCACATTGACTTGGATCAATAGAATTTCATACGATTTGTTAAGGGAAGGTAAGGATGAGCCAGCCTAAAAGGCTGCGGGGATACAGTGAGTTAACAATCAATAAATAACGATCACTTCTCAATGAAGAGACCGCACATCACTTTATGTGACATAGATCACTTTAGAAAAATATTGCCGGAAGGTATTCCGGCAATGCAATCTTACTTTTCAATTCCGAAATGGAGATAAGCGCGATCGGTGGCAATTCGCCCCCTAGGTGTTCTTTGTAGGTAACCCTGTTGAATAAGGTAAGGTTCCAAAACGTCTTCAATCGTATCTTTCTCCTCACCTATCGCTGCCGCCATATTATCTAAACCCACCGGACCACCGCCAAATTTCTCCATAATGGCAAGTAGCAGTTTTCTGTCCATGTAGTCAAAACCTTGAGCATCGACATCCAACATATTTAATGCTTTATCCGCAACGTCTGCACAGATATGACCGTTACCTTTCACTTCGGCATAATCACGAACGCGTCGAAGTAAGCGGTTTGCAATACGTGGTGTACCACGAGCACGGCGCGCGACTTCCAATGCCCCTTCTTGCTCCATCGATAGATTCAGGCAATCGGCACTGCGCTTAACAATATTTTGTAAGTCCGCTACTTTGTAATATTCCAAACGTTGAGTAATACCAAAACGGTCACGTAGCGGCGAGGTTAATGAACCGGCTCGAGTCGTTGCACCAATCAGGGTAAAAGGAGGCAGGTCAATTTTAATTGAGCGAGCCGCTGGGCCTTCACCAATCATGATATCTAGTTGATAGTCTTCCATCGCAGGATATAAGACTTCTTCAACCATTGGACTCAAACGGTGGATCTCGTCAATAAATAGCACATCGTTTTCTTCCAAGTTAGTCAACAGCGCTGCAAGATCTCCTGCTTTTTCAAGCACCGGACCCGATGTGGTGCGGATGTTTACACCCATCTCATTGGCGACGATGTTAGCTAACGTGGTTTTACCAAGCCCCGGAGGCCCAAATATCAACAAATGATCGAGTGCTTCTTCACGAAGTTGGGCTGCTTTGATGAAGATCTCCATTTGATCACGCACATGGTCTTGCCCTTGATAGTCTTGCAACTTTTTCGGACGTATCGCGCGATCAATGATGTCTTCTTCTTTATAAACCGGATTCTCCGGTGCGATTAAACGATCTGCTTCAATCATGAATATAATCTCAATTCCAGCAAGTTAGCGGCTTGTGGCTTACACCATGGATTTTAGTGCATCGCGAATAAGCTCTTCTGAAGTCATGCCAGCTTGCATCACCTGAGACACAACTTTAGATGCCTGAGTTGGTTTATAACCTAATGCCAGAAGTGCGCTGATCGCTTCTTCTTCAGCATTTGCACTCGCATCGCTTGGCGCAGAGTCAATCGGTGCTGCGTCCGTATGAGGCGTGAAGAGATCTCCCGCGCCCCAACCTTTGAGGCGATCTTTCATTTCAACAACAAGACGTTCTGCTGTTTTCTTACCTACACCCGGTAATTTTACTAATGTCGAAATATCTTCTCGTTCAACGCAAGAAACAAATTGGCTCGCCGTCATTCCTGAGAGGATTCCTAGGCCAAGTTTAGGCCCAACACCGTTTGCTTTGATCACTTCACGGAAAAGTGCACGTTCTTTTACGGTATTAAAGCCATAAAGTAGCTGTGCGTCTTCGCGAACAACAAAATGAGTATAGATAATGGCTTCTTCACCAACATTTGGCAGCTCATAGAAACAGCTCATTGGCATTTGCACTTCATAACCAATGCCGTTGACTTCAATAAGCAGTTCAGGGGGTTGTTTTTCGATAAGCGTACCGCGAAGACGTCCAATCACTGGGAGATCCTGTTTTATGGGGAAAGATATGCGGTTGATGATAATAAATAACTGGATGGATAGCCAGTAAAAACTCGGGAGAGCAGCTGAGAACCAGAGCCGCACATCGGCATGCTCTGGTGAAGATCACCTTATCGGTAGCGTCCTCTGCGGGCGGCGGTAGCCTTACCTGCAAGTGCAACCAAGGTTTTATTGGTATTAGCGTGACATATTGCAACGCCGAGCGCGTCGGCCGCATCGGCTTGCGGCTTAGCGGGTAACTTTAGCATTTGCTGAACCATATGCTGAACTTGCTCTTTATCCGCCCCACCAGTACCCACCACGGCTTGCTTAATTAACCTAGCGGCATACTCATAAACTGGAAGATCAGCATTTACGGCAGCCACGATTGCACTCCCACGAGCTTGACCCAGCTTCAGTGCTGAGTCTGCGTTTCTCGCCATGAAAACTTGCTCAATGGCGAATACATCAGGTTGAAACTGAGTGATAATTTCAGATACGCCTGCATAAATTTGTTTCAAACGGCCCGGTAGCTCTTTTTCAGATGTGCGAATACAACCACTACCGAGATATTGCAAATGACGCCCTTGTTGTCGAATGACACCATAACCCGTAATTCTGGAGCCTGGGTCTATGCCTAAAATGATCGACATGGTTATCCTATATCTGATTGCTAATTTTTGGGTTGGCTATCATATAGCAGCCGTGAGCACGATGCGAGGCACAAAGTTGATTACAACGCAGTTATGACAGCGCGGCTAGACAACCCTGCCTCTAAGCTAATTTCAATCACTTGCGTTGCCTCATGGTTCAGTTTTTCTCCAGTCCAGTAATCGTACCAATAAACAGGATAATTCGAAGTCAAGGTGATCTCTCTTGCAGCTTGGCCATAATTAAAGACGCAATGCAGATCGTTACGCTCAGTCAAAGGCAGAAAAGCATGGTTGAGCCCCAATGAAGTAAACCTGGCAGACTCTTGTGTGTGCTTATGGCGTAAAGCTAACTTATTTAGACTAGTTTTAGCAAAAGAGGTTAAGTCTGGTAATGGATCGCCGGACAACAGTAGTCCACCACAAGCCAGTAATACATCACGATGAAATTCATAGTAACGCCTTTCTGTTGCTTGATTAGCCAAAGAAACAAACGTTGCGCAGTCGGGATCGATCTGCCAGATTTTCCGATGCTGCCAGCTACGATAGAAGGTTTCCTGCGCGATCTGCTCAAACCGTCGCTCATCCCGCTCAACATCATCAGACACTCGCATCGCATCAACCAAACCTAAAGAAGGCCACATGGGGGCATTACAGCCAAGAATCATCGCTTCTCCGGCACCTTCAATAATCGCTTCCATCCCCAGTCGATAGGCCTCCACTCCAGTAACGCCAGAAAGTAGCCTTTGCCCTTTTAAGCTTCCCCAATAATTCGCATCGAGTTTAAAAAGCTCTATCCCCCACTCTTCCCGCATCGTCCGAACAACTTCCGTTAAGTGTTCCTGGACTTCTGGGTTTGTGGTGTCAAGAATATACCAAGGCGTGCAACGCCAGCCCGCATAAGTGACATCTTCTGCTTTAAGAAACTTGCCATTTGCATGGCGGACAAACCAATCCGGGTTTTCTTTAAAAACACGTGACTCACCCTGCGCAATAAAAGGAGCCAACCAAATGCCCGGCTTTTTCCCTTGCGCTTTCAGCTCTTCGACCAAGTGTTTAATACCATGTTCGAATTTAACCGAAGGCGTCAACCAATCCCCCATGTAAGCTTGATAACCATCATCTAGCAATACGTAAGAGAGCTTTTCAAGATCGCCATGCATTTTTCCAACGTTATCAAGGATATTTTGTTCCGTAACCTGAGCATAATACGCGTACCAAGAACACCAACCTAATGGTGAATCTCGTTTTACGTTTGGCCTTGGAGGATGATGGTTAGCAATAAGCGCCGCGAATGCCTGATATAGCTGCGACAATGAGTCACCGCTTAATATGACGACAGACTCTAGCGCTAAGGAAGGCCAATCTTGTGGATGTGTATTTTCACCATCAATACACGCGCAGAGCACGCGCTTTTTTCCATTCGTGACGATATCAAAGTAGCCCGCAAAACGGTTACAGCTGGTAAAACCTAGCAAGGTATAGCCCGTTGACTCTTCAATCACAAGGTAGTTGTAGTAACGTTTGGGATGGTTGGCTGAGTATATACGATAGCTTGGACTATCATCAGGACAGCGTCCGATATCTATCGGCTCATCAGCGGTACCTGATGTTTGGGCAAGCATTTGAAAGCCATCTCCAAGTAGCCGAGCTTGCGATTCAAAGTTAAAAGGCATTTGGAAAAGTACATAACGGCCAGAAACAGGATCATTTGATAATCCGTTGTAACTGAAGTGCAGTTCATTTTGCTGAGAGACCACATCTAAGTCTGCGTTACTAACCAACACTTGGTGTCGGTTGTCCAGCGTAATGATATTAGACATATTACCCCTCCTGCCTACTGTCCCTTTCTTTGGAATTACAGCACTGGAAGCGGCTGTTGTCTATTTGGTCTTTAACTCAAAGAGTTAGGGGTATCACGTTTTAATGGAAAGATAGGGGGTTGTTCAGAAGAGGAGGAAAGCGCCCCCAATCCAGAGGGCGAAAAAGGCAGTGGATTATGATGCCAAGCGTCCTGCTTAAAAATGGCCCACTCATAGCGAATAGGCCATAAATTCAAGATTGAATTTAGAAGTCGTATGCAACTTTAACAAATGCAGCTAGATCATCTTCCACGTCATCTGATAGATCAACTTTGAAGTCAACCAAAGTAGAAAACTTCTGAGTAAATTGGTAAGAACCACCAAAGTTTACCCACTCCTCGTTTTCTTTATCCGCATATCCTGCAGCTAGGTATAGTTTATCAATAGTGTAGCCTGCAGAAACACTGTACAGATTAATATCTTTACCATCGAATGCTTCTTCGTTAGCAAAGTTAGCACCAAAAGCAAGTTGACCTACAGTAACCACACCGTTAACTAGATAAATCTGTTCAACATCATCTAGTGCTACTTGATTATTGTTGTCGTCATTCAGCTCATAACCAGCATTGATTTGGAAGGTCTCATTTTCAAAACCTACATAACCATTAAAACCATGTTGGTCTGAACCATCAGCTTCGCGGTCACCGTAGTATGATAACGCATATTTGAAGCCTTCTTTCATGCCTTCAAACTTTAAAACTTGACGCACATCAGAAGCATCAGAAGCTGAAGCACCGAATTCAACTGTTAAATCGGCTGCACCGTCCACTGCATCCAAAGCCGAATCATTTGCATAACCAATAGATGCAAGACCAAAGCCTGTTTTGTAGCCTACCCAAGTATCAATTATTTCAAACTTACCTGGAGAAGTTGAATAGTTGTCTTCTAGATCAAATTCACCAGCAAACTGGCCTAAAACATTACCATTTTGATAGTTTACAAAAAGGTCAAAACCAGTGACACCATCGTTGTAAAACTCTTTCTTCTCGTTACCTTCTTTACGACCTTCTTGGTAATAGCCACCAGCTGCAAACTGACCTGACACAGAAAATTGTTCACCCGAAAGAATGAGATCAATCATTGACTCACGAGCACGCTCTGATGCAGAAGATGCCGTTGTATCTGCTGCTACTGCTGAACCTGCGCTCAATGCAAGCGCAAGTGCCACTGCTGTCTTTTTCATTTTTATTTGTTCCTATAAATTTTTATTTATGTGAGCAAAAGGATTCCTCATTTGCTCTGGGGCAGAAATTATTCAAGCCAAGAAGATTTCACAAATAAAACAATCAAAAACAAACTAAATGAATTGAGCGCCAACTCATCAAAAAAATAAAAGAAAATAAAAATCGATTAACCAAACGGCAATATTTACCCCTCGGTGAGATAAAGATCACAAATAAACATCAAAAACAAGAATACATCAGATGAATAAAAGCGTCATCAAACGCATAAAATTTACACATACACGAGCTTTTGCCTGTTCATTTTTTGGCTTTGAACTGAAACATAAACCGTCGACTACACTGTAAGTAATGCGTTTTACCCAAGGAAAAGTCTTGTTTAAGCCAGTTATGTACCTGCTATGTGGGTGGTTATTTGTGGCTTCGTCTAAAGCCAATATCTTGATTGCAGCACAAAATGAATGGCCACCTTACATCATGAATGATGCCTACGGACGTGGTTTAGCTTACGACATCGTGAGTAATGCACTTGCTAAACAAGGTTATCAAATCCAGTTTTCTTTTAAGCCATGGACTCGTTCTCTTAAAGAGCTGCGTATGGGGAAGATCGACCTTATCATTGCACTATGGAAAAGCCCTGAGCGCGCCCAATGGATGCATTTTAGTGAAAGCTACCTGACCAATGACATTCACCTTGTTGGCTTAAAAGGCGATGACCTTGTTTATCATTCACCAGAGAGCCTCCATGGGAAAACTATCGCGCTGATAGAAAACTATGCTTATGATCCTGACTTCTTAGCCAGTGATGCCTACACTCACTTTCCGTCAACCGATCTCATCAACAGTATTAGACAGGTGCTATCAGGAAGAGCAGATATGTTTGTCGAAGATAAACTGGTGACTAAGTGGACGTTGATAAACAAGCAGCTCCCCTATCACGAGTTTGTTTTTATTGAAAACAGCATCGCCTCAACACCTTTACACGTTGCAGTCAGAAAATCTCACCCGCAAGCGGAAGCCATCATCAAAGCGATCAATCAAGGAATAAAGGAAACGACTGCTGAAGATATTCAATCGCTGAAGCGTAAATACAGCCTTGATTAACTGTTTGCGGAATTACCTACCCACAGACAAAAAAATACCAGCTCGAGAGCTGGTATTTTTCATTAGAAACGTATGCGATTACGCAACTTCGATTGGACCACCAAATGACGTCACTGGTGGAACTTTACCGGTAAACTTCTCAAATTCAACGATACACGTATTTGCAGACGTTGCTTGAGCCAGTTCAGAAGTACCAATATCTAGAGTCAGCGTGTTTGGATCGCCGTAGGTACAAATGGCACCATCTTTCTCGTTAAGTGGGCCGTACCATGCACCCTCTTCGATACGAATAACACCACGTGGGTAGCTATCCATAAGGACAGCACCAGCCAATAGTTGGCCACGGTCGTTGTATACACGAACCAAATCACCGTCTTTGATGCCTTTCGCTTTCGCATCTTCAGGGTTGATGTAAACAGGTTCACGACCTTGAACTGCGTAAGTTGCACGGAACTCGTCCGACTCACACATTTGCGAGTGTAAACGCTTATCTGGGTGACAAGACTGTAACCAGTACGGGTACTTGTCTGAACCAGGACCACCATGAGAACGCTCTGTCTTTTCGAACCACATTGGATGCTCTTGACAGTGCTCGTAGCCGTAGCGACCGATCTTACGTGATGTAATTTCGATAAAGCCTGAAGGCGTACCCAGTGCGTTGATCTCAGGATCTTTACGGAAGTCCGCGTGACGAACCCAAGGTTGGCCAACACCGAAATCTAGAACGCCCTGTTTCCAGAACTCATCAAACTCAGGCATCTCGAATTTGCCTTCGTTTGCTTTGCGGCAATCGTCATATAGTGAGCGAACCCATTCCATCTCATCCATACCACGAGTGTATTCTTCATGACGACCAAAGCGACGCGTCAATTCACGACAGATCTCAAAGTCAGTCTTAGATTGGAACATTGGATCCACTAGACGCTGCATTGCTACTAGACCACGGCCAGAATATGAACCGTAAACGTCGATATCGTTACGTTCCCACTGAGTACATGCTGGTAGTACAATGTCTGAGAAGCGACATGTTGCTGTCCAAGCGAATTCAATCGTCACGACCGTTTGAAGTTTGCGGAACGCTTTCTTCATACGGTTGCGATCTTGGTGGTGGTGCCAAGGGTTACAACCTGAAATCACCATCATCTTGTAATCTGGCAGTTTCACTTTCGAACCGTTGTAGCGGATCTCTTTACCCGGCTCAAGTAGACAGTCTACCCAACGTGCAACAGGAATGGTTTTGCTGTAGCCGTTGTAATCATTGTTGTCCCACTTAGGCTTAGAACCTGTGTCTAGGTTACGTGGGAAACCACCTGGCGCTGCGAAACCAGTTGAAGGCACACCGATACCAGAATAGTGGTGACCGTAAGAAATACCACCACCAGGCAAACCGATTTGACCAACCATAGCAGCAACAACCGCAGCTGCCCAGTAAGGCTGCTCACCGTGTTCCTGACGTTGGATACACCAGCCCATTAGGATCTGTGTACGACCGTTAACCAGCATGCGCGCAAATTCACGGATCTTGTCAGCATTAATGCCACAAATCTCTGCTGCCCATTCTGGCGTTTTAACCACTTTGTCTTTGGTTTCACCTTGCACATACTTAACAAAGTCATCGAAGCCTAGACAGTAAGTTTTGATGAACTCTTTGTCGTACAAGTCTTCATTGTAAAGAACATGCGCTACAGCCAGCATGAATGCCACGTCTGTCATCGGGTTGATGTACAGGTGGTCATTCTCTAGGTAACGCTGAGTTTTGTTCTTCACTGGGTCAACCGAAAGAACATTAATCTCACCTTTCGCCACTTTCTCTTTCAGTTGCTCTAGGTAAGGGAAAGACTGGTGCGTTTCACAGTTCCAACCGACCTGTAGGTTTTTAACTGGATCGTTTGCCCATAGAACGATGTTGTCTGAATTCTCTAGAATTTCAGACCAAGACGTACCTTGTGCATAAACCTCAGTAGAACCTAACACGTATGGCAAAATCGTTTGCCCAGCACCTGTTGAGTAGTCACCAACTTTTGTGATGAAGTTACCGTGCATGCCCACAGCACGTTGCATGTGGCTGGTACAGCTATGGAACTGACCAGTTTGACGCCAACCAGTTTGGCCAGCAAACAACGCCCAAGGACCGTAATCTTTCTGAACACGTTCTAGTTCACGGTAAACCAAATCAAGTGCTTCATCCCATGTCACACGGATAAAGCGGTTGTTACCACGAGTCTCTGCACTGTATTTATGCTTCTTCAGCCAATCTAGACGTACCATTGGGTAACGCACACGCGATGGGCTGTAGATAATACCTTTAATACCATTCAACATTTCTGTTGGATGTGAGTCCATTTCAAGCGGTTTGATTTCTTGAACTTTACCCGCGTACACGTGGGCGCGGAATGCGCCCCAGTGAGAACCTGATACTTTCCAAGTTCCTGTTGTTTCGGCTGCGTTTGCTGAGGTTGATGCCAATAAGCTTGGACCAATTACCGACGCTGCGCTGGTCGTTGCTACACCTTTCAGAAAACTTCTTCGTGTAATAGCCATTTCAAATACTCCGTCTGACGCTTATTAGTGGTGGCCTTCAGCAAAATCTGAAGAGTGTTTCTGTAGGTATTTCAATACAAGTGCTTCACTGTCTGTATCGAAGTTCACGAATGCAAGCATACCGTTGAACATACCTGGCCATGTGTTGGCATCAAAGTGCGCTTCATCTGGTTGCGTGTGACATACAGAACAGTTTGTTTTATATGCTTCGCCCGCTTTTTCCCAGATAGGATTGATGTCGTTCAACATCGCTTCTTTCTTCATCCACACTTTCGCAGACACTTTTTCCCATGGCAGACCTGTTAGGTCATCCACTTTTTTCTCGCCTTTAGTCACGATGTCATCACTTAGTGCTGCTTCTTTAAGTAGTGAACCAACCGCGATGTTCATACCGAAGTCTTCTTGGATTACACGACCGAAACCTTTCGCTTTACGCCAGCCGTCAATTTCAACTTGCATCATGTCGCCTTGCTCATCCAGCACTTTCACTGTTGAAGCAGGGTTTAGCAGGCCAGCTTCTGTTTTACCTTCAGCATCGAAGTAAACAGGTAGGTGACGTACGCTCACAAGATCGCTGCCCATTGCGTAATCTGTGTTTGACGCTAATGCTTCAAGTTCGCCAACAATGCCACCAACGCTGTCCATATTTGCAGGTAGGTGGTGTGCAATACCTTTGTGACAATCGATACAGCTTTGATCTTTTTCAGCCGCTTGCTTCATTTGAATACGAGCAGTTGGCTTCATCTTGTCCCAATTCATTGAGTCGTAATTGTGACAGTTTTTACATTCAAGAGACTTGTTAGCAGAGAAACGGTCCCATTCGTGCTTAGCAAGCTCGATACGGCGCTCTTCAAATGCGCCTGGTTCGTCATAGTTGCCAAAAATTTGTGCAAACACTTCTTTAGAAGCCTGCATCTTACGTGCAATTTTGTCTGTCCAGTTATGTGGTACGTGACAATCCGGACAGGTTGCACGAACACCAGAACGGTTTGACCAGTGGACAGTTTCTTGCAGCTCTTGGTATACGTTGTCACGCATTGTGTGGCAGCTAACACAAAATTCTTCAGTGTTTGTCGCTTCTAGTGCAGTGTTAAAACCACCCCAGAAAATAACACCTGCAATAAAGCCGCCCATCGTTAGCACGCCAAGGCTGATATGCACAGCCGGGCGCGTCATGGTACGCCAAAGTTTGATGATTAATGATTTCATGGTTTGCTCTCTAAAAAATCTGTTCTAAAAGTGTGGAATCGAACCTTTTGATCAACCGTGTGCACCAGGAGGACCAAAGAAGAACACCTGAAGCATCCAAACGATGAAGCCGTAGCCACCGACGAATGCAACACTCAAGATTGGAAAGAGAACAACCGTAATGAAGAGGAAAGCCTTCCACTCCATGGAGTGTTTTTCACCACTCTCAATTTTATTAACATCACTCATACATTTGCCTATTTTGTATCTAGTGTTATTTGGTCACTTGCTAAGCAAGCGAAGTTTTTTTAACGTTATCTAATACAAAATGTTAGACCATACTCTTAGTAAGGTTCAATCAAATCCACTGTCTCAAACCTTGTTATTCAACACTTTTTTGAGCTCATCCAGAGATGTGTTGGAATAACAATTCATGTGTCTAAATATGAACAGATATGAAAAAATAAGCACATTTCAATACTGTTAAAACAAACACAAATGCGCAACATTCTGTATGTTAATCATCCACTCCGCCGCAGATATAACACGTAATGCACGTGCTATTAATCAGGCATTTGTATGCTGTTGGTTAGTAGAGATGTTAAATTTTCGATCTTAATTTCGACCGTTCATCCCTGAAAATAACAAGATGAAGTACAATGCTAGGAACTGCTTTTTCCGGAGTCTGTATGAACAGCGTAGTTGATATTTCATGGACGTTATTAGGATTTTTCTTTCTTGCACTCTTGGTTCCATTTAGCATCAGTCGTTACCTCAAACTACAGCTTGAAAAAGACATAATCATCAGCGTAGTGCGTATGACGGTTCAGCTCATCTTAGTGGGCTTGTACCTTGAGTATTTGTTTACGCTAAACAGCTTCGTGGTAAATCTAGCTTGGTTGATGTTTATGGTGTTAGTGGGTACTTCTTCCGTGATAGGAAAAGCATCACTACCGAAAGCAAGGCTGTTCTTACCTGTCAGCGCTGGACTCTCTCTTTCATTGTTACCCGTGCTTGGGTCGATTATTTTGCTGATTGTTCAGCCTCAACCTTTCTATAGTGCTCAGTACATGATCCCACTGGCTGGCATGCTGCTTGGTAATAGCTTAAGTGGCAACATCGTCGCATTGCAGAATTTGTTTACTTCTTTCCAAGAACGGAAGTCTGAATATGAGGCAGCAATCGCTTTAGGGGCATCAACTCATTACGCATGTCTGCCATTCATCCGCAGCGCAATCCAAAAGTCTTTGGCACCGACATTGGCTTCTATGTCGACAATGGGACTGGTAACACTGCCCGGTATGATGACTGGTCAAATTTTAGGCGGCACATCACCTATTATTGCGATCAAGTATCAAGCGATGATCATGATCGCGATCTTTGTCATGATGAGTCTTTCCACCACAATCTCTTTAACGCTGGCGGTTCGAAACTGCATCAACCCATACGGAAAGATATTAGTGTCATTGAAAAGCGAATAATGTACTGGTGAAATTACTCAAATGATATTGAAGATCTTATCCACAGATTTTGTGGATAACCCTATTAATCAAATGCATACAATTGGATAGCAACCATGATTGGGCAATTATTTGCCCAGCATACGTCTATACCTTCTAATGAAACTCATAGCTTATCGCAGACCATGTTTTTCGAATAATATGATCAAAAAAGGCTCGCAATGCGAGCCTTTTCCTTCAAATAGCAATTAGTCACGTAGATAGATTAACCAATACCAAACGCCAACAAAGAAACCACCACCAATGATGTTCCCCAAGGTTACCGGAATTAGGTTGTTCATCACGAAGTTCATCAGGTTAAGGTCTGCATAATCTGCAATGTTCGCTCCGGTTATCTGCCAAAAAGACTCTGGTGCAAAATATTTAATCCCAATCGCCATCGGTACTTGGAACATGTTTGCAATACAGTGTTCAAAACCTGCCGAAACAAACATAGCAACAGGAAGGATCATCACCATGATCTTATCTGTTAATGTACGACCACTGAAAGTCATCCACACCGCGACACAAACCAGTACATTACACATAATGCCAAGCGCTACCGCCTGAAAAAAGCCGTGGTGTAATTTATGCTGCGAAATGGCCATCGCATTAAGGCCGACTTTACCACCGTCAAACATATACTGTTTTGCCACCAGCATGCACCCAACCAGCAATAGAGCACCAACTAGGTTACCGATGTATACAACGAACCAGTTTTTCGCGAGGGTTTTCCACGTAATTTTGCCACTGGCACGCGCAACCAAAGTTAATACAGAACTGGTAAATAGTTCTCCCCCAGTCACGACCACTAAAATAAGGCCTAAGCTAAATGCTAACCCACCAATCAATCGACTCAAACCCCAAGCCATGTCTCCTGTGCCTGTGGTTACAGTTGTATAGAAAATGAAAGCAATACCGATATGAATACCTGCAGATATGGCTAACAAAAAGGATTTAACAGGATCTTTGGTTGCTTTACCCACACCGATTTCAGCGGCACGTTCAGCCATTTGCGGCGGTAATAGAGAGTCAAATTGGTTCAAGTTCATCATAGTGGAAACATTTAGAAACATGTAATCGAGTGGGCGCGGATAATCTCGCTATTCAATTAAAGATTCAAGTGCATTTTCCAATGTTTACCAAAAATGTTTTTAATGCGACATTTTCTCTATTCCAGCTCTGAATATCTCTGAATGAAAATAGATAACACTCAACAATAGAAGGCATGAACAAACCAATAAAAACAACAACTTATGCGTTGTTTTTATTTAGTAAATTTAAGATTACTCTTCTTTAGTTTAATTACTCATAAACAATTGAATTTATATAACAAATAGCTATGAGCACAACACACACTGCGTCTTCTTCCCCACCCACCATAGATTCCTCACACAGCTAACATTTCTGCACTTATTGCATTGCGTACTATGGCAATCAAGATTAACGTCAGTATTAATGACAATAGAAGGACATCCTATGAAATATCTTCCTGAGCATTTAGCCGAATTAAACCTAATACTGCAGTTCGACATTAGCAGCGCGGCCACAGGTATCAAAGTTCATCATGACGCAACCCAAGATATGCAAGATGCAGTTAAGAAGCTGTACGAAAAAGGGTTATGCACTTTACCGGATGGGGGTTACTTAACCAGTGAAGGTATCGAAGTGGCTGAGCATGCCGACAAGATTTTGCGAGTTTTGACTAGCCGCTAAAAAACAGACTTGCTGCCGACCTAGGCAGCAAGTCACTTCATTTCAACCTAGCTCCGAGTGCCTCACCCACTTTTTATACGGCTGATATTTGTCGTAACACCAGTTAAACGCCGTCGCATAGAAAAAGAAGAAGATCAAAAAACCAGCCTCAAGCATTAGTGCATTCACAATGCTGATCTGCAAAAACCAAGCAATAGTGGGCACAGTAATAAAAATTAACCCTCCTTCGAACCCTGCAGTGTGACCAATTCTCATTGCAAGGCTTCGCCCTTCTCTTTTCGCTGAAATGTATCTATCAAAACCAAGGTTATATACGTAGTTCCAAGCGACTGTAAACACGCTAAGCCCGACACCAACAATGACTAAATCACCACTTTCCGTCCCGGTGACGAGGGACGTTATTGGCACAATCAGCATCAATGCAAGTGCTTCAAACAATATCGCGTGGAAAATTCGTTCATTCGTTTTCATGTTATCTCTAAATAGTGGCTGGATTTTCAACCATATTCATCTAACATAGAGATAATAAAAAGTTACTATCCATCTGTATAAGAGATATGTTTAATTTAGAACAGCTTGAAGCTTTTGTTGTCACTGTAGAAACGGGATCATTTTCAGCTGCAGCACGGCAACTTGGCAAAGTTCAATCGGCCATAAGTCAACATGTCATCAACCTTGAAATTGATTGTGGGTTTGAGCTATTTGATCGGCAAGGGCGCTACCCTAAGCTAACTCATCAAGGTGAACACCTTCTTCCTTTCGCTCAAGCAACCTTGGCGCAGCATCAACGATTTTGTAATAGCGTTACGATGCTGGAAGAAAATGGACACCATCAGATATCAATTGCCATCGATGAAGGTCTGCCGCTTAATAACTTAGCGAAAGTCGTGGACAGTTTTTGCCAACACTACCCCAACGTAGAGCTGGAATTCCTTACCGCCTCCAGCAGTGATGTGATAGAAATGGTCGAATCCAAACGCGTCAGTACCGGCCTTATTTTCAGTGAACTCCACTTACCACAAGGGATCGATTTTGAATCTATCGGCAGCGTAGAATTTGACGTCTACGTCGGTATACACCACCCACTTGCAGCCGTCAAAACCCAACATATCGATCAACTTCGCCTTCACCGCCAACTGCTGTTGCGTTCAAAAAACGGCAAAACAAGTAGCTTTATGACCCCTTTAAGTCCAGATGTATGGCATGCGGATAACTACTATGTTTTACTCGAGTTAGTCAGCGCCGGAATCGGCTGGACATTGCTACCTGTCCATATCGCATTGCCCATGTTAGAAAGTGGCCAACTGATACGACTTCCAATACAGTTTGAACAATTATCTTGGTTAGCAAATGTCGATGTCATTCAACACCAAACATCGAGTTCATCCGTAATTAACACAGCTTTGCGATCACAATTGAGGGAGTTATTGAAATGAAAGCAATCGCCATTATCGGTGCAGGATGGTTAGGAAAGCCTCTAGCACAATATCTCGACAGCATCGGACACAAAGTCTGGGTCACAAGCACCACTAAAAAAGGGGCTGATACATTAGCTCAAAGAGGCTTCAATGCGTTTGTTTGTGATCTTAATGATGCCAAAGAGCTCGATACTCAACTCAAGCAATTAAACATCGAGATCATAATTGGCTGCTTCCCTCCTGGTTTTCGCAAAGGTTACGGAAAACAATATGCGACGCAATGGCAAACACTTAGCCAAGCAGCGCAGAAAGCAAAGGTGAATAAACTGGTGATGGTCAGTTCAACCACGGTTTATCCATCCTCACCCACCGACATGGTAGAACCGTGCGCTTCTTTAGAAACAGCAAGGCATAATTCTCAGTTCAGCGAAAATGCAGTAACAATGCTTGAGGCTGAAGCCTCTGTCATTCAAAGTGATGTTGAATATGCTATCGTGCGATGCAGTGGGCTTGTTGGTCCTAATCGCCATCCATCTAACTTTGTCAGCAAATTAAAACAAGTGAGCGACGTAGCACCCGCCAATATGCTGCATCTGACCGATGCGATTGGAGCGGTAAGTTTTGCAGCCCTACAAATTAAAAATGAAATCGTTAATGCCACAACACCAAACACAGTGAATAAAGCTGAGTTTTACCAAGCTGCATTAGCGAGCGTTGATTCGACAGAGCCACTACCAAGCATTGTCTCTAAACCGGATAAACGCATCATCGCCGACAAATTGATCGGCTTAGGTTATCGCTTTCATTTCCAACATGTGTTGGAGATTATCTAACCCTTTGAGGAGCAGTCATGCGTCAGTACCTCTTTCGTCACATTGAAAACCTTTGGGACTACCTTCAAATGCATCAGCAAATCACCCCCGCTGATTGCTTATTTGTTTTATGCAGCAATGATTTACGCGTCGCGGAATACGCAGCCCAACTTTACACCAGTGGATTCGGGAAAAAGATCATTTTTTCAGGTGGCCTAGGCCGATTCACAGAGGGGGTATTTGAAAAATCAGAGGCAGAAACCTTCGCAGCCATTGCAAGAGATTGCGGTGTGCCGGCTGGCGATATAATCCTTGAGACTCAGTCATCCAATACGGGTGAAAATGTTACACTCACCGCTCAAAAGCTTGCAGAGCAGCAACTTCACTTTGATTCTTTTCTACTGGTTCAAAAGCCATTTATGGAGCGCCGTGCTTACGCCACCTTCAAGCAGCAGTGGCCACATGGTGAGCCGAAAATACAGGTCACCTCACCAACAGCCCCATTCTTTGATTATCTAAGTGACGAGATGCATCTAGATATGGTGTTAACGGCTATGCTGGGTGATTTTGAACGCATCAAAAGCTATCCAAAAATGGGATATCAAATTGAGCAAACGGTTCCAGATGATGTCGAGTCTTCATATCAATACATTCGACAGAACTATCCCTGTGAAGCGTAACGGCGTCATACAATAACTTGCTGCATAAAAGCTAAAATGCGGTGGAGAACCAACTTACTCTCACCGCAGTCAACACAAAATGACAAATAAAAAAGCCGCTCACTTAACGTGAGCGGCTTTTAGTTTATGCGTTATCTATTTCATTAACCGATGTGCGTTGCGCCAGCCATGTACTTCTGAAGTACTGCTGGGATTGCGATACGACCATCAGCTTCTTGGTTGTTCTCTAGAATTGCAACCATAGTACGGCCAACCGCTAGACCAGAACCGTTTAACGTGTGTACAAGCTCAGGTTTCTTCTCGCCTTTACGACGGAAACGCGCTTGCATACGACGCGCTTGGAAGTCCCACATGTTTGAACAAGATGAGATTTCACGGTAAGTCTCTTGTGCTGGAACCCATACTTCTAGGTCGTAAGTCTTACGAGCACCGAAGCCCATGTCACCAGTACATAGAACAACTTTACGGTAAGGTAGCTCTAGTAGTTGTAGAACTTTCTCAGCGTGGCCAGTTAGCTCTTCTAGCGCATCCATTGAATCTTCAGGACGAGTGATCTGAACTAACTCAACTTTATCGAACTGGTGCATACGGATTAGACCACGAGTATCGCGACCGTAAGAACCCGCTTCAGAACGGAAACATGGCGTATGCGCTGTCATCTTAAGCGGTAGATCTGCTTCGTCAGAAATCGTGTCACGAACCATGTTAGTTACTGGTACTTCTGCCGTTGGGATCAGAGACAGTTTACGTGGCTCTTCGTCATTCACTTTCTCTTCTAGAGGCTCAGTGTGGAATAGGTCTTTACCAAATTTTGGTAGCTGACCGGTACCAAATAGGCTATCTGAGTTCACTAGGTACGGTACGTACATTTCAGAGTAGCCGTGTTCTTCTGTGTGAAGGTCTAGCATGAACTGAGCAATCGCACGGTGTAGACGAGCGAATTGACCTTTCATCACGATGAAACGCGCACCCGTGATCTTAGTTGCGCTTGCAAAATCAAGACCGCCACCCATTTCACCAAGATCAACGTGATCTTTTAGTTCGAAGTCGTAAGTTTTTGGCTCACCCCAACGAGAAATCTCTACGTTGTCATCTTCGTCTTTACCGTCTGGCACATCATCAGCTGGCAGGTTTGGTACAGAAAGCGTGATCTCTTCCAGTTTTGCCATTACCGCATCAAGCTCAACTTTTTTCGCATCAAGATCGCTACCTAGAGTACCGATTTGCTTCTTGATCTCTTCAGCGCCTTCTTTATCACCAGCAGCCATTTTCTGGCCAATTTGCTTGGAAATGGAGTTACGCGTGGATTGTAAATTTTCAACTTCTACTTGAATGGACTTACGTTGTTCTTCAAGTGTACGGATTGTCTCTACGTCTAGCTTAAAGCCACGACGTGCCAGTTTTACAGCTGTTTCATCCAGCTCTGTACGAAGTAATTTAGAATCCAGCATTGTTAATCCTATGCTTTTTAGTGGTGAAAGAACGTGCCTACATCATGCAGGCACGTTTAAAATTTTTAACCGAATAAATGTATCCAAAAAAGGCGGTTATTCATAGCGCTTTTGTGGGCTTTTTGCGTCTAAATTAGCCAAGTAATCTAACTTCTCAGCAATTTTACTCTCAAGTCCACGATTTGTAGGATGGTAGTATTGTGTCCCTACCATTTCTGGCGGTAAATATTGCTCACCTGCCGCATAGGCACCAGGCTCATCATGAGCGTATCGATACTCCGCACCATAACCGAGATCTTTCATCAAGTTCGTTGGCGCATTACGCAAATGAGGCGGGACTTCATACTCTGGTTGGTTATGTGCATCTACAAGCGCTTGTTTCCAAGCGGTATATACCGCGTTGCTCTTCGGAGCACACGCTAAATAGACGATGGCCTGCGCAATCGCTCGCTCGCCTTCTGCTGGGCCAACACGGGTAAAACAGTCCCACGCAGACAATGCAACTTGCATGGCGCGAGGATCCGCATTGCCCACATCCTCAGAAGCAATCGCAAGCAATCGACGCGCGATATACAGTGGATCGCAGCCCGCACTGATCATTCGCGCTGCCCAATACAGGGCTGCATCAGGGTTTGACCCTCGAATAGACTTGTGAACTGCAGAGATCAAGTCGTACCAAATGTCCCCTTTGTTATCGAAGCGAGAAACCTTCTCCCCTGCAACTTCAGCGAGCAGAGGTAAGGTAATTTGCTTAATGCCCTGCTCATCTTCTTCTGCCATATCGTAGAGCAGTTCAAGATAGTTAAGCGACATTCGTGCATCACCACTGACCAACTCCGCTAGACGATCCAATACATTATCAACAAAATTCACGGCAACATTTCCCAGTCCCCGCTCTTCATTTTCTATTGCTTGTTTCAAGGTTTGTTGGATATCGTCTTTCGCTAGAGACGTAAGTTTGTAAACACGCGCTCGTGACAGCAAAGCGTTGTTCAGCTCAAACGATGGGTTTTCTGTTGTCGCCCCAATAAACGTCACTGTCCCGTCTTCAATATGGGGTAAAAAAGCATCCTGTTGGGATTTATTAAAGCGATGCACCTCATCGACAAACAAGATGGTCCGGCGACCTGCCATTTTATTTTCCCGCGCTTTTTCGATAGCCGCGCGGATTTCTTTCACACCAGAAGTCACCGCCGACACTCGCTCTACTTCTGCATTGGCGTAATTTGCTGCCACTTCAGCGAGCGTGGTTTTCCCTGTCCCCGGAGGTCCCCAGAGAATCATCGAATGCACGTGGCCTGCCTCTAACGCACGGCGCAATGGCTTACCAGGGCCCAAAATATGTTGCTGCCCAATATACTGCTCCAGTTTTTCTGGGCGCATTCTAGCAGCAAGGGGACGAAAATCTTCGTCCCCTGAAAAATCAAACGCGTAGTTGCTCACTGAGGATTAGTTCCTTTGGTCATCAACTTCTACCCCCTGAGGGATAACAAAAGTAAATCGGTCTGCTTTTGGTTTTGTTAGCTTCATGTTCTCAAAATGGAACGCACTTTTCTGCCCATCTTGTTCCAAAACGGTGAAACCTTTTACCGCACCTTTGTTGTCAATTTCGAGATTAAACTGCCCTTGATTCGAGCCTTTTGCTGTTGGTGTTAACGTAAACACATCCCCTTTTTGCTCAACGTTGTAATTGCTCCAGTCGCTTGCACGGTTACGTGTGAGAAGAACAAATGGTGTCTGTTCAGTGGCTTGCTCTTGCCAGTAAATGCTGACTTGCTCAATAAACGGGCTGTAATACCACAGTGTTTTACCATCTGAGACCAATACGTTTTCATCAGGCATTGTGGTTGTCCAACGGAATAAGCTTGGGCGAGCAATCTCTACTTTCCCTTCCCCTTCCATGACAACATCACCTTCAGGGCTGACAACTTGTTGTGTAAAGTCGGCACTAAAACCTTCTGTCAGTTGTAAACGTTCACTTAACTCATCTTTTGGCGCTGCGGCCACAGATAAACTAACAAACAACAAAGCGAAGAGTTTTTTCATTCAGGATACTCCGTTAGCCATCTCTTATGTAACGATGATGATGACTGATTAGAAAGATTCTATGTTCAAGTAACGTCAGTTATTTGCCACAGCACTGTTTAAACTTATTGCCGCTACCACAAGGACAAGCATCATTGCGCCCCACATCTTTATATGGGTTGACACTTTGAGATTGCAACCCCATTTGCGCAGCGTCTGCTGCATGAGCCACTTCATTAATCATGAGATCAATCTGTTCAACCATACCTGCAAGGCAAGGGGGCTGTTCTACGCCTGCTTCTTTCATCTGTAACTGTGTTTGAGGTTCATCGATTGCGAGCATCATGGTGGTTAATAGCGCCTGTAACATCCGCAAGGTGCCATCTCCAACTTGTATTTCAAACCATTGCGCTTCGATTTGAGGCCACAAAGACATGAAACCTTCAGCTAAATCAGCAAGTGATTCAGTTTGCTGCTTCCCTTCAACCAAGTTCAAAACTGAGTATTCGTTTCGTTTAAGCTGGTTGTATTGAAGGTTAATCTGTTCGACCACAAGTTCTTTCATAGATTCAGCATCATCACCAAATATCTCTTTTAGCCAACTTTCAGGATCAAGAGGTTTT
The DNA here is from genome assembly GCF_040869035.1 of Vibrio sp. NTOU-M3. NCBI lineage: Bacteria > Pseudomonadati > Pseudomonadota > Gammaproteobacteria > Vibrionales > Vibrionaceae > Vibrio > Vibrio sp. NTOU-M3. Next base: position 2,161,425 of record NZ_CP162100.1, read on the forward strand.
GTTGCTAAGTTTGCCGCTAAGATAACTCCTTCGATAAATAGAGGAGACTCCTGATGTTGGCCTTCTGGTAAGCAGATAATCTGATAACTCATAGTGAACTTCTGTTATTTCTAAAATTATCGGCATTATACCTGTTACCCGCAAAGATACGAATGCCTACCTAACGCATAATTTTATCTTTTAGTTTTGAATTTATATATTAATAAACATAATATAATTTCAACTAAACCAATGCGCTATTAACATGAATAAGAGATCAGGTTTTACTCTAATAGAATTAGTTGTTGTGATTGTCATTTTAGCGATCTTAGCCGCCTTCATCATGCCTAAGCTCGTAAATTTTCAAAGAGATGCACATGCCAACCGAGCAAATACTGCATTTTTAAACTTTACTTCAGCAACCGTTCTATTTCATACAAAATGGTTAGTTGAAGGTGAGCCCGCAGTTACTCAGAGTGTCGATTATGGGCAAGAAGATATTTATCCTTCCGCACAAGGTTTTCCCATTTCTGTGAATCAGCTTCCTCTTAACGATGGACAGGCCATTCGTGGCTCTGACTGCGTTGCATTGTGGCAAGCATTACTCAGCACTGACATCACTATTCGTTCTCAAACCACAACAGGTACGGTACTACCTTCCACTACTGACATTGTCAGTTGGTACACGAGCCAGAATGAGTGCTACTACTATTACACCACTGGCTATTCAGCCGATGAAAATCTTCCTATTCTTTACTACTCCCCACTCACTGGTGAAACACGTATCACCAGCTCACGAGCATCCTCTACACCACAAATGCCATTGACCTTCCCTGAGTAAGCCGAATACAATCTCGCCTTCATTTTTTAAGGCGATTGTATATGCGAGTTGTTTTGGGCCCGATGGAGGGCGTGCTTGATCATTTAATGCGTGAGATCCTCACCAATATTAACGACTACGATCTCTGCGTGACGGAGTTCGTACGCGTAGTTGACCAAGTATTACCAGAGCACGTGTTCAAACGTCTTTGTCCCGAATTAGATCAAGGCTCACAGACGAAGTCCGGCGTACCTGTTCATATTCAATTGCTTGGCCAAGATCCGAAGTGGATGGCAGAAAATGCTGTTGTAGCGGAAAACCTTGGTGCCAAAGGTATTGACCTCAACTTTGGTTGCCCGGCTAAACTGGTCAATAAAAGCAAAGGTGGCGCTGCATTATTACAACATCCAGAGTTGATCTACCGAGTGGTAAAAGCGTGCCGAGAAGCCGTGTCAAAAGATATTCCAGTAACGGCTAAAATTCGCCTTGGTTGGGAAAACCCTGAAGACTGTTTTGAGATTGTCGATGCTATTCAAAGCGCAGGTGCAAATGAACTCACGGTTCATGCACGCACGAAGCAAGGCGGCTACAAAGCAAGTGAAATAAAGTGGGAATACATCAACCAAATTCGCGAGCGCTTCTCTATTCCGCTGATCGCAAATGGTGAGATTTGGAACTATCAAGATGGCCAAGCATGTCGTGAGGTCACTGGTGTCGACTCGCTCATGGTATGTCGCGGCGCCTTTAATGTGCCGAACTTAGGTAATGTGGTAAAACACAACCACGCACCAATGCCTTGGTACGAGGTTGTTGAGCTATTACTTGAGTATTCTCGTTATGAGATGAAGGGTGATAAAGGACTTTACTATCCAAACCGAGTCAAACAATGGTTCTCGTACCTTCGTCAGCAATACCCTGAAGCTGCCGAGTTATTTAGAGAGATCCGTACCTTTAACAAGGCAGAGCCGATTGTAAACCATATACAACGCTATCAAGCGCAACTGCTTCAAACTACAAATTAGACGTTAAAAGACTAACTTGTCCTTACCTGTCTCTTTTGCCTGATAGAGTTTATTGTCTGCGGCTTTGAACATGCCTTCGAAGTCGCAGTTACCGTTTTTAACAACGTCGACGCCACCAGAAACCGTAAACCCACCTTCCACAACTTTATATGAGTGTTGGCATATTTCATTCTTGATGCGTTCGATGATTCGGTGCATTTTTTGGACGTTGCTACATGTCAGGTAAATCACAAATTCTTCACCACCAAAGCGCGCCGCTGCGTCACAGTCGCGAATATTGCATTCGATTTGATCCGCCATGTAACAAATCACGTTATCACCGACATCGTGGCCATAGGTATCGTTAATCGACTTAAAGTTATCGATATCAAAAACAGCAAGCATGACATTGTCTTTATGGATCGTATTACTTAAAAACTCTTCCATACCTCGACGGTTGAGAAGCCCCGTCATCGGATCCTTGGCAGCCAAGTCTTTCAAATAAACACGCTCTGCATGGCCATTGACATAGGCCAACACAATCACTGAAAGCACATAAATAAACCCAGCAACCACTAAACTGTATCTTTCAAAAACGAAAAAGTTTCCGATCTCATTTTCCCAGTCTAATTGGTACAAAAGCGCATGAGACGACATCACACCATCGATGGTGATAGGCTCAAATCGAACACTATTTTTAGGAATAGACTCGGTGTTCAAATCAATCAGGCGGATCTCATTTGCAAGTTTGCCTTCATTGCCAATCAGTTTTGGCAACACTAAATCGAGGGAAATCATACCTTGCAGCAGAGAGTCACGATATACAGACATTGAAAGGCTCACAATCATCTTATCAACAATGAGCGCTCTTCCAGGGCCTGTCATCGTGATTTTATCCCGATGTTGAGCCGTCTGTTGCCAGTATGGCCGTGCTTTAATTGTATTGAGTAGTTCTAACGATATGTTGCGGGCCAGTGTATCTGGAGAAGAGATAATATATCCCTCAGTATCCACGTAGTGAATACCGTAAATAAAACTATCTACATCGTGCAAAAAAGAGAGTATTGGAGCTAAAGAAATTTGCTGTGTTACACGCTGATATAGCGCACTAGCTGGCGTACATAAGTTTGCATTGCCAACCACCATATAACTTAGATCGACTTGTGGCAGATCAAGATGTGCACCGTCACTTAAAAGAAGCGCATCAATTGGCCACATCTGACATAAATCATTATTCACTCGGCTATTGTGCTCTAGCATCATATCCGAGCCTGCTTTGTGATAATTACTGAAACTGTAATCTAAAGCAGTCAGAATTTTGGTCGAACGTTCTAGCGATCGAGCAATTCGTGCGTACTCATCATCAATATCGCGATTTACAGCATCGTAGTAGTTTTTTACTGTCAACGCCAAAACGATAAGAGATAACAAGGCTGGGACAAGAAATACGAATTTAAGACTAAAGTGTCTCTTTTCACTCATTAAGCGCTCTCAATCTAAGCCAACGGAACCAAAAGTCGTTGATCTGGTTGTGGTCAAATCTAACTACATGCAAATATTTAATGCTATTATCACTTTTTTTAATGTTGACGTGTTAAGCAAGGGTCATAAACGTCAGCTGAACGTCAATTATAGTGACAGAGATTCCACTTCTCGTAGGAAGAGGATGACTTTTTAAAATATTACTAATCCTTATTTAATATTAATTAATGCTTTGGAGTTACACTTAAGAACAACTAAAGATAGCAAATCGTTTGCTTATGAGCGTTTTTTCTGCCTGTTTTTTATTCAATTTACACAACGCTTACCAAACAACATGAATTCACCATATTGCAGCTAATTCAATTGGGTAAGCATAAAATACCAACCAGAGTTCCATAAGGTACAACCTTATAGATCGACTCTTATCTTCCTGCTAAAATTTTGCCCCCATTTCTGCACCCTGAGATCGATATGAGTTACCAGTGCCCACTTTGCCACCAAGCGCTTTGTCAGACTGACAAAACGTTTCAATGTGACAATAACCATCATTTTGATTTGGCAAAAGAAGGTTACGTCAACCTGATGCCAGCACATCACAAACGTTCAAAAGATCCGGGTGACAATAAAGAAATGATGCAAGCAAGACGTCGATTCCTTGAGCGTAACCACTACCACCCTATGCGAGAGCGCGTAGCGCAAATATGCGCTCAATATCTCGAAGGCACATCACACACACTGTTAGACATTGGTTGTGGTGAAGGTTATTACACCGACGAAGTCGCTCGCGTATTAACCACAAAAAGCGAACAGTCGATGACCTATGGTCTCGATATTTCCAAAGTTGCCATTCGTTATGCGGCAAAACGTTACCCTTCTTGCCACTTTAGCGTCGCATCAAGCCATCGATTACCGTTTGAAGATCAATCGCTTGATGCCATCTTACGCATCTATGCCCCATGTAAGGCAGAAGAGCTTCACCGTTGCGTTAGAAACAATGGTGTGGTGATCACCGTTTCGCCTGCTGGCCGTCACCTGTATCAGTTACGTGAGCACATTTATCAAGACGTGCGTCTACACGATGAACAGCCTGAATCCATTGATGGTTTTGTTTTAGAACATGAAGAGAAACTGAGCTATACCATGCAACTTAAAGATGGGGATGCGTTCGATTTATTACAAATGACCCCATTCGCCTGGAAAGCCACCGATGAGTTACGCGAACAGTTAAAACAACCTGACTTGTTTGAGTGCGAAACAGACTTTATGCTGAGAGTCTACCGCAAGCAATAACCACTCACGACGAAATGGAGGGAGATGGTGAATCATCAGACAACACTATTAGGCGTTTTTATTGGGCAAGTAAAACAGCAGTTTGGTATGGAAACTGCGATAGCAAAACGTCCGGTTGAACAAGCACTATACCTTTCGACGACTGGCTTAGAAGGTGATCAATGTGCCGATCACAAACACCATGGTGGTCCCGAACGAGCACTCCATCAGTATCCCGTTGAACACTACGCTTATTGGCAACAAAAGTACCGTTCTGAGCATATCTGGCAAGCACCAGGCATGGGAGAAAACATCAGTACTAAGGGGATGACTGAAGAGACAGTTTGTCTAGGCGATCGTTACCAATGGGGTGAAGCGGTCATTGAAGTCAGCCAACCTCGTTCTCCCTGCTATAAACTAAGTAAGCGCTGGGGAGTTGAACAGTTTTCTGTGGATATGCAAGACATTAGCCGCTGTGGCTGGCTCTTTCGTGTTATTCAACCCGGATTAGTTAGTGTGAACGACCCATTAATACTGGTTGAGCGTGTCGAGAATGCGATGACGATCCGTGAAGTTTGTGATTACTTTTTCACGACACCACTTGAACGCTCAGGCTTGCTCAAGTTACAGCATCAAGAACGCCTTTCAAATAGCTGGATGGAGAAAGTCAAACGACGGTTAGAGACTGGTGACGTCGAAAATTGGAACTTTCGCCTATTAGGTCATGCCTAAACTGAATAGAAAGTGCTTACCTGTGGGCCATTATCAGGTTCGCACTTTCCGTTTTACGCCGCGAACTGCTACTCTCAACCTCATACTTCCGACTCTCCAACCAAGGAGGCTTTCTTCATGCGTCCTATACTATTTCCCTTCGCTTTAAGCGCTTTATTGTCGGCTTGTGTTACCACAACCGCATCATCCGTTAGCACGTTTTACGACTATCATTTCACATCTCCTCAAGGTCACCCCATTAGTTTGGCGAAATTACCTTCTGAGCTTCTCACTGCCGATATTATTTTGGTTGGCGAGTGGCATACTCACTCGGCTATACATCGTTTTCAAACTGACATACTGCGTCAATTGAATGATCAAGGCATTCCTGTCACCTTATCCATGGAACAGTTTTCTCGTGATGCTCAATCCATTGTTGATCAATACTTAGCGGGCGACATTGGAGAGCAACCCTTAATCACAGAAGGCAACGCTTGGCCAAATTATGAAAGTGATTATCGCCCGTTGATGGAGTATGCAAAACAAAACAATCTCGACGTGATTGCAGCCAATGCACCTAAACATCTTGTTCGCTGTATCGGTCGCTTAGGGACACCTTACGTAGAGACTCTTTCACAACCACAACGTCAGCTCATTGCTCAAAACATTGATACACAAGATTCTGCCTACAAACGACAATTTATGTCTTCTATGCATCATGGCATCAGTGACCAAACCGAACGAATGTTCGCAGCCCAAATGAGCTGGGATGAAACCATGGCCGAAAGCATGATTCAGTATTTAGCGGCGCACCCAAACAAGACCATTTTGCATATTGCCGGTAAATTTCATGTTCAACAGGGATTAGGACTCAAAACTTCGTTGCTGAAGCGCAACCCAGATTTGAATATTGCTGTGATTACACCTATTGGCACACAAAATGCTGAGGCAAACATAACCGATAACACTGCTAAAGATTATTTGTTGTGGGTACTCGACCCTCCGGCTCGCTTCATAAAGGACGAGAATCGGATAAAAGCTTTTCAAAAATTAAGTCATAGAAATGATGACCTTAGCTGCAAATAGTAACTTTTTCTTTCAATGTAAGAATCTGCCGACATAAATCAGGCGTAATTTTTGCTTGAATAAATTCAACATAAAGTGCGAATAAATTGCGCAAGTTTTTCATTCGTTGGTCGATACAGTGATTGAGGATGTTGTAAGGAGAAAACTATGACACCAGTAGGAATGGGGCCAGCCTCGCTGACACCGGCCCAACAGGTAAAGCCTCAAGCAAACTCTGCGGTTGCAGATAATGGAGCTGCACCACTGAAGGTAGAGCAAAACAAAGTCACCCTTTCAGCTGAAGGTAAGGCTCTGCTTGCCGCTTTACAAGATATTGAAAAAGAAAACAAAATTGCAGAGGGCAAAGATAAATCTGTCGGAGATAAGGTGGAATCTTTTGCTCATGGCGCATTAGGAATGGATCACCCGGATAAAATTGAAGAAGAGGAAGATGGCTCTTATTCTGCGGGGCAATACCTTTCCGCTGCGGCAACCGTAGGAGGTATTTTACTGGCCTTGATCTGACGGTGACACTTCGTCACAGTCAGGCTTAGGTTATTTCAGAGACTGCGCTAATTATTTTTATGATAACGATAAGACACTCTGTTTGTTGATTCATTCACGGTCACTTCATAATCCATACATCTACATTTATGGACGAATACCGTGAAGAGTTCTTTTTCGTTAATTGATAAACCTACCTTTTTTGGTGCTATCGGCTTATTGCTGGTCATCGTTTTTCCGTTGATCCTTTTTCCCCAGCAAGGTGCCGACTGGATAGCGCTCGCTAAAACTTTTATGACCGATAAACTCGGTTTTCTTTACCTTGCGCTTGGTTTGGGCGCGTTCTTTTTTATGATTTATGTCATATTCAGCGACATGGGACAAATTAAGCTCGGCGATGCTGATGAAAAGCCAGAGTTTGCTACAGCGTCATGGGCCGCGATGTTATTCTGTGGAGGCATCGGAGCCAGTATCTTATATTGGGGCTGTATTGAGTGGGCATACAACTACCAATCACCGCCTTTTCAGCTCGAACCCGGCAGTGAAGAAGCCGTACGCTGGGCAGCCACTTACGGTATTTTTCATTGGGGCCCCATTGCTTGGGCGATCTACCTCATTCCTGCCTTGCCAATTGCCTATTTCTTTTATGTGCGCAAGCAACCCGTACTTAAAGTTTCCAGTGCGTTAATGCCAGTTATCGGCGAAGAACGCACCAAAGGAATCGCAGGTAAGATCGTTGATGTACTGTTTATTTTTGGTTTACTAGGTGGCGCAGCAACAACATTAGGCTTGGCAGCTCCACTTATTGGCGAAGGACTAAATTTCCTATTCGGTATTCCTCAAAGTACGTTAAGCCAAGTGGCCGTGCTGCTTGTCTGCACCGCAATATTTGCTTACTCCTCATACGCTGGCCTTGAAAAAGGCATTAAGATCTTGAGTAACATAAACTTCTGGGGTGCGATGGGGTTACTTGCCTTTGTTCTTTGCGCTGGCCCTACCATTTTCATGCTCGAAACGGGGTTAGACTCCATTGGTCGAATGTTATCTAACTTCTTCGTTATGGCGACTTGGGCAGAGCCATTTGGTGGTTATGGTTCATTTGAAAATACCCATTTCCCACAAGATTGGACTATTTTCTACTGGGCATGGTGGTTGGTTTTTGCCCCTAGCATGGGCTTATTTGTTGCACGTATTTCCCGCGGTCGCACCATCAAACAAATGGTCTCTGGCTCAATCTTTTTCGGCTCTTTAGGTTGTTTTCTATTTTTTATGATCTTGGGGAACTACGGCTTATCATTGCAGCTCTCTGGTGAGCTTGACGTGGTCAATATTCTTAATACCGAAGGAGCCACTAAAGCCATCTTCTCAATGCTTGCTGAATTACCAATGGGCACAATGGTTATCGCTGTTTTCACGCTACTTTGTGTCATATTTACTGCAACAACATTTGATTCAATTTCTTACATTCTTGCTTCTGTAGTACAGAACAACGTGACAGAAGAGCCGATGCGCTGGAACCGTATGTTCTGGGCGTTTACCCTCTCCTTCCTGCCAACGGTGCTCATGTTTCTTGGTGGCTTAAGCACTTTGCAAACCGCTGCGATTGTGGGCGGTCTGCCATTGCTTGGTATCTCAGTCATGCTGATGATTTCAGCAGTCAGAGCCACTACTCTCGATCTTCGCCATCAAGAAGACTACGTCGAACCAACCATCAATATCGAAGAACTACCAGAAATGGACCCTTGGTCATTAGAAGGTATGGCCTTGGCAAGGTTTGAAAAGAGTCGAGATCTGGCCCAAGAAGCGGCAGAACAAGAGCGTGAAGCACTTTCTCAAGTAATGAAAGTGAAGAAACGTATCCGTGCTTTTGCCCTTGAGCACTTCGGTGAAGAGGCGTTCCAAGATCACCACTTACCACAAGAACTTCAAGATGCGCTCCAGCAAGCTCTGGATGACGTCAACAGGGCGCAAGAGAATAAGCTAACAGCTTCAGAGCAAGCGCAACTTGCGAGGCAAGAGTTCAATCAGGCAGTTGCCATTGCTGCGACAAATTAGCCATTGTTCATACTCCTTCCTAAGACCAAAGCCCACCTCGGTGGGCTTTTTTTATGTCACTTGCGTTTCGAGTTCGTGAAGCTTTTATGATTGCAACAAAACTGTCATTGAGTGGTGATTAACTGGCGCGGCTTTTTGAACGAAGGAATATAACAATGAAGCAGTTAATTAAACCTCTCGTTGTAGCAGTGGCAACAACGACGCTCTCTTTCAATGCGCTTTCTGCCGAAATCAAAAATGTCATTTTGATGATTGGTGACGGCATGGGACCACAACAAGTTGGTTTATTAGAAACCTACGCCAACAATGCTCCACATTCGATATACAAAGGTGATACCACAGCTTTATTTAAATTAGCAGAGCAAGGTGTTATCGGCTCCTCCTTAACGCATCCGGAAGATGCGATAGTTGTTGACTCCGCCTGCTCTGCCACCATGCTTGCAACTGGTATTTACACCGCATCTGAAGTGATTGGTATCGATGCTCAAGGTAACAATGTTGAAACGGTGCTAGAGAAAGCGAAACGCTTAGGTAAAGCGACCGGTTTAGTCTCAGATACACGCCTAACCCACGCAACCCCGGCAGCATTTGCCGCCCACCAGCCACATCGCTCGCTTGAGAATAAAATCGCAGAAGATATGTTAGCAACGGGTGTTGATGTCATGCTATCTGGTGGTCTGCGTCATTGGATCCCAAAATCTACCAATGACAAAGGTGAGACATACAAAAACCTCGAGCAGCTAACGCAAGGCGATGTGTACCTTAAGTCTAAGCGTAAAGATGAGCGTAACTTGTTAGCTGAAGCGAGCGAGGATGGCTACAGCTTAGCATTTAATAAAACCATGCTAGAGCAAGCACAAGGAAATAAGCTCCTTGGTCTATTTGCATACTCGGGTATGAAAGATGGTATCGCCTACAGCCAGTCCAAAAACGACCCAAACCGCACTGAGCCAACCTTAAAAGAGATGACCGTCAAAGCGCTCAATGTATTATCAAAAAACAAAAACGGCTTTTTCTTAATGGTTGAGGGCGGACAAATCGACTGGGCTGGTCACAGCAATGACGCTGGTACGATGTTGCATGAGATGATTAAGTTCGATGAAACCATCGGTTCGGTTTACGACTGGGCAAAAGGCAGAGATGACACCTTAATCATTGTCACCGCCGACCATGAAACGGGCTCATTTGGCTTTAGTTACTCTTCCGACAACCTACCCAAGCCTGAAAAGCGCTCTGGACCCGCATTTAGCCAGCGCGATTACGCTCCTAATTTTAACTTCGGCCAATTCAATATCCTCGACGGGCTATACAACCAAAAACAGAGCTATTACGGCATGATCAGTGAATTTCAAAAGCTTGAAAAATCCCAGCAAACAGCCAAAAAATTCGCCGATATTGTCAATAACAGTAGTGCCTTTCCAATCACCGAAAAGCAGGCTGAAAATGTGCTAAAGAGCAAACCAAACCCTTACCGTCTAGCGGGGCATAAATATCTGGCTGAAGAGAATATCCCCGCCATCAACGATTTTGATGCCTTTTTCCCATATAACGATCGCGGTAATTTACTGGCGCGTGAGCAAGCGACTGCACAAAACATTGTTTGGGGAACAGGCACACATACTCATACTCCTGTAAATGTCTTTGCGTGGGGACCTGCAAAAACCATTTTGCCAGTCTCTAAAATCATGCATCACTCGCAACTAGGCGAATTTATTAAACAACAGGTGCAATAAGTTTCGGGCTTACTCACCCTTTGAGTCAGCGCTCTTCGGGGCGCTTTTTTGTTGCTCATATCATGGTAAATCAGATATTCAACATGAAGGCCAGCTTTTAAGTATCACTGTTTATTTGACTCTTGCTAAAAGAAACGACAGGATAAATAGCTTTCCAAGTATCGAGATAATGTCATGTGTGAGATATTTGCGCATCAGCCAAGAGAAAATTACCAATTCATCACCCGTTCTATCCGTATCGATGGCCACGCAACTAGCGTTAAACTTGAAACCAGCTTTTGGCAATTGCTGGAAGAAATTGCGCAGCAGCAAGGATTAACGGTTCCCCGCTTTATCTCTACGGTGTACAAAGAAGCATTAGAGCATAACGGCGAAGTCAGCAATTTTGCCTCTTTGCTTCGCTGCGCCTGCCTAATTTATGCTCGCCAACCTCAAAGTACGATTGAGATAGCCAACGAACAAATCAACTCATAATTCAATTAATATCACCTGTCGTACTCACGTACTACCACTGAGTAATCCGCTGTTATTATGCTACTCCCTCCTAATGAGGAGAGACCATGACAAAACTGATTCACAGCATGATAAGAGTGAGCGATCTGCAAGCTTCTATCGATTTTTACCGCAACGCTCTAGAACTGGAAGTGGCTGATCAATTTGAATTCAGCGACTTTACACTGACTTACCTCGCTAATCGTGAAACAGGTTTTGAGCTGGAGCTCACTTATAACCACGATCAGTCAGAGCCTTATGTCCACGGCAATGCTTACGGTCATTTAGCCGTCAGCGTAGAGAAGATTGCTGAGGCACATAAGCGCCTGACTGATCTGGGGATTGAAGCGTCAGAAATAAAAACCTTCAATCACAATGAGCAACCTCTAGCGACTTTCTTCTTTATTACGGATCCCGACGGCTACAAGATTGAATTTATTCAACGTGCCGGACGCTTTATCTAATAATCATAAGAGCAAACACAATGATCCATTTAACCGCACATTTTTATGCTAAAGCCGGACAGGAAAATACTTTGCATCAGCTGCTAACCGCAATGTTAGCGCCAACACGCAATGAAACTGGGTGTGTTCGTTATTGTCTTTTTCAGGACAAAGCAGACAGTCGTAAATTTCTCTTTCAAGAGCAATTTACTGATCAGGCAGCATTCGATGCCCATTGTAAAGAAGTCCATTTCCTTGCCTTGCTGGACAATCTGGAAGGGGTTCTAGAACAAGAACCTCAAATTACCTTCTATGAACAGTTAGAAGCGTAAAAATCGAAAGGCACTCATTTGAGTGCCTTTTTCTTTATTTTCTACCTGATGCTTGCTGCAAAAACAAAAACACCACCCGGTTAACAGCCACGTCAAGATATCATTTGAAGACAATCCAGAACCTCGGATTAGATGTGCTACTTTATACGCGATTAGGATGGTTTAAGATGAACAAGAACTAATTTTTGTTTCTATGAATCATGAGAGAGCCCAGTAGTATCAATAAATTCACTATCTTCTCACCAAAAAAGTACTTTCAGCAGGTAAAACCTGAGAAATCACCTCTAAATTCTCAACTATCGCATCATACGATGTGTAACCCATAATACAAGCACAGCCCTGCATAACAAACTTTTGGACAAAACCTTCTTAGAGCATTTGATTAATTCTAATATTGTCCAAATTGTATGAAGAATAGCGAAAAGTTGAATGGTCAAATCTAGTAATAAATCATGCGTAATGCACCACACTTTCCGACAGACTTTCGATAAATACTGGTTTATGCAATAAAGAGTATCAGCTTTAGTTCTAGTACTACCACCGCAAAACGTTTCCCGATATTCGCTTTCTATTTCCCGATATTGCTATTGTTAAAGCAATACTTAGATGAGAATAACTCCCATTAAGGAGTCATCTATGCATCTAACGGACAAGATGAGCGTCACTCAAGCACTCATCTCATTATTAAAAACGGAAAAAAAGCGCATCATTTATACTAGTGTTAGCGCGGTGTTGTGTGTGTTCGCAGAACTCGCCACTTGGATTTGCTTATACGCCGCATTGAGCAGATATCTAAATACCCAAAGTCTCTATTTCTACTTGGCTCTTATGACCATTGCAGTCTGTGTGCGCTATTTTTTCTATACGATTTCGGTATGGCAGGCGCACCTTGCTGCTTATCAAATTATTCAGACCATTAGGCAGAAGCTCGTTCGTGCTCTGTCCGAAATGCCAACCGCTAAACTGATGCAATACCATCGTGGAGATATAGAAAAACGACTCAGCGACGATTGTCAGAGCCTTGAGCCTCTTATTGCTCATCATACGACCGATATTATTACTGGTACTTTACTTCCGTTTGTTTTGCTTGGTTTTATGGTCAGCATCGACTGGCAACTAGGCTTAATCGCATTAAGTCCTCTCCCCCTCGCCGTGATTGCCCAAACAGTCATGATGCGTGGCTTTTCAGATAGACAAAAAAAGTACAATCAAGTCGTTGCGAATATGCACAAAGCGCAACTAGAGTTTTTGCGTAGCATCGGCGTGATGAAACTATTCGGCGTTGACGCGGACTCTTACCGCCAGTTAAGCAATAATATGACCAAGCACCACAAGCTGGTTAACGCTTATACCAATCAAATGGTTGGGGCATGGGTAACCTTTACTACCTTAGCTCAGGCATCTTTGGTTCTTGTTATTCCATTCGCCATCGTCAAATTGACCCAAGGTTCATTAAGCCCGGTCGAGCTCACGATGATCGTGATTCTTTGTGCCGGCATCCTTAAACCATGGTTGGATCTAACACAGATATTTGGGCAAGTGCAGCAGTCCTTTTCTTCTCTAGAGCGAATACTACCTCTGTTCTCAGCAACATCGGAGCAACATTTCAAATCCATTGCAACGCCTTATGTCGAGCTTTGTTGTGAAAACTTAGCAGTCAAACGTGACTCACTCGATATCGTCAGTGGACTGAACCTTCAGTTATCTCATGGCGAGTGCATCGTAATTCAAGGCGCATCAGGCTCAGGGAAAAGTAGTCTACTGGCAACGCTCTACGGAGAATTAGCAACATACGAAGGCGATTGGTTTATTAACCAAAAAGCCGTGTCTTCGATGTCCGATAGAGAACGAAGCCAATTTATCTCAGTTGTCGACCAACACCCTGTTTTCTTCAGCGCATCAATACGCGAAAACTTGGTCTTAGGAGATCGATTGATACACGACTCCGTGATTATCAAACTCCTCGATATGCTTGGACTTTCTGCACTTATCGAACAGCTTCCGAATGGTTTGTATTCCAGTATGGATGAAACCGAACGCAATTTTAGTGGAGGGGAACTACAGCGGTTAGCCATCGCTCGCGCCATGCTAGTACGCCCTGCCATTCTGGTTTTAGATGAAGCGACTTCTCATCTAGATAAGGTGACGGAAAATCGTGTTCTAGAAGCAATACGTCAACATGCACCGCAGCAAATCCAATTGGTCATCAGTCATGGTTCACAAGCATTAACCATCGCTAACCGAGCGTTTTCATTATCACACGGGCAGCTTAAACAAATTCATCTTGAGGAGACCGTCTGTGCGTAACATTCTCAAGCTACTCGATCACGCAGATATCAATCCAAAAACGTTTTTGGTTGGCATTGCTGGCAAAGTGTTCAGTGAGATTCTGCCATTATTTTGTTGGCTACTGATATTCGGAGCCCTTACCCAAACATGGTTACTTTCTCTTGAAGCCCTATTCGCAGTTTCACTTATCACGGTTGTCGTTCAATGGCGGTTAGGACAATCCGCCAAACAAAGCTTCTTAGGCGCTTATGACATTACTCACCACCTGAGAAAAGTGCTACTACATGACATTCGTAGCCAACCGTTTTCCAAGATCACAGGGCAAGGTCTGGGAGAGCGCATTAAGCTAATCACTCGTGATTTAAAAGCATTCGAAGACATTTTTAGTCACCTAATTGCTGACTTGATCGCAGCTTTGGTGGTTCCGTTCGCGATGCTTTGTGTACTGCTATTTTGCTCACCTTACCTAGCCTCACTTATGCTGATTGTTATGGTGATCGCGAGCTTATTGCTGTGGAAATTCGAAGATAACTTTTCCAAACAAGCACAACGCCATGTCGATAAAAACGCTTCTTGCACCAACAAACTGCTCGAATACATAGCTTGTTTACCAACGCTAAAACGCTTTGGTCGCAGTGAAGTATTAGCGACTCCACTTAATCAAGAATTAGTAGACTTGCGCAAAACAGGGTTAGGGGTTGAATGGGCTGGTGGAATTGGCGTCATTTTAGCAAGCTTGTTACTTGAGCTTTCTATTCCGATGGTTGCGGCGCTCGGTGCTTACTTAATGAGCCTGGGCAACCTTACGCTCGGGGAGTGGTTAGTTTCAATCATTGCTGCCGTCGCTTGTATCCGACCATTTGTACGCATGACTATTTTCTCTACGTTACTCAGATACATGGCTAAATCTGCCGATCGTCTATATGCCCTAAGCCAAGAACCGCAGCAACCTGTGCATGGTGTTCAAGCACATCACCACGACATCGAATTCAAAGCGGTTGAGTTAACTCTGGATGGCAACACCATTCTTAAAGACATCAATTTGCAGGTTCCATATGGGCAACATATCGCGCTCATCGGTACCAGTGGAGCGGGAAAAACCACCTTGTTAGATTTACTTGCTGCATTCCACATCCCCACTCATGGAGCGGTAAGAATTGGTGGTTGCACGGTAGAAGCAACAGGGACAATGCACTGGTACCAGCACATCTCCTACGTTACCCAAAATGTGCAATTGTTCGCTGGGACCCTAAAAGAAAACTTGCTCATCGCCAAAAAAGACGCGAACACCGAAGAGTTAGAAACTGCAATCACTACCGCAGGACTTGATGAGCTGATCGCTCGCTTGCCACAAGGACTAAACACCGAAATAAACGAGAATGGCAAGGATTTATCGGGTGGAGAACGTCAACGCTTCTCCCTCGCAAGAGCGTTGCTTCATGATGCGCCCATTGTGCTGCTTGATGAGTTTACATCCGCACTCGACCACCCCAAACAACGGGAAATACTGCATAGCATTACCGAGTGTTTTGCCTCTAAAACCATGATCACAGTAGCGCATCGATTGGACACCATTGCTGATGCAGATTGCATCTATTTGATGAACCACGGTCGCATTGAGGATTTTGGTTCGCACGACCAATTAATCGCAACCTCTTCCCACTACCAGTCTCTGTGGGAAGCTCAACATAACAATTAAAAATTCAGCGCTGTGAGTAGTGCTAACTTATTCAGATTCAAGGAAAACAGTATGTACAAGATTTCTTCGCCGCGCACCGTCATTGCGAGCGCTATCCTCACAATTTTGGGTACTTCATACTCCTATGCCGAAGAGACGCCACCAGCAATGGAAGTGGTTATCGTTGAAGCAACCAAGTTCGATACTCCTTTATCGCAAGTGAACAATTCAGTTGTGGTCAAAACGGGAGAAGAACTCGAAAAAGCAGGCATTTATCAGGTCAAAGATCTCGAGATGGTATTCCCTGGACTGCTTATACAAACTCGCGGGAACCGAACTTACGCCAACACCACCGTTCGTGGGATTAGTTCACCTGACTACTATTCGCCAACCGTGAGCATTTATGTTGATGGCGTCCTGCAAGATAACGCTTTTGTCACTCAACCGCTGATTAACGTGGAAAAAGTCGAATTGCTGCGCGGTCCGCAAGGCACTCTTTACGGTGGGAACGCGCAAGGCGGTGTCATTAACATCGTGACTCGTCGTGAAACTGACGCCACCGAAATTAAAGCTTCTGCTTTATATTCTAATTTGAGTCAGCAAGTTGATGCTGTCGCCGCTACCCGTTTATCTGACTCCATTTCAGCGGATATTGCAGCTAGATATGTCTACGATGAAGGTGATATTAAACACGCCACCAGCGGGAAAAAAGACGCAAACGATGCAGATGAGCAAGCATTAAAAGTTCGCTTTCACTACTTACCAAATGACTCAAAACTTAGCGCAACCCTATCAGTCGCCGCAGATAAGCTCGACAGCCATGAGGAGTGGTACCTCACTGAGAGTGAACATGACTCTGGTGTAAAAGACGCACCAATCCCCAAACTTAAGCGAGACGTTAATACTTTCGCGCTGAATCTTGGTTACGATTTAGATTCCTCTCAAATCACAAGTACCACCGCTTATCAAACACGCGAGATAGACCGCGAATATGTCTATGGCTACTACCAAGAAGATCAAAACAAGTTCAGCCAAGAGCTACGTCTAAACCAACAATACAACGATCGTTTTAGCTACGTAGTTGGCGGCTACATGGAATATCGCCGTTTGGACGTTTCAGCCAATAACGCACGAAATAAATTGGACTATGACACGTACGCGTTGTTTGGGCAGGCAAACTACCAGTTTGCACCACAATGGGATGTCACTCTTGGCGTCCGAGCTTCATACCTAAAAGTAAACTCTGACTTCAACGGTAACCCGGCATGGTTTATCAATCCTTATAACAAGGAACAGACAGAATCGACGGTTTCACCAAAAGCTGCAATTGGTTGGCAAGCGAATGAGGACACTCGACTTTACGCTTCCATAACCAGTGGTTACCGACCGGGGGGCTACAACGTTGTTCCTCTGAGCAATGCAGATGCAAGCGGTTATGACGCGGAAAAATCACTGAATGGCGAGCTAGGCTGGCGCACCAACTTTGCGAATCAAAAAATCGATTTTAGTGGCGCATTGTACTGGATTAAAACGGATGATATTCAACTATATACCGGTACGCCAGGGCATCAAACTCTTAAAAATATGGGTGAGGCTCTAAGTAAAGGTATCGAAGCTGAGTTCGCTTTCTACCCAACCGATGATCTGACCATCACTGGTGCCGGGACTTTTGGACGTTCAACATTTGAATCAAACAACAGTACCTTTGAAGGGAATCGACTGCCTTACGCGCCAGACACCACGGCAACGTTGGGCTTTAACTATTACCTACCAGTAACAGGAGTCAAAGGCGACATTTCGATCAACTCTCAAGCTCGTTATAACTCTAAAATCTACTTTAACGAAGCTAACTCACTATCACAAAGTGCGTACACTCTCGTCGATCTATCCATTAACTACGACTACAGCGAAGCTCTGTCTATCTCGATCTTTAGCAACAATATTACTGACAAAGACTACACCACTTACGCATTCTCTTATGGTCAGACATACAGCAATTACGGTACAGGTAGAGAAGTTGGTGTGAAAGCGAAGTACGAGTGGTAATGAAACCTATGGTTAGCGCTCAAGGAATCAAACTCAAACCATTACTCGCCGTTCTGGCGAGCGTTTATACCATCCAAAGCTTAGTCAGTATGTTCACACTTCAAGGCTTGCCAGCGATAATGCGACATGAGGGCATAGATACCTCCCAAATAGGGTTGTTCTACCTTGCAATGCTTCCTTGGGTCGCTAAATTTTTGTGGTCACCTTGGATCGAACGGCAACGCAAAAAGGGAGCGAGTTTACAAAATCACGCCATCATTATTTTTGGTTCTCAGCTAGTTTTAATTGCCATACTCGTTGCGCTTTGCGTCATTGGAACGATCGAGAATCGAATGACCCTGTTTGCTGGCGTTTTGGTTATCAGCTTATTTTCCAGCTTCGCTGATATCGCTACAGACGGTCTGGCGATTGACCAGTTGGAGGCAAAAAGAAGATACCTAGGCAACGTCATGCAAGTTGGTGGTTCGTATCTAGGGGCTGTTTTTGGCGGTGGATTATTTATCTATGCGACTTCATTGCTCGATTGGCAAACCGCATTATTCGGTCTGGCTCTTCTGACTTTATTATTCAGTATGCCAACGCTTTGTTTATTCTGGAATCACGGCGCCAATCAGAAAAGCGCGCCAACAGCTCGTACTCCCTCCCTTAAAGCTGCATTTTCTAACCCTGAAGTAAGGATTGGACTGCTCCTTGTGACCTTATCGCAGCTCGGAACGAGAGGGGCATTATCAATGATGATGCCTTTCTTAGTCGACAGCGGTATACAGCTAGAAAGTTTGGGTCTTTTGGTTGCAGGTGGAGGAGTGATTACCGGTTTAATTGGCGTAGTGCTAGGTGGCTGGCTAATCAAAAAAAGTCTAGCACTCAATGTGTTACTACTAATGATGGTCTTTGAAGTTGTGTTTTTTAGCTTCTATTTAGCATACGACTTAAATATTGCTGAGCAAGGATGGTTAATCGCGGGTATCTTTGTCGTTAATGGCATCATTACGTCGGCTAAATTTGTTACGCTTTATACTCTAATGATGGGGTTTGCCTCCGGACATCAGTCAGGTGTGAACTTCTCTCTTTTCCAATCGATGGATATGTTCATTGCAATCGTGATGGCTATCATTTGCGGGGCACTGATCGGCGCTTTCGGGTATTCAGTGCATTTTATGTTAATGATCGCTTTTAGCCTCATCGCTATCTTCATAATCCCAGTCTTAAAACCAAATGAGAAGGCGAGCCTCATCTTACAAATCTAACCAAGCCCTGTCGTTAAAGATGCTCTAGGTATATCCAGAGCTTCTTTCTCTGTGAGCTCGACTTAGTTCAATAATCCCTACAAATGATATCTATTATCATTTATATTAATTAATCAAGGAGATGCTCACGAGAAAACGACGAAGGCTGAAACAATGAGTAATATCGTGAAGAGCTTAAACTTAGTAGGCGGCGTAGATGGAACGTTTGATGTTGTTGCTCTCGATGATGATGTGAATGCTTACATCGTTAACTGTACAGCAACAACGGACATTCAGTTCAATGATCCGGCAGACGCGGGGTTCTATATCAGCTTTGCTGGTATTAACCACGCCTACAGCCCCAAATACCCTGATTACCCTGCAGCATCTTTTGCTTCTCGATGCATAGCATCCCTTTTGCCGAAGCCTGAACCTGTAAACCCTATTGAGCTAGGAGAAGGAGGTCGAATTGAGAACATTCGAATTCATTTCCCATTACACCATAGCTTGACTAAAAATCTTCTTCCTCAAAATAGGGGATCATCATTCAAGCCTTTCGATCTTTATGAAACAGGTTGGCAAATGCCACTTACAGGAGAGATTCTTAACGTTGCCAAATCGATTTGGAACAATGACTTCCAAGGTATAGCCCGAACAGTATGGCTAAGAGGAAAAATCTTAGAACTGCTTGCGTTACTCATGGTGCACAAAGAGCCTAAGTCTCTCGCCGAGCAAGCGTGCGACCTCATTGCAACGCAACCCCATATTGATTGGAACATACCGGGCTTATCTAAAGAACTCGCGACGAATGAATGTTATCTAAAGCAATCCTTTAGAGAGCAGTTCAATATGGGCGTCGCAAGCTGGATCCAAGCTTATCGCATCAGCCTTGCCAAAGAACGTTTAGCCAACCCTAATGAGTCCATCACCAAAATCGCCTTAGACTTGGGTTATCAAAGTGGTAGCTATTTTTCGAAGGTATTCAAACAGCACACCGGACTTACGCCCAAAACATTTCGAAGCCATCTTCCAAAATGGTAATCCTGATTTATTTAAGGTTCAGAAATTAACTCTAATGTATTAACCGCATAGACCCTGCATTCATTTAACCTAATTCGGTATCTATGGTTAACACCCTATGGCAATCAAAAATGGAAGATGATACTCACGTCAATAGGTGTACATCTTGCAAATCATGGAAGAGAGCTAATAAGCCAGTGAAACTCTATAAAAAGCTGATTAGGTCTCGTTATCGTCATACCTAGCAACATGGGAGTAAGGGGAGTTTCTTGATGAGGACTACATTGCAGTGATTAATTTTGCAGGGCACATAGAATGACAGTGCGTAAGCTTAAAGATGGCAGCAAAAAGCCGTGGTTATACGAATGTTACCTAAACGGGCGTGCTGGAAAGCGCATCCGTAAACATTTTGCAACCAAAGGTGAAGCGAACGCTTACGAGCTCTATCTAATGAAAAAGGTAGACGACAAACCGTGGCTTGGTGCTAAATCTGAAAAACGTAGCCTTCTGGATATGATTGATTTGTGGCAAGAAAGGCACGGCCAGTCTTTGGCTCATTCTAAATATACCTATAACAAACTAAAGGTCATCGCACTTGCTGTAGACGCCCCTCTTTACACCTAGTTCTCGGCTTCGATGTTTGCCGACTACCGATCACACAGATTAGCCCTGATCACCTAAAAGATGTGGTGAGTAAGAACCCATTAAACATGCTGTAACTGTCGCCATCTGCCGCCACAAAAATGGCGACAAAGTGGCGGCATATTTTCATAATATGCAGGTTTATTCGCTATTATTTGGGTTTGCCGTTTTCCGCAGCCCTTTAAAACCCTAACATCACTTAGCTTCGCGTCGGATGATTCAAAATGTGGTCTTCCCAGTCAACGACATCAATCTCGTAGACCACTTTATCCCGGACGCTTTCACCCGCTTCGTGCATCGCTGACTTAGTTCCCGTAATTAAAGGATGCCACACGGGAAGTATTTCCCCTTCCGCAAGAAGTCGGTAAGCACAGGTGTGAGGTAACCAAGTAAAATCATCAATATCTTCACGAGTCAGCTTGGTGCACTCCTCCCCTGAAGAGAATCGATTTGGATAATCTTTACACGAACACGTTTTACTGTTTAACCAACTGCACGCGACATTGGTGTAGTAGATCTCATCGGTGTCTTCATCCATGAGCTTATGTAAGCAGCATTTACCACAGCCATCACATAGAGCTTCCCACTCTTCTTCGCTCATTTGTTCTAGCTTTTTGCTTTGCCAAAATGGTGTGCTCATAGACTTCATCTTTAGATATTCAATAAAGGGAGCGTTTTATACCGCTTCATGTCACAAAGTTCAAGAGGATGAAATTCGGAGAAATACCCTTGGCGGCACTTAGCCATTGAAAATATTAACTTTTTAGAGAAGAAATCTAAGTTATCAATCCATCGCGTTAGTATCACATTGGCCATTGAGATAGCAGTTAACGTCATCACATTTAGCCATTTCCCTTGTTCAATACTGAAAATGCCTTGCTACTGCTGACTGCACATATTCACAATCTGTTTATCTTACGCATTAGCCAACTTGTTGATTTCAAATGCTGATTTTACAGCCGCATTTTTTTAGTTTCTTCAAACGTCAAGCTTTGTTAAAGTGCGCCCCCTGATCCGTCCTCAATACAACTCATGTGGTGGTAGCTTAACAACGATGGAATGCCGTTTATATTGCGGTGCATGTTGCATTGCACCAAGTATTTCTTCCCCGATACCTGGAATGCCAAAAGGTAAACCTGCGGGTACCCGTTGTATTCAGTTAACCGAAGACAACCTTTGCAAACTGTTTGGCAAGCCAGAGCGACCAAAAGTTTGCCATGATTTCAAACCTTGCCCAGTCGTTTGTGGAAAAAGCAATCAAGAAGCGCTGAACAATATTACTGAATTGGAATTACTCACTTAACTTGCCTCATATTTGAGACCTCGATCCGTAAACTCGTGATCTTCCTCAATTTCTCTATTCGTCTCACACAAACCTGACATTTCTAGACTATTTTTCACGGGTCTTTGAAAAATAACGAAACGATTAGGACAAATCATGAAAAAATATTTAGCAGAAACGTTTGGTACGTTTTGGTTAGTGTTAGGCGGCTGTGGTAGTGCGGTTTTAGCAGCAGGTTTTCCTGATGTGGGCATTGGTCTTCTGGGTGTATCGTTGGCGTTTGGTCTAACAGTACTGACAATGGCTTACGCTATTGGTCATATCTCTGGTTGTCACCTGAACCCAGCAGTAACCATCGGTTTATGGGCAGGCGGCCGTTTTGATGCAAAACACATTCTTCCTTATATCGCTGCTCAAGTGATTGGTGGCCTACTAGCAGGTGGTATTCTTTACCTCATCGCATCTGGTCAAGCTGGCTTTGATGTTGCGGCATCTGGCTTTGCGTCAAACGGCTTTGGTGAACATTCTCCTGGCCAGTACTCAATGACAGCAGCACTTATCACTGAAGTGGTAATGACGATGATGTTCCTTATTGTCATCATGGGTGCAACTGATTCACGTGCGCCTCAAGGTTTTGCACCAATCGCTATCGGTCTGTGTCTAACACTGATCCACTTGATCAGTATCCCTGTAACCAACACTTCAGTAAACCCAGCACGTAGTACTGCTGTGGCTATGTATGTGGGTGACTGGGCAACGTCTCAGCTATGGCTATTCTGGGTTGCACCTATCTTCGGTGCTATTCTAGGTGCGATCGTTTACCGCGTCATTGCCGGTTCTGACGAAGCGTAAGCCTAATTCTATATTCGATTTAGCGGCCTCCCTATGCGGAGGCCGTTTTGTTATTCCCTTTCTTATCTTTGCCAGCTTTCCCTTTTTGACGTTCTCAGGTTTAACTAAACACTCTCAAATCTGCATTTAGCATAGATTCACTCAACAAATCTGACAAAGTGTGACTTATATAATCCACAAAACTTCGCAGATAGCGCATTATTTGCATATTGACGTTATACAAAACTCATGTAGAAACAATAATGACCGTCAGTGGCTATACAAGGAGCGAGTATGAACCATTATCGTCTACTCTCTGTCAGTCTTTGTGCTTTGTTCTCTGGGCTTGCGATAGCAAATCCAAATCATGGCTTAGAGCAAGGGTTTAGTGGTGGGATAAGCCTTAACTTAGGCTATTCTTCTGGCCAATCTCAGTTAAATACTGATGATAACAATGCTATCACCCCAGACTTGAATAACAACGGAACATCAGTAACCGATGCCAAGGTGTTTCCCTTAGGTCGCTTACAATACTCATTTGGTGAAACGGCCATTTTCTTTGGTAACAGCCAAGACCAAATTGCCGAAGCTCAGTTCCAATCTGAACTTGGTATTCTTCATCAATTCACCCCTGATACCCTAGTTACATTTGCAATGTTTAGTACCATTCCGGGGATGACTGAGGCATGGAAAGATCCTTACCTTACCCAGCAATCACGTAGTAAAACCGATCAAGATATCATTGGTGGTCGTGTTGCGTTTGAGCTTTTTGCACCAATCCCTGTTACGCTGCGTTACGCGTATGCCCAAAGTGATATTGAGCATGACCAAATCGGTCAAAATAGCTTACTTGATGACACGCAACGCTCCCTTTTAAAACGTTATAGCCAATATCATCGCGCCACGATCGAGACAAACCTTCCACTGAGCCGCAATATTATTTTAGCGCCTGCCTTCCAATACACATTGAAAGATGCAGATGGAAAAGCACACAGTTACAGTGACTATGCAGCACAGCTTGGTATTGTGATGAACTTTTCCCGCCATAGTCTCGTCACAACAATGAGAGCCAGTGTCGCGGACTATGAACAAGATAACCCTATTTTTGACCAAAAGCAGGACGCGAATGCGCTGGGAGTCTTCTCAATCTACAGTTTTGATAAACCTTTCGCACTCCCCGACACAAAATGGAATGTGATGGCCGGCTACCAAGAGACCGACTCTGATATCGAATTCTATGATGAAAGCAGTCTATTTTTGTCCACAGGTTTGGCGTACACATTCTAAATTACGAGATCTGCTTTAACACTCGTATGCTTTAGTTGGTAGGGAATTGGAGTTAATAGAGGTTGGAATAAAAAAGCCGCACAATTCAAGTGCGGCTTTTTTATTATAACTTGTGTCGGCCGAGTAATGAATGAGACAGTGTCGTGCCATCAACTAACTCAAGCTCTCCCCCAACAGGGACACCATGAGCAATTCGGCTTGCTTCCACTTCATGCGCTTTACACAACTCTGCAATATAGTGAGCTGTCGCTTCACCCTCTACAGTTGGGTTTGTCGCTAAAATCACTTCACTAACATCACCACGACGGAGACGATAATCCAACACATCTAAACCGATGTCACTTGGACCAATGCCATCAAGGGGTGAAAGGTGTCCCATCAATACAAAATAACGACCAGAGTATTGTCCTGTGGCTTCTACCGCTGCAATATCTGCCGGGCTTTCCACCACGCAGATCTGACCGTTTTCCTGACGCTTCGGGTTATTACAGATATGACACACTTCTTCTTCAGTAAAGGTGCGACATTCGGTGCAATGCCCGATCTCTGTCATTGCCTGACTTAACGCTTCCGCAAGTTGCAGGCCACCTTTTCTGTCGCGCTGTAACAAATGAAAGGCCATACGCTGAGCTGACTTGGGACCGACCCCTGGCAGACAACGTAAGGCCTCCATCAAATGCTCCAGCATATGACTGGTACGCATTAAAACCTACTCGTTCTTAGAATGGCATTTTCATACCTGGTGGTAATTGCATACCGCCAGTTACGCCAGCCATTTTCTCTTTTTGAGTTTCTTCAACACGACGAGCAGCATCATTAAATGCTGCTGCGATAAGATCTTCAAGCATCTCTTTGTCATCTTCCATCAAGCTTTCATCGATCTCTACGCGACGAACGCTATGACTACCAGTGATTGTCACTTTTACAAGGCCAGCACCTGACTCGCCTGTTACTTCCATATTTGCGATTTCTTCTTGAAGCTTTTGCATACGCTCTTGCATTTGCTGGGCTTGCTTCATTAGGTTACCCATACCGCCTTTACCAAACATGTTTATCTCTCTGGTTTAATTCGCTTGTTATGTAACTAAGTGGGGTTCAAATCGTGTTTTTCAACCCCGTATTGGATTAAATCGGTCTGACACTTTCAGAGTCTAGTTCGCCGGCAAATCGCCTTACCAAAAACTGCACATTTTCGTCACTTTCTAAACTCGTAAATGCTGACTGAAGTTTATTCTGATAGAGCCTGTCTCTTAACTCTAATGGGGTTTCACCCCCTTCGCCAATTTCAACCGACAAGTGGCATTCTTCATTCAACACGTTATTTAACGCTGCCAATAACTCGCTTTGCGCCTTGTCTGTATTCAAATGAGCTTGAGAAGAGCGCAACATGAGCGAAATTGAGCTGCCATTTTTTTCATAAACCGAATTCAACGCTAACTGCTCAACCAACTTAGCCGTCTGCAATTGGTCTATTAATGCTGCCCATTCATTTTGCGCTTGCGACTCTTTCACCAATTTTTTAACCATTTCTGGTGTTTTTTCGTGCTCAAGAGCCTTCTTCAACAAAGTCGGCGTCAGCTCAGGTTTTGTTTCGATAACTTGTGGTGCCGACGGCTTCCACTGATAAGGCTCATCTTTACCATTGGTAGAAGATGTAACCTCATGTGGATTTGACAATAGCGACACCCGCTCAGTTCCACCGTGCTTTTGTGCTACACGATCAAGAACTGATTCTGTTTTTGCAGATGCCGCTTTAGGCTTTTTTCCATCATTCCCTTTAGTAGGTGTCGGAGACAGCCCTTTTCGTTGTGAACGCAACTGATGGCGTAACCCGCTCACAGGCGAACTCACACTCTCAGTTTGGCTGGGTTGGTGTTCAGGTTGAGGAGCAGGAGCCTCCATCGGAGCTGGTTCATAGCTTGGCGGAGCCTGCATATACTCCGGAGGAACCATGTCGTAACCAGCTACAGGTTCATCAGCGGACATTTGCGGTGGCATTTGTGGCTCAGAAGGAGCCTGAGGTACCACTGGCTCTGGGGCATTTTCTGCCACTGGTGGTACTTGAGAAGAAGTCTGAATCTTTTGCGGCTTCGCTTGTACTGACGGTACAGGCTCTGAAACTTGAGTTGAGATAGTATTCGCCGTTGTTACTGCTGCCGGCCTAAATGCCATCATGCGAAGCAGCACCATCTCTAAGCCAATTCGAGCCGAAGGCGCAAGCGGGAGGTCATCACGTCCTTTCAATGCAATTTGATAATACAACTGCACATCTTGAGGCGTAAGAGCACGGCTTAATAATTCAATTTTTTCAGCATCTGGCTGCGCCTTATCTAACGTAGACGGAAGCGCTTGATACATCGCAATACGATGTAACTGTGTTGAGAGCTGTTGTAACAATCCATCCCACTCAACGCCGTTTTGTGCCAATTGCTGGACGCTATCCATCACGGTTTGTGCCTGCTTCGAACTTATTGCCTCAAGCAGATGAACAGCTTGAGCTGTATCCAGTGTTCCTAACATATGAGAAACACTGTCCGCCAATATTGAGCCATTTCCCAACGCAATAGCTTGGTCCGTAAGGCTTAATGCATCACGCATACTGCCGTCAGCAGCATGTGCAATCATACCAAGAGCACGAGACTCAGCAGAAACATGTTCTTGCTCTAAAATGCGATCCAACTGCTCATGAATATTATCGACACTGATTGGCTTCAAATGGAATTGAAGGCAACGCGATAGAATCGTAACAGGCAGCTTTTGAGGATCAGTCGTAGCAAGCAAAAACTTCACATACTCAGGCGGCTCTTCCAACGTCTTTAATAACGCATTGAATGAATGGCGAGAAAGCATGTGAACTTCATCGATCAAGTAGACTTTGAAGCGACCACGAGCAGGCTTATATTGAACGTTATCGAGTAGTTCACGAGTATCCTCTACCTTAGTACGAGAAGCTGCATCGATTTCGAGCAAGTCAACAAAACGCCCTTCCTCGATCTCTTTACACGTATCGCAGGTGCCACAAGGATTCGCTGTAATGCCTGTCTCACAGTTTAATCCTTTCGCAAATAAGCGGCCGATGGATGTTTTACCAACTCCTCGAGTACCACTAAATAGATACGCGTGGTGCAATCTATTCTGGGCTAACGCATTTTCCAATGCTGTCAGTACATGTCCCTGACCAACCACTTCAGTAAAGCGGCTTGGCCGCCATTTTCGCGCTAAGGCAAGATAACTCATGAAAACTTCCGATTAGTGACCTTCAAATTCACAAATGCTGTAAACGTTTAGACCAAGACCTTCCAAACGCTTATCACCGCCAATTTCAGGCAGATTGATAACAAACGCGGCATGTTCTACTTCACCGCCAAGTTGACGAATAAGCTTTGTTGTCGCTTCAATCGTACCACCTGTGGCAAGTAGGTCGTCAACAACCAAAACTTTATCGCTTTCAGAAATAGCATCTGTATGGATTTCTAATGTATCCACGCCATATTCAAGCTCATACGATTGAGCCACAGTTTGGCGCGGTAACTTCCCTGGTTTACGGACAGGAACAAAACCGATACCCAATTCGAGTGCTAATGGCGCACCGAATAAAAAGCCACGAGCTTCCGTACCTACGACTTTGGTAAAGCCCATATCTTTGTACTTTTCGACCAATAAATTGATGGTTGCTTGATACGCTTGAGCGTCTTCCAATAAGCTAGTGACATCACGAAATAGAATGCCTGGTTTTGGATAGTCTGGAATGCTTTTGATGCTTGCTTTGATCAGCGAGATTGTTTCAGTTGTCATGATTATGTACTTTGATTAGCTAACCCCTCGTCCTTGTATTGTAGGTGTTGACGAAATCGTAGCATTGGCTCGATGCACAGTCAGCGTACTCGCTTTTTACTGCGCACAAATAATAAATGCCCACTCGAAGAGCAGGCACACTTCACTGCAATATTATGTGTTTCCCCGACGCTCTGCAAGGCGCTCCATCACAGGCAAACGAATAAACCAGCTAAGCACTCCAACAAACAATGCTAACAGCAGAATTTTTAACCACATATGGGGGGCAAACCAGATCGAGAAACTGAAACTCAAAATGATGAATGCTGCTCCGCGTATTTTCACTTTACGAGTTACGGCTTTGTGTTGTTGCCAATTATCCAGAATGGGGCCAAAGGTAGGGTGTTGATGTAACCAACGATGAAAGGTTGGACTGCTGCGCATGAAGCATGCACTCGCAAGCAACAAAAATGGCGTTGTTGGTAGAAGAGGAAGGAAGATGCCTAGTATGCCAAGGCACAAACTAAGCCCACCAACAATATTTAAACTCAATCGACGAATACTGATGGTAAGCTCCGTTTAATTCGATAAGCCTTAGTATCCGTTAAATACACGCATCCAAGTTAAGGTTGCGGGTAATGTTGGGATTAATAGGGCTGCAATGAAACCTAAAAAGTAGAAAACATTATAAGGTTCTTTGAAATCTTTGTCTGCCATGGGCTCACTTCTCTAATGTCGTTGTATTGTTGTTATACGATTCGTTATTTATCTGTTAGCGAATTGTTGGCGACAACTATACCGTAATGGTGATTTCACAAAAACCAAGTAAAAGAAGGGTTATTTTGATAAAAAGTGTTGGCGTTTAATCATTTACTGTCGTGCAAATAAGTCAAAGGCAACCGTTAGAGGTTGCCTTTATAGACATGAGATGTAACCTAGTTTCAAGCTCTACCACCTTTGTAAATATCAAGACTAAAGCTGACCGAACCAAGGCTATTAAGAGATAATTGACACGCTGACTGTATCGGTAGATCTGAAGTGATAAAGTTCTTCGCACAATTCTCTCCGAGCTTCACCCCTTCTGTAATATGATGAGAGGTATAGCCATTCGACCATTGCCCTTCAAGCCCTGCAGGTAATATTGAAATTTTACTGGTGCACAAATCAGCCACACCAAACATTGCTCTAACTGGGCTGACGCCCTCTGTACACTTCATGCCTTTCTCCAACATATAGGCAATGTCTTTGAGATCCGCATTAAAGCATTTTAAATTACGTAGATAATCATGGAACAAGGCTCGAATTAACAGCGTCGTTGCCGCTCCAGTTTCACTATTAGAATCCACTAAATAGAAAGCAAACTGCCCATTCATAAGCCAAGCATAATCAAACACCAGAGGCATGATGTCGGCAGACTGCAGCAATCGATAACAACATTTCCAATCCCCTTGAGAGGTGTCTTTTTCTGGGAGTAGCGCATGAAGTAAGTCTTTTGCAGCGCTTGGGTGCTCTTGTAAATACTCAAGGTGCCAGTGCAGCTCTTGCTCTTCTGGCATATCACCACTTTCAACACGGAACCATTGGCTGGCAAAATCACGCTGATCAGAAAGATGGTCATAGCTGTCGTCCAGTGTATTTTCTATTGCACTAGCGAGATGCTCATGATTACTGATCGGTTTCGGGAGAAAGTCTTTGATGCCATAGCGTAATGCCCGAGCAACATCGGCCATTTCATCCGTCGCCGATACCACAATGAGCGGTAAAGATGGGTATTCTAGGCTAACTTCTTCAACGAGTTCGATACCATCAAGAACGGGCATCGATAAATCACAAAGCACCAAGTCAGGTTCAGCGGTTCGAAGTTTCTTCAACGCCTCTAACCCGTTTTCTGCTTCCATGACGTCATAACCCTGAGCAATAAGGAATCCGCTGGTAATCCTCCGGAAAACCGGATCGTCATCAACCACCATAATCAGCTTATTACCGAGTAATTTATTCGCCGAGAGTGCAGTCGCCGTTTCGTATGTTTTCTGCATAAACCTTCGCCTCACACAACTAGAGAACCACATGGTGTGCTGTTATTATTGGTTTTGAAACACTCCTTAAAAAGGTAGTCGCGATAGCGGTTTTATACAAATCTTCCGTGCTTCAACCGTTGTACATACTAGATGTACGTGTTACACCTTTTCGTCTCACTTGTTGATGTGACTCAAGCTTTGACATTTGATATACATATAAATTAATCAAATCAGTAAAAAAATGTGTCTGAAACGATGAAATTAGATGATCTCAACCTATTTAGACTTGTCGTCGAAAATGGGAGCTACACTGCAACTTCACGCAAGACTATGATACCTGTCGCCACCATTACTCGACGCATTCAGGCATTAGAAGACTCGCTTAATTTACGCTTGTTAAATCGTCACGCGCGTAAGCTTTCCCTTACAGAAGCGGGAGAAAGATTTTTTAACGAATGTTCTCCTCTGCTACAGCGATTATCTTCAACCGCCGAAGAGATCACTGATGAATGTCGCGGAGCCTCGGGCAAAATACGTATTTCCTCTCCGTCGAATCTGACTAAACGTATGATGATGCCAATGTTCAATGCATTTATGATGCAATACCCAGACATCAACATAGAACTGACCACCAGTGACCATGCGGATCAGCTAGACCCAACTGAGTGGGATGTTATTTTCCGAGTTGGACCACAGCGTGACTCAAGTTTAATCGCTCGTAAAATCAGCTCGGTGAAGGATATTTTGGTAGCGAGTCCAATCTACCTCAATAACACCCAAGCCCCCAAGCACGCAGAAGATTTACACAACCATTCTCTACTGAAAGGCCACCCTCTGCTGAAATGGCAGCTGACTGACAGCAATGGTGAAACGGTGGTTAACAATGAAAAAGGGCGTTTTCAGTCTAATACTCTCAATGTAGTAAGAAGCGCCTGTTCAGAGGGTTTAGGTATTACCTTAATGCCAGATGTGATGATTCGAGAATACATTGAGGATGGAAGTCTGGTCCGTGTACTAAATGATTGGAGTGCTAACCCTCGCGACATCTACATGTTGTATAACCACAAAGATCATCTCCCTGAAAAGGTACGTCTGTTCATCGATTTTGTGATTGCATACAACATTCATTAAAAGAAAAGGCTTGGAATTTCCAAGCCTTTTTCATTCACAACTCTATGTCACAGGAACTCGACAAATTTACTCAAATCCCGCTCAGGTACCTTCATAGCGGTGCACCCTGAAGTCCCTAAATATAAGAAGCCGACAATCTCGTCCTCTCCTTCCAAACCAAAAGCTTCATGCACCGCTTTATGGAACATCCATTTCCCTGAGCGCCAAAAACCCTGAAAGCCTTGAGCAACAGCAGCCATTTGCATCGCTTGTACCGCGCACCCCGCTGAAAGATATTGTTCTAGCGCTGGTACTTTCTCGTGCTCTGTAACCTTAGCGATAACCGTGATCACCATCGGCGCACGAAAAGGGGCTCCCTTAACCTTTTCTATTACAGCTTCATCACTGTCTTCTGCTTGTGCAGCGTTCACAAGAAGATCTGACAGCTTTTGTAAACCTTCACCTTGCGCGATCACAAATCGCCAAGGGGTTAGACCGGCGTGATCAGGAGCTCTAAGACCAGCACGAATAATGTTCTCTAACACCTCCCCTTCAGGCGCAGGTGCTGATAGTTTGGCGATAGAACGTCGGTTTAACAGTAAATCCAAAGCGTCCATTTAAATTCCTTCTTTACTTCTAGGTATCCGCTTAGCTAAGCGTCATGCACTGACTAAGCCTTGGTTTTCTTTTGATAATAACGCTCAGTCCAAAAAAAGCGAACCTTTCGGTTCGCCTATAGTGTAATCAAATAATCGGTTTTATTTGTAGAAGCGTTCTTCGAGCCCTGCTCGGGTTAACAAACCATCACATGGCGCGAACCGTTCACCGTATTTCTGGGCAAATTGGTTCATCGTCTCAACCACATTTTTTATTCCGAGTTGATCCATATAACGGAATGGCCCCCCTAAGAACGGTGGGAAACCAATACCAAAAATAGCCCCGATATCACCGTCTCTCGGGCTTCGAATGATCCCTTCATCTAGACAGCGAACCGCTTCATTTAGCATCGGAAGAACACAACGCAAAGCGATATCTTCTTCAGACATTTTAGGTTCCGGCGTCAAACCAAGTAATTTATATACCGTCTTGTCGACTTCCTTTTTCTTTCCTTTATAGGTGTAAAAGCCTTTGCCGCTCTTTCGGCCTTTACGCCCATCATTGAGCAAGGTGTCAAATACATCTGGCCCCTTAAAGCGATCGCCTAGCTCACTCACTAATATCGGCATGATTTTAGCACCAATGTCGACGCCGACCTCATCCAATAATGTGATTGGTCCAACAGGGAAACCAAAGTTGAGCAGAGAGACGTCCAAATGTTCAATAGGCTCACCCGACATCAAAACTTGGGCTGCTTCGTTCATATATGGCGCTAAAATTCGATTTACATAAAAGCCTGCACTGTCTTTTACAACGATTGGTGTCTTGCCCTGTTTTCTCGCCAACTCAACAACGGTGGATATTGTCTCATCAGACGTTGTTTCATGAGGGATCACTTCCACAAGCGGCATTTTTTCCACTGGGCTGAAATAGTGCAGACCAATCACATTCTCAGGCCTTTCCGCTTTGGCCGCGATTTGATGGATAGGAAGCGAAGAAGTATTGGTTGCAAAAATTGTCGTCTCACCTGCATTGGCTTCCATGTCTGCAACCATTTTTTGCTTGAGATCCAAATCTTCAAACACCGCCTCAATCACCACATCCATATGCTGAAAACTGGTGAAATCCGTACCACCAGACAACTGCATCATGTTGGCTTCCAGTTGCGCTTTTGACAAAACACGACGCTTTTTCTGCTTTTCGAACAGTTTATAGTTGTATTTCAATGCGTTTAGAACACCATCATTAGTTACGTCTTTGATGCGCACTGGCACTTTGGCTTTTGTCACACTCACATGACTAATACCCGCCCCCATCAAGCCACCGCCTAAAACGCCGACACGGCTTACATGCGCAGGTTGGGCATCACTACCATGTTCTTTTTTCATTTCCGTCGTAGCAAAGAAAATTGAACGTAATGCTTTTGATTCATCGGTAATGACCAACTCACCAAACCGCTCAGCTTCTAACGCTAACCCTTGCGTCATCCCTTTTTCTAAGCCATGCCGAATCACAGCCAAAATGGCATCGGCAGCCGGATAGTTTCCCCGTGTTTTTTCATGGGTTTTCTTTGCAGCTTGATCAAAAATGACTTTGCGCCCTAACCCTGTCTGTGCCACGAGCTTCTCTTTCGCAGAGCTTTGTTTGGTAAGCTTGCGCTTACCTTTTTCAAGCATACTTTTTGCCACATCGAGCAAAATTGTTTCAGGAACTGAAGCATCTACCACACCAAGCTTTTTCGCTTTTTTCGCTCGTAATTGTTTACCTGTCAGAATCATATCCAATGAAGGCAGCAATCCTATAAGACGAGGAAGACGCTGCGTCCCACCAGATCCCGGCAATAATCCTAGCTGAACTTCAGGTAAACCGAGCCGCGTTTTATCCGAATCACTGCACACCCGATAATCACAAGCCAGAGCCAGTTCAAGCCCTCCCCCTAGACAGGGGCCATGAATTGCTGCGACCACAGGAAACGGCAGATCCGATAGCTGCTGAAACATCTGCTGCCCTTGTGTGGCTAAAGCTTGTGCTTCTGAAGCCGACTGACATGCATCTAACATACGAACATCTGCACCAGCGATAAAATTATCCGGCTTAAGAGAATGAATGATCATCCCCTTCAACGTATCTTTTTGTTCACTTAGGCATTCAAAAATTGATTGCATCTCTTGTGCAAAAGCGGCTTGTAACGTGTTCATTTTTTCGCCGGGAACATCAATAGCTAGCCAAGCGATACGGTTGTCATCGATATTTAAAGAAAACGCTTTAACATCACTCATTATTCGACCTCCAATATCATTGCAGCACCCAAACCACCAGCAGCACAAGCGGTATTCAATGCAAGTCCACCGCCTCGACGTTTTAGCTCACGCAAAGTTTGCGTGATCATCCGAGCGCCCGTTGCGGCAAATGGATGGCCATAGGCGATTGAACCGCCAAGCACGTTGAATTTATCCATATCTATTTCACCGATGGCTTTCGTACGACCTAATTGCTCCCGTGCAAATTTTTCGCTCCCAAACATCTTCACATTTGAAAGCGTTTGAGCGGCAAACGCCTCATGCATATCAATCAACGTTAAGTCATTTAATGTAATTCCCGCTCGGTCAAGCGCAATTGGTGTCGAATAAGAAGGTCCCATCAACATGTCACTTTCAACTCCAATCGCTGAAAATGCGTATGAGCGGATATATCCCATGACTTCGAGTCCAAGCTCCTTTGCTTTCCCTTCTCGCATCAGAATGATGGCCGCTGCACCATCGGTTAATGGTGTGCTGTTCGCGGCCGTGACACTGCCATACTGGCGATCAAATGCTGGGCGTAGTTTGGCATATCCTTCAATGGTTGAGTCATGGCGGATATTATTATCCTGTGCAATCCATTTTTTATAAGGCGCAGGAAAAGCCGTCATCACTTCCCCTTCGATGTGGCCATCATTCCAAGCCTGAGAAGCTAAGGTATGTGAACGATGTGCAAACGCATCTTGCTCTTCACGGCTAATACCGTGTGATTTTGCCATTTGTTCAGCGGTTTGCCCCATAGAAAGCCCAGTTGAATACTCGGCAACAGCAGGAGGAACGGGCATCAAGTCTTTTAACGAAAGAGATTTTAGTAACTTAAGTTTTTGACCTAACGTCTTCGTCTTACTCAAGGCTAATAAATTCGCCGCCAGTTTTTTAGAGACGCCAATTGGTAATACTGAGGAAGAATCTGCACCGCCGGCAATACCTACATCGATACTCCCTGCCATGATACTTTCCGCGACATTCACAGCTGATTGGAAACTCGTCGCGCAAGCACGAGTTACACTGTACGCATCGGTATGAACATGCATTCCTGTCCCCAACACAATTTCTCGTGCAATATTTGGAGCTTCAGGCATTTGCACCACCTGCCCAAACACGACTTGCTCGATTAATTTAGGGTCAATATCGGTTCTAGCGAGTAGTTCACTCACCACCATTTTGCCTAAATCAACTGCGGGTACCTGACTAAATTCGGTGCTCTGGCGCGCAAAAGGCGTTCGTAACCCAGCAACGATAGCCACACGCTCACCTCCGCGTGTTTTGACTTCCTGCTTGCCCATTGTTTCTCCTTAAAATAAGAGGTCTGACCAGAATTATTGTAACGAAGATGTTAACGCAATCAAACAGCTGTTTGGATAAACGTGATTTAGATTGAAAATACGGCTCGTAAATCAGTGAGCAATCAGCATCAGTATGGCTAGATGACGTATGGATGAAGCGCAAATGTGCGTTTATGAGGCAAAAAAAACCACACATAACTGTGTGGTTGGAATGTATAAAGCAATTAACTTACGCCAATTGAAATAATCAGTTTCCTGATTAGGAGAAAGTAAAGTCAGCCTTCAAAAGGAAGTGTCATCTTGCTCAACATGTTAGCCATAAAGACTAACTAGATGACAAGGTGTACTATAACGGCTGGAGCTCAGCAGATTTTGAAATAGATCAAGTTTATGTTGATTTATCTATTTCAATTCTCTTTATATGAACTTCCTGTACTAGTTTGTTGCTATTTAAGTCAATATTGGCTTATTTTTTAGTCGCTTGCTTAAATCCTACTTAGCTATTAGCAAACACAAACAAGGCTATTTTTACGAGAATCAGCCACACTAAAAATAATTAAATCACAGAGCAAGTCGGAGGCTCATGTGTCAATCGTAAATTTTTTTGGAAAGAAAAAGTCATCCACTCCGGTCAACTCGGATATGGACAGACAAAGAAAATATGAAGCGCTTGTTCGAGCCTATCATAGAGATCTATATCGATACGCATACTGGTTGTGTAAAGATCAATCCATTGCTGAAGACTTAGTTCAGGAAACGTGTCTTCGTGCGTGGAAATCACTAGATAGCTTACAAGATGAAAAGGCCGCTAAATCTTGGCTCATTACTATATTGAGACGTGAAAATGCCCGCCGCTTCGAACGAAAACAACTTGATTTGGTTGATATCGATGATTTTGGCAATGATGCCAAGGTCAGTGATGAGCCTCACCACCGTAGTGAGTGGGTTCAAGCCCAAATCATGAAATTGGAAGATGATTATCGCGAACCGTTATTTCTTCAAGTCGTTGGTGGCTTTAGTGGAGAAGAAATTGGTCAGATACTCAATCTGAATAAAAACACGGTAATGACGCGTCTATTTAGAGCTCGCAATCAGCTCAAAGAGATGTTGGATTCCGAAAACGGCCAGAGAGGGCAGCAAAATGGATGATTTAGAGTTTCGCCGCCGAATTATGTCCGATCCAAAGAAACGGGATAACGACATACTAGAAGCTATTCGCTCAAGTGAAAAAAATAGCAAATTTGTCGATGACATCATGGATCTAGACGCTCAAATTGCGAAGGCAATGAATGTCGATGTCCCCGATGATTTGGCAGATAGGATCTTATTCAACCAAACATCAGCACCTGAAAACAACGTTGTTAAGCCTAACTTTGCACGTAAAGCCATGGCAATGGCTGCCTCTGTTGCATTTGTTGCTGGATTATTGGTTGGGCAGATCAATTGGGGAAATGTCATTGTTTCTCCGGCTCAAGCAAGCCTTGCCAATACGGCAGTACAACATGTTTTGGATGAAAACGCCTTTATCGCGCCGTTAGATGAACAAGTAAACGTGTCTCAAATCAATGCGAAAATGCAACCATTTGCAAAAGAGTTAGATAACGATTTTCCGTACCACGTGTACTACCTCAACCACTGTGGTTTTGGAGATTCACACGCTGTCCATATGGTATTTAAAGGCGTTGAAGGCAAAGTCACTTTGTTTCTAACCCCGACACCATCAAAATCTACCTTTGATTTTGAAAAACAAGGCATGTCAGGCATTGTAGAACCCGTAGGCAATAACAGCATGATCATCGTAGGTGAACAAGGTGAAGATGTCGCCAAAATTGCCGAAAGAATAGCTAAAATCATCAAACCTATGGGCTAATTCAAAATGGGTTATAGCGTCATGCTTTAGCCCATTTTTCACTCACAAAAATAGAGCCAAAACTCTAAAAAGACACATATTCCAGCACATTCTTGCCAAATACACATCATTTCAGCAATTTTCCCTTCAAACTAGACAATGGTCGGATTTCTATATTCTATACTTGCGTCTAGGATCAGCCCCCAACTGAGCATTTGCTCAAATATATCGCCCACATAGAGGCGAAATAGAAAAGGAAAACAAAATGAACAACTCGCGTCTGTTTAAAAAGTCGCTTTTAGCAGTGACAATCACAACCGCAACACTAGCCTCTCAGCACGCTCTCGCTGCAGGCTTCCAGCTCAACGCTCAATCTGCGACAGGTATTGGCCGTGCATTTGCCGGTGATGCTGTTATTGCAGACAACGCGTCTGTAATGGCTCGTAACCCAGCAGCAATGGCTCTATTTGACAAAATGGAGCTGTCTCTAGGTTTTGAAAGCATCACTTCAATGATTGAAGTAAAAGACGTTCAATACGTCGGTGGCGCAGTACCTGTTTCTGATACTGATGATGTAGGTGATACGTCTATCGCACCTAATATCCACCTAATTGTTCCTGTAAGCGATAAATTCGCTTGGGGTGTGAACGCTTACTCTAACTTCGGTACTAAAACTGAGTTTTCTGATAGCTACCCTGCTTCAGAATATGGTGGTTTAACTGACGTTAAAAGCTTCAACCTTGGTCTTGCAGCTTCTTACCGCGCTAATGAACACCTAAGTGTTGGTGCGGGTCTTGATATCATCTATGGTCAAGGCACAATGAAACGCTACTCTGGCGTTGGCATGCAAGGCGGTGGCGTTCCACTAGGTACAGCTCTTTTGGATGTAGATAAAGCAGACGGTTGGGCATTTGGCTTTAACATCGGTACTGTTTATGAGCTAGACGAAAACAACCGATTCGGCCTTTCTTACCGCTACAGCCCAGAGTTTGAAGCGAAAGATGACTATGGTCAAAAAATCACTCTTCCTTTGCCAGATATGGCAGAGTTTTCAGGCTTCCACAAAATCGAAGACACTCAGTTCGCAGTTCACTACAGCGTTCAGTGGATTGGTTGGAGCGCATTTGACCAAATCGATTTTGAAAACCTAAGCGCAACTCAGTCTCCAATTGCAGCACAACTAGCAGCACTAAACGGT
Organism: Vibrio sp. NTOU-M3; assembly: GCF_040869035.1. Lineage (NCBI taxonomy): Bacteria > Pseudomonadati > Pseudomonadota > Gammaproteobacteria > Vibrionales > Vibrionaceae > Vibrio > Vibrio sp. NTOU-M3. Next base: position 2,199,744 of record NZ_CP162100.1, read on the forward strand.
GGTGTTTATGGTAAGCAATATCAATGGCAAGATGGCTGGCACTACGCAATCGGTGGTACATACTACTTGAATAGCGATTGGACACTACGTGCTGGTTACATGTACGACACAAGTGCGCAAGATGACGTAACGTCTATCTCTGTTCCTGATTCAGATCGTCAATGGTTCTCTGCTGGTTTCACATACCACTTAGATACAGCGTCTGAAATCGACTTTGGTTTCACCTACCTAATGGGTGACGATGTTAATGTAACTGAAACATCTTCGGGTACGCCATTAACAGCGACAACGCATGCAGATGCAATTCTAGTCGGCTTACAATACAGCCGCAGCTTCTAAGCACTGTTGCAACATTGTTGATCGATACAAAGGGCTGGTTTTCCAGCCCTTTTTTGTTTTCTACCTTACTAAATATTTTTAGTTGAGCGTACAGCTGTATTGAAATCGCCTTATTTCAAACTACGACTGTACGCTGAATCAAATCATTCATACCTAGCAACTCAGATTTTATAACTACAAATAACTCATTAGTTAGATAATAACTCCAAAAAATAGCAATACAGTGTTTTTAATTTTTAAAGCTTTTGCTCTAACCTTATTATCGCGTCACTCAAAACAGTACATTCAGCGAACATAATAATGAAATCAAATAAATCCCTTGTTTCCGTAGCGGTTGCCTTTGGCCTCGTTACTGCTTCTACTTCAGTAACTGCTGCGGGCTTCCAGCTTGCAGAATATTCAGCAACCGGTCTTGGCCGTGCTTATGCTGGTGAAGCAGCAATGGCAGACAATGCCAGCGCACAATGGCGTAACCCTGCAATGCTGACGTACTTAGAAGGTACACAGATCTCCGTCGGTGCAATCTATGTGAATCCGAACCTAGACGTTGAGGGAGAAATCAACGGTGCACTACCTACCTCATCTTCAGACTTTGCTAATGATGCAGTCATTCCAAACTTTTACCTTTCCCACCAACTAAATGATAAGTGGGCACTTGGCTTTGCACTTGGTACCAACTATGGCATGGAAACCAAACTAGGAAGCGATTTTGCCGCAACACACTTTGGCAACGAAGCTATGGTAAAAACCGTCGAAGCAAACACGAATATTGCATACAAAATTGATGAACGTATTAGCATTGGTGGTGGTATTCGCTTTGTAACGGGCGAAGGCCATTTTGGCGCGACTTCTCCAGCACAAACGCCACTTCCAAAGGGCACCCCCCTAAAATATATGGAAGGTGATGATACAGCCTGGGGCTGGCAAATCGGTGCGGCATGGCAAATTAATGAAAATCATCGTATTGGCCTGAGCTATAAATCAGAAGTAGAGCTTAGCCTTTCAGGCACAGCAAAACTGTTTGATAAAAATAGCTTGTCCGTACTTAATGACACTGGTTCGATGGATTTGGAATTACCAGCTACAGCAGAACTCGCTAGTTACCATCAATTGACCGAAGACTTAGCTGTACATTTTGGGGTTAACTGGACAGATTGGAGCAGCTTTAAAGAGCTGTATGCAGATCTCAACACTTTGCCTTCACAAACCGTAAAAGTGGAAAATTGGGAAGACAACTACCGCTTTGCTATGGGTGCTACTTACCAAGTTCTGCCTGAACTTGCGGTTCGTACTGGTGTAGCCTACGACACTTCAGCAGTAAGTGATCAAAACCGCACGATCACTATCCCTGAGACAGATCGTACATGGCTAAGTGTTGGTGCCACTTACGACTTCACAGCACAATTCTCACTGGACGCAGGCTTTACTTACATTTTTGCTAAAGATGCTGACATCAAAGAATCTCGTGGTTACCCATCCGACGATATTGCTCAGGCAATCGGTGGTCAATTCACAGGAACAACATCTGGTAATGTGTGGCTGATTGGCTTACAAGCGAATTACACATTCTAATACTCGATGCACAAAAAAGGCTTGGTAATCCCAAGCCTTTTTTATTATTCATGTCCCGTCCTAAATAAAGTTGACACTTTCCAAGCTAGAAATAGGAGAGTGTTATGAAATCAACAACTAGACGTACTCAACGAGATTATTCCCTCGCCTTTAAACTCAATGTGGTTGATGAGGTAGAAAGAGGAGAACTTACCTATAAACAAGCTCAAGACAAATACGGGATCCAAGGTTGTTCTACAGTATTAGTGTGGCTCCGAAAACATGGGCGACTCGATTGGTCCGGAGGCACTCCTCGATTTTTGAAAAAAGGGTTACCGATGTCTGAGTTTAATTCACCTCCCACACCCGAGCAACGTATCAAAAAGCTGGAGAAACAGCTTGAAGATGCAAAGCTTAAAGCCGACTTTTTTGAGGCCGTAGTGAACGTAATGGAACGTGACTACGGAGCTAAAGTGACAAAAAAGCCCAGAGGAACGTGGTCCAAGAAAAAACCATAACCGGTTTGACTGTGACGAAGTTTTGTCAATTGGTACATATCTCCCGTCAAGCCTATTACAAGCAATGCCAGGTCCAGTTTAGTAAAGAACATCATGAGAGAACGATCATTCAATTCGTTCATGATGTCAGGATAAAACAGCCGCGCATTGGTACTCGCAAACTGAAGTTTTTAGCAAGCATGAGTGGTATTCAAATAGGTCGAGATAGGCTCTTTGAGTTGCTTAGAAACCATCGGTTGTTGGTTAGAGCACGGAGGGCTTATCACCGAACTACGGATAGCCACCATCGGTTTTTCTGCCATCCAAACAAGGTAAAAGATGGCGTAGTGCCCAATAAAATTGAGCAACTGTGGGTTGCAGACATCACTTACTAACCAACTCAGCAAGGCGAAAGTTATGTGAGTTTAGTGACAGACGCGTACTCAAGAAAGAGCGTTGGTTACTATGTTGACGATAATATGAAAACACAATCTGTTAAACGAGCATTCATTTCGGCACTTAAGAAACGGAAAAGTAAGGAAAAGCTCGTTCATCATTCAGATAGAGGTTCACAATACTGCTCGAAGGAGTATCAAGATATCCATAAAAATCATGGAATAAGTTGCTCGATGACGGATGGGTATGACTGCTATCAAAATGCTTTAGCAGAGCGCATCAATGGGGTCCTCAAAACGGAGCTTTTACTGAGAAAACCGCGAGATCTGGGAGAAGCGAGAGTAATGGTCGCGGAATCCGTAGAGATCTATAATCAACTAAGACCACATACGGCTTTAAAATACAAAACGCCCGATGAAGTTCATCGAGCGTTTTAACTAAAAAGTGTCAACCCAAATCAGGACGGGTCATCAAATTCTTCATCAAGATAATCATCAAGGAACGCTTCTTCATCCTCATCATAATCGTCAACTTGAATCTCTGCTTTGTAATCTTGCCTTTGTATATAGACATCACGAGTTAACGCATACGGATCTGGAGAGTTATCGAGTAAAGCTTCTTGCGACACTAATGCTGCTCGAGTTTCCATTCCCTCAAGTGCCCATTTGCCTAAACCTGCCCAAAAATTCAGATAAGAAAGCGGCGCATACAAACCATCAACCACATCCGCTGTTTCACGCACTGTCCACGGACCATAGCCCGGCACCATCACGTAAGGCCCATTCCCTACACCGTGGTGACCAACAGCATCACCAAATGCTTTTTCACCATGGTCAGTAATTCCTGCCTCTGAGGCAATATCGATTAAACCAAGCAGACCAAAGGTTGAGTTAATCCAAAAACGATTGAAATGATCTAATGCTTTTTCACCATTGCCCATCAACAAGTTGTTGATCATGCTTGCTGGCTCATCTAAGTTACCTAGGAAATTAGCCACGCCCGTACGTATTGGCGTCGGTACATAATCAACATACGCTAATGATACAGGCTTCACCAAATACGGATCTAAGTAGTCGTAGTTGATGGTCCACATCGTTCGGTTAAATCCTTCTAAGGGATCATTCGTCCCTGCATTTTGTTCATCTGGCACACTTGAACATCCTCCAAGCGCCACTATTGCCAATAGAACGAGCCACATCCGTGATTTCATTTTTGTCATTATTATTTCCGATAAAAAAAGGCCGATGTAAACACCGGCCTTAGCTAATAATTTATAAATCGCATCTATTAATAACGATTATTAATTATTACTTCAACTGGTTCCCCAAGTTTAACGGCTTCGCTCTCTCCAAACCAGTCCCCTTCGCGAGTTGCGACGTTACCGTCATTGTCGATTCGTACGCGAACCATCAATTCTTCCAAATCGGAGAGCTTACTGCCCTGCATCATGCTGTTACCATCATCCAAAGCTACAGTTCGAGGAAATGTACCTACTGGGTAACGCGCAGCCGCAACTGGCATTGGAGAACCGTCAGCGCGATGAACTGAAACGATCAACGCGGCATTTGGATCTGCTTTTACTTGCTCTCCAAGCTGGATAGTTACAGAGACCGTCTTTCCAGCATTAATATTCTCACCCATCTGTTTTTTTGCACTTTCGATACTTCGGCTAAGCATTTCATAACGACTGTCTTTTGGACCGATCATTTGTTGCATAATGCTCCAGTAACGGATCGCAGCAGGGAAATCTTTACGCTCGAATGCATCAAAAGCCAGTAACGAGAATACACGCAAATCGACATAGTCTTCTTGAACAAGTTTGCCAAGTATGCCACGCGCCTGCTCTTGGTCGATGTCATCTTGAGAGAGCATTAATGCTTGCGCATAGCCCAATTTAACATCGGCATCTTCTGGCTCAAGCTTGTATGCTTTCTTCATCGAACCAATGGCGGTTTCAACATCTCGGTTCGCTAATGCAATACGTCCAAGCAGTAACCAGCCTGTCGAATCATCAGGCTGATAATGAAGACGAGTGCGCAAAGCTAAAGTTAGATCCGCCATTTCATCGTCCGTCAAAGCTGCGCCTTCAGGAGACATCAGCTTCTTAGACAGTGCGGGTAAGTTTGCACTCACTTGCTGCCATTCGATCACTTTATCGGACGCACCAAACTTCATGTACATGCCGTAAGATAAAACAATCACCAACAACATAGACGGAACGAAGACCGCGATCGGTGATACCAACTGGGCTTTCTCAAGCTTATTGTCCGCTGGAATATCATCCAGTAATGACTGTTTGAGGTCTGCTATCAAGTCTTGCTGGTTCTCAACTAGACCTTCTTCAGTTTCCTCTTCTAGCTCAGAAAGTCGGTCTTTATAAAAAGCTTTGTTTAATTCGTCACGCAGCGCATCGTCGTTATTTGCTTTCTTTCTGAGAATAGGGAGCGCAATCAATGCACAGCTCAGTACTACGATAAGAACTGACGAAATCCAAAATAAAGTCATTATTGCTTATCTCCATCATTCTTATCATCTAGCAACGAATTTAGGCGGGCTTCCTTTTCTTCATCCCACTTTTCTTCCGTTTCAACGGCCTTTTTCTTACCTTTTCGGCTTCTTACAACAATAAAGCCAAAACCAATCAGCAGGACTGAAATAGGGCCAAGCCAAAGCACTGAAGTTGCGATAGTGAATGGTGGATTGTAAGTCACAAAATTCCCATAACGAGCAATCATGTAATCCACGATTTCTTGCTTAGATTTGCCCTCTTTCGTCATTTCATAGACTTTTTGACGTAAATCCTGCGCAAGTTCCGCATTAGAATCTGCAATCGTATTATTTTGACACTTAGGGCAACGCAGTGTGTTGCCCAGATCTTTAAACTGAAGCTCCTGTTCAAGGTTCTCGAACTCGTACACTTCGATCGCTGCTGACGCCGTCATTGAAAATGCAAACATGGCCAACAATGCTAGAATTACCTTCTTCATTATTTGGCCTCCGCTAGCATTTGCTCATATTTTGCCTTTAATGTTTCTTCCCAATTGCGAGGGTTCACATCACCGACATGGCGATAACGAATAACACCATTAGCATCAATTAGGAACGTCTCTGGTGCACCATATACACCAAGATCAAGACCCAACATACCGTTGCCATCAAATAAGCTAATGAGATAAGGGTTGCCCAATTCATTAAGCCACTGGATTGCCTTGTCACGCTGATCTTTATAGTTCATGCCGATGATTTTGACGCCTTGACCCGCTAATTCATTCAAGTATTGGTGCTCGGCATAACACGTTGGGCACCAAGTTGCCCAAACATTAAGCAATAATGGTTCACCCTTGAAGATAGATTGATCATAAAGCTTACCCGGTTCCGCCAAGTCTTCTAGACGGAACTGAGGAACAGGTTTACCAATGAGTACGGATTCCAGTTTGGTCGGGTCATCCCCATCAGAATTACGTACCAACTGCGTTGCAAAAACCGCCACCAATACTAGAAAGGCACCTAGCGGAATAAAGAGTAACTTCTTATTCATTATGCTTCTCCTTGCTTTGCAGTTTTGCGGAAACGGTAGCGTTTATCACTAATCGCAATCGCACCACCTAATGCCATTAACAATGAACCGGCCCAAATCCAACGAACAAATGGTTTGTAGTAAATACGAACGGCCCAAGACTTGTTATCGTCCAAACGTTCACCCATCGCAATATACAAGTCACGTGTGATACCGCGATCGATTGCCGCCTCGGTCATCATTGAACGAGCAGTACGATAGAAGCGTTTTTCCGCATGAAGTGTATTGACGTAAGTGCCATTTTGAGTGATTTCAAAATCAGCGATATAACCATCATAGTTAGGACCATCTTTGTCTCGAAGGCCGGCAAAGTAGAAGTCATAGCCTTGAATTTTAAAGTGCTCGCCCGGCGCCAAACGCACATCTCGCTCAATACTGTAGTTTTGAACCATCGCGATACCAATAATGGTAACAGCCAAACCAATGTGGCCAAGCATCATCGCCCAGTGACTACGTTGTAGCTTTCTCACTCCAGTCACAAAGTCATGACGGTGAGTTGCACGTTGGTGTAGCTCATAGCCATGCATTGTGATGATCCAGATCGCCATCACCCAACCGATATAAGCCATTGCAGTAAAATGTGCTGAGAGCAGGGCAACAAACACGCCAGCAAGTACAAATGAAAGTGCACCTGAGATAGCCATTGGCTTAAGCAACGTAGAAAGGCTGTCGCGTTTCCAACGAATAAGTGGACCGATACCCAGTAAGAACGAGAACGGGATCATCAACCAAGCAAACAGCATGTCAAAGAAAGGAGCACCGATAGAAACAGAACCTAGACCAATCTGCTTGTGTACTAAAGGAAGTAGAGTACCCACTAATACAACCACAAGGGCTGCAATCAAAAGAACGTTATTTGCTAGCAGAGCATTTTCACGAGATACCAACTCAAAGTTACCACGAACTCGTACCGACGCACCTTTTAGAGCAAACAGCAGTAATGATCCACCAATCACAAAGACGAGGAAACCTAAGATGAACATACCTCGGGATGGATCAGAGGCAAACGCATGAACCGAAACCAAAATCCCGGAACGCACTAAGAATGTACCAAGTAAACTCAAAGAGAATGCAGAAATAGCCAGCAACACTGTCCACGCTTTAAACGTCCCGCGCTTTTCAGTGACAGCAAGTGAGTGCATTAAAGCAGTACCAGCAAGCCACGGCATGAATGAAGCATTTTCAACTGGATCCCAGAACCACCAGCCACCCCAGCCTAGCTCGTAATATGCCCACCATGAACCTAGAGCGATACCCAGTGTCAAAAAGAGCCATGCAGCGGTTGTCCAAGGACGAGACCAACGGGCCCATGCGGTATCAAGGCGACCTGTCATTAGCGACGCAATAGCAAATGAGAAAGCCACTGAGAAACCAACATAACCCATGTACAGCATTGGTGGGTGAATGATCAAACCAGGGTCTTGCAACAATGGGTTTAGATCTCGCCCATCAACCGGAAAGAAAGGCAGCGTGCGTAAGAATGGATTCGAGGTAACAATGATGAAAAGCAGGAAGCCAACACTGATCATCCCCATCACACCAAGCACACGAGCCACCGATTCTTGTGGCATTCCACGGCTATAGGTCGCGACAGCAACAGTCCATGCGGCTTGAATTAACACCCAAAGTAGCAAAGAGCCTTCATGAGCCCCCCAAACCGCGGTTAAGCGGTAGTACCAAGGGAGCTGGCTATTTGAGTTACTCGCTACATATTGCAGTGTAAAATCGTTGGTATAAAACGCCCATAATAAGATGCCAAATGACAACGCTAACAGTAGGAACATCCCCCAAGACAACGGTCTTGCGGTATTCATGAGCATTGTATTGTTTTTAGATGCACCAATTAGCGGCAGTATGCTGAGCAAGACTGCCATCGCCAACGAGGCGATCATCGCAAAGTGACCAATTTCAGCAATCATTGACCGCTTCCTTGTTTTTGTTGTTCAGTATATTTAAGCGGTTCGTGAGTTTTCTTCATCGCTTCCGCAACTTCAGGTGGCATGTATTCTTCATCGTGTTTAGCAAGCACTTCAAATGCTTCAACAGTGGTTGCATCTTTTAACACACCTTGGGCGACAATGCCCTGCCCTTCACGGAACAGATCCGGAAGGATACCGTCGTAAACAATCGTCACTTTTGGACCGACATCATGCAGATCAAACGAAACTCTCAGAGATTCGGCATCACGCTTCACAGAACCTTCAACGACCATTCCGCCGATACGTAGACGCTGACCAACTTCTGGTTTCGTGCCGTCTGGCTTACCATTGACTAATTCTGTTGGTGTATAGAACAGGTCCATATTTTGATTTAGCGCGTAAAGCATCAAACCAATTGTGGCACTAATACCAATGAAAATAGCCAGAACAATACCGAGCCTCTTTTTACGTCTTGGGTTCATAGAGTGTTCTCCAGATTTTTTGCTGCTTCAATTCGCGCTTGACGATCGACTTTCGCCTGAACTTCATTCAGCAAAGCTTTACCACGACGTACGCTCACAATAAGTAGAATAAACATTGATAGAAAGGTGATACCAAACGCACCCCAAACATAAGAGGCATAACCACCCATCGCGAAAAACTCACTCAGAGATTCAAAATGCATAATTTAATTCCTTCACTGAGATTTCTTAGTAGCTAATTCGATAACCCAAGGGCGGTGGCTTTCTTTGCTAATGATTTCATTGCGTAAGCGAACCATGGTTAGAGAACCAAAAAAGAACGCAAAGCCAAAGATATTCAACAGTAGCGGCCAAAGCATATCGCTTGAGATTGAAGGTTTTTCGAATTTAGTAATCGTTGCACCTTGATGAAGGGTATTCCACCATTCAACTGAGAAGTGAATAATTGGCAGGTTTACCACACCTACAATCGCAAGAATCCCCGCAGCTTTCGCCGCCGTTTTTTGATCGTCAAATGCGTGATAAAGCGCGATTACGCCAAGATAAAGGAATAGAAGAATGAGCTCTGATGTTAGACGTGCATCCCATACCCACCAAGTCCCCCACATTGGTTTACCCCAAATCGCTCCGGTAAGGAGAGCAATAAAGGTATAAACTGCGCCAATGGGAGCCATCGCAGCCGCTGCCATATTAGACAGTTTCACCTGCCAAACTAAGCCAATAAAAGCGGCGACGGCCATCGACATATATACACCCATAGACCAAATTGCCGATGGAACATGAATGTAAATGATTCTGAAACTGTCACCTTGTTGGTAATCTGAAGGCGCAAAAGCAAGCCCCCAAACCGTACCAACAGATAAACAGAGAAGGGCCAATATAGAGAACCAAGGTAACAACTTACCGCTGAGCTGGTAGGTTGCTTCGGGTTTGGCATAGGGATGGAGCCATTTCCACATTATTATTCTCACTCTTTACTTCGTTTTGTCTCACGTTCCGACAACGTATCGAGACTATTTTTAGTTTTGTAATTTATAGAAAAGGGGATTTTTCGTGCTTGATCAAAAACAATTAATTAACACTTACTCGAAGTGCAGCGCTAATTGCAAACGGTGTTAATGTTAAAGCACCCATAAACATCGCCCCTAGAATTGCTAACTGCCCGTTGTATGCCATTCCTAGTGAAGCGGCATCAATAGCGGACGTAGCAAAAATCAAAATTGGAATATATAGCGGCAGGATAAGCAGACTTAGCAACACCCCACCTTTTTGTAATCCTACCGTTAAGGCAACTCCAATTGCACCGATAAAGCTTAATGTTGGTGTACCAACCACCAGAGTAAGTACGACAGCCAACCAAGTATTAAAGTCCAGTGATAGCAACACTGCGAGTAATGGGCTGATTAAAATAAGCGGTAACCCAGTTAGAACCCAGTGAGCAATGACTTTGGAGATAACTACTACAGGTAGTGGGACAGGCATCAACATCATTTGTTCCAATGCACCATCTTGAAAGTCATCTCGAAATAATCGTTCAAGTGAAAGTAGCGCAGACAGTAACGCCGCCACCCATACGATGCCAGCTGCTATTCGAGCTAACAAATTCGGCTCTGGGCCAATACTCAATGGGAAAAGCGTGATAACAATAATAAAGAACCACAATGGGTTAAGGACGTCGGCTTGTCGGCGAAATGCAATTAACAGCTCACGGCGAACAATACTGTTCATAATTGAAAACATGTTTAGTCACCTAGTTTTATTTTTCTTAATTTTGGGTTGTCGGCGAACATATCTTGGTGTGTTGTTAATACAACAATGCCATCATTTTCAGCGTGACTAAGAAACAACGACTCAAGCACTTTAACACCTTGCTTATCAATCGCAGTCAAGGGTTCATCTAGAATCCACAATTTTTGTTCACTAAGCCATAGCCTTGCCAAGGCAACACGTCGTTGTTGCCCTGCTGACAACTTTGCAACAGGAACATCTTCACGCCCCGCAAGCCCCACTTTGGTCAATGCACCATAGATTGTATCTCGACTGACCAAGCTCTTTGAATGCACACTCATATAAAAATGAAGGTTTTCATAGGCAGTAAGTTCTCGTTTAACGCCCGTCTGGTGACCTAAGAACAGCAAATCTTGATGATAAGCATCTCGATTAGATTCGATATTCTCGCCATTCCAGCTTATTTCTCCCTCATCACGATCACCTAAGCCAGCAACGATACGTAAGAGTGTTGTTTTACCCGTACCATTGCGTCCCTCAATTTGAACTAATTCACCAGAAGAAATAGAAAAGGAAAGGGATTCAAACAGAACTCTTTCATCACGGATAGCGGTAAGCTGATTAACTTCTAACATGTGGAACTACTATGAAAAATTCGAGCTCTTATCTTAACACAGCCAATTTGCTTCGAAATAGCATAAGACCTTTACGAGTCACGAAACTAAGTAAGAATCTGTTAATAATTAATCACTTTTCTTCGCAATTAACCACAAAGTGTTACGAAGGGCACAAAAAAGGGATACATTGCGTATCCCTAATTATTACTTTCTAATCCCACTACGCCGATATGGCTGAGTGGTGGCTCTTTCTGGATTACCTTCTAATGGCGGAATTTTCTCTTTGCCAGCAATTTTCTTTTGCAGTGACATCATGAGCTCAGCTTCAGCTTTTGGTAACTCACATTCTTGAATTAACTCATTGACGTCGGCACCCAGTTGAACCATTTTACTGGCCCGAGAATACAATCGACCATCACTGTCAGCTTGTTCAAGTTCAGTAATGCGCTCATTAAGATGCTGGATAATGTCCTGCTGCTCACTGACACGCTGCCCCAAACCAACAACAACAGAACGAACTTCCAATATCTGTTTGTTCGCTTTCTGTAACTCTTTATCCAGTGCTCGATTCTGTTGCCTTAGATGATCCGAGATCGATGTCTGTTTTCTCTTTAAACGAAATAACGCTAAAGCAATAACAAGGACAACAAGCACTACTGCTCCAGCAATTACTGGAGCGCTGGTAATCCACTCATTAACCATTATAGGTGAGCCATTTCATCCCATTCTTCATCCGTAAGAAGCTTATTAAGATCAACCAAGATTAGCAGCTTACCGTCACGGTTGCTTACACCTTGAATGAACTTAGCACTCTCATCGGTACCAACACTTGGTGTAGTGTCAATTTCAGACGCACGAAGGTACACAACTTCCGCAACGCTGTCTACAAGGATACCAATAACCTGATGCTCTGACTCAATCACAATAATACGAGTATTATCAGTAATTTCACCTTCCATTAGACCAAAACGAGAACGTGTATCGATAACTGTAACAACGTTGCCTCGAAGGTTAATGATGCCTAAAACATAATCTGGTGCACCAGGTACAGGGGCAATTTCGGTATAACGTAGAACCTCACGCACCTGCATTACATTAATACCGTAAGTTTCTTCTTCCAGTTGGAACGTCACCCACTGAAGTACTTCGTCATTTGACTGATCTTTTCTTACTTCGACTTCATTAGTTTGAGACATACCTTTTCCTCTCTGAGCCATTTCTGGCATGAACGTATTATTTCTCTAGTGCTTTGACATCAAGCCCTGCATTAAGCATAGCTATCAAAGCTTCGACATGGATCAAAGCACACATTTTTTCTTTAACCATTCCGGCAAGCCAAGGCCGTTTACCCGCCTTTTCTCGCCAACGAACTTTTTCGATTTCTAAAAGCTCGGTTCCTTTTAATTCCGAACTGGCTAGCCCCCACATACTTTCGCCTAACATGACGATGTATTGATAGCCATCTTTATAAATGTCATCGGTCAGTTTTTCAGACATGACCCACTTGGCAGTATCGACCACATCAAGCTGGTTATCTCGATTCGTCTGTAGCCCCAAATACCATGGTGGACGTCCAATCAGATGACTAAGTTCGCCCATTTGATGGATACCACCCAACTCATCCAATGGAACAGCAAATGTGACACCATTGACGTCAAAGTACAGAACTTGGAATGACTCACTCCTTTCTGTGCTGTGCCACTGCCTCAGATCTTGTCCACCAGTTTGAGTTTCTAACTCTGTAGCTAACTCAACATCCTCAATAACAACTTGCTCTGCAGCTGGCTCAACAGGCTCGTCCGCAATTTCGACCACCGATTCTGAGGATACTTCTGGTTCAACAAACTCCGGCACTTCCCAATCTTGAATCTCTTCAACTTCACTTTGAACGGCAATCTGAGCGGTGTTTTGCTCCATAACCTCTTCAAGATCAAGTTCTGCGACTGGGTTTGTCGATTCCAGTTGCTTCAGTAGCCGCTCGACATCATCCAAATTAGGAAGTTCAAACTCTTCAGCCTGAGGATGGTAGTAACTTTTTTCATCCACAGACTGCAGCATAGGCTCCAACGTATACTGCTCTGGCTCTGGCTCTGGCTCTGGCTCTGGCTCTGGCTCTGGCTCTGGCTCTGGCTCTGGCTCTGCATTGATGTTGTCTTCGATACCTTCGAAATCAAGCTCTATGACTTCTTCCTCTAACAATGCAGAAAAATAGTCATCAAGCGCTTGTTCACTAGACAATAAGGTATTGTTACTCATCAACTGCTAACCTCTCTAAATAGATCAGCAATTGCTTGTACGCGAATACACCTCGACTTCCAGATGCGAAGTGAGACACTGGCAAATGTTTTAAACTCGCATCACGGAATTTGGTATCAATAGGAACAGCAGAAGACCACACTTGATTTGGATAGTCCTTTTTCAGTTGCTGTAACGTTTGCAACGAAGCATTTGTGCGTTTGTCATACATCGTCGGAACAATGGTGACCTTGAAAGATTTGTTTCGCGATTTCTGCATAATAGCCAAAGTGCAAACCATTCTTTCCAATCCTTTCATTGCAAGAAACTCGGTCTGAACAGGAATGAGTATTCTGTCACTTGCAGCCAATGCATTGACCATCATGACACCAAGAATTGGAGGACAATCAATAAGTACATAATCGTACTTACCTTTTAGTGCCAACAACGCTCGCTTTAAAATTAAACCCATACCACTGCGGTTGCCCATCACTCGATCAAGCGTAGCTAACGACATGTGTGCAGGTATTAAGTCAATGCCTTCAATATCTGAACGCATTACTAGAGGCATAACGGTATCTACGGAATACTCTTTTAACTGGAACAGGTCGAATAAACTTGCAGGCACACTATCTGAATCATAACCAAGGTAAGTTGTAAGAGAGGCGTGGGGATCCGTATCTACAAGCAGCACTCGCTTGCCCTGCTTGCTCAGCAAACCAGCTAACGTAATGGTGGTCGTTGTTTTGCCCACGCCACCTTTCTGATTTGCAATACTCCATACGATCATAGCGAAACCTCTATGCTAAACCGACTTCCACAAGCATACGTTCCGCAATACGGTCTAACGGCAGATCTTCCGTTGATAACCCCGCTTTTGCAACAGCTTGTGGCATCCCATAAACAACGCAGCTCGCTTCATCTTGAGCCCATATTGTCGAACCCGCACCTTTGAGCATACGAGCACCTTCTCTACCATCAGCTCCCATACCTGTTAGCACCATAGAGAGAACTTTATCTGCATATATCTTTGCAGCGCTACCAAATGTCACATCCACACATGGCTTATAGTTCATGCGCTCTCCACCATCGATGATGCGAAGTTTTGCAGAACCAGCTCGGCCATCAATCATCATTTGTTTTCCGCCTGGAGCCAGATAAGCCACACCTGGACGTAACGCGTCTCCATCTTCAGCTTCTTTCACTTGGATCTTACATAGGGAGTTCAAACGACTGGCAAAGGCAGAAGTAAACGTCGCCGGCATATGCTGAATAAGAACAATCGGGTGAGGATAGTTCGCAGGCAACTTAGTCAGAATATTTTGCAATGCAACAGGACCGCCAGTAGATGTACCAATTGCGGTTAACTGATATTTCTTACCTGTAGCTTTGAAACGAGCAGCAGCTGACACTGCTTGTGTAGCTGGCCGCTTAGGTTGGGCTCCCGCAGCAGGCTTCGTCGCAGGACGCGTGGGTGTACTGCTTGTAACAGATTTACTCACAACATTACGACGCATCATTGTGCGACGCGAAGATATTTGAATGACTCTTTGTTGAAGTAAAGAAACCGCTTCATCTCGGTTTCTCGCAATATCTTCAAACTTTTTAGGTAAAAAGTCCAAAGCACCAGCATCAAGTGCATCAAGTGTTGCTTTCGCACCATCATGAGTCAAAGATGAAAACATTAAGATTGGTGTAGGACTTTTTGCCATGATTTCACGGACGGCAGTAATACCGTCCATGACTGGCATTTCGATGTCCATCGTAATGACATCAGGTTTGAGTTTTAATGCTTTATCGACCGCTTCTTTGCCATTCGTCGCGACATCAATCACCTCTAAACGAGGTTCTGAGTTAATAATTTCACTCACTCGACGACGGAAGAAACTCGAATCATCAACAACTAATACTCTAATTGCCATAGTTTTCCTTATTAACTTATGTACAACTTAGATTCGAGAAGCAGCCGCATACTGCTTAAGCAAATCTGGTACATCAAGGATGAGTGCGATATGACCATCACTAGTGATCGTTGCACCTGCCATACCCGGTGTGCCTTGAAGTAAGTTATCAAGAGGCTTGATGACCACCTCTTCTTGACCAATTAATGTATCAACAACAAAACCAACACGCTGGCTGCCAATTTGAACAATAACAACATGGCCGTGACCTTTGCGCAGTTCAACTTGCCCCAGATGTGGTGCAAGCCAATTTTGCAAGTAGAACAAAGGAATTGATTTTTCGCGGACGATAATCGTCAACTGACCATCAACAACATTGGTTCGGCTAAGATCTAAATGGAAAATTTCATTAACACTCGCTAGAGGCAAAGCAAATGGATGATTTGCGACACCAACCATTAATGTAGGTAAGATTGCTAACGTCAGCGGAACCTTGATTGTAATTTTGGTGCCCTTGCCCATCTCAGAGTCAATATCAATCGAACCGTTTAACGTGTTGATGGCCGTTTTTACTACGTCCATCCCTACACCACGGCCTGAGATATCTGAAATCTGCTCTTTACTTGAGAAACCAGGCATAAAGATAAGGTTAAAGCACTCTTTGTCCGTCAGACGTGACGCGGCATCTTCATCCATAATGCCACGTTTGACAGCGATGCCACGCAACTTGTCTGGGTCCATACCACCACCATCATCAACGATGGCCAATTCAATATGATCGCCTTCTTGAGCAGCAGATAGAATCACTTTACCCGTTCTAGGTTTACCTGCTTTCACTCGAGCTTCTGGCATTTCTATACCATGGTCCACGGAGTTACGAACTAAGTGAATCAAAGGATCGGCTAGTGCCTCAACTAGGTTCTTATCTAAGTCTGTATCCTCACCTCGCATTTCAAGCGTGATGTCTTTATTCAGGCTACGCGCCAAGTCACGAACGACTCGAGGGAAGCGACCAAAAACTTTCTTAATTGGTTGCATGCGCGTTTTCATCACTGCGCCTTGAAGATCAGCCGTAACGACATCTAAGTTCGCCACCGCTTTCGACATTTCCTCGTCGTTACTATTTAAACCTAAGCTTAATAGTCGGTTACGAACTAACACCAATTCTCCAACCATATTCATGATAGTATCGAGAGTCGAGGTATCGACACGGACTGTCGCTTCAGCTTGTGGTTTTTTCGTTTGAGTCGCAGGCGGCGCTGCGTCTTTTTTCGCAGGTGGTTTAGCTGCTGGGGCTTCTGCCGGTTTAGGAGCTGCTTTAGGCTCTGGTGCTGCTGGAGCAGTTGCCGCTACTGGCTCTGCCTTTGGTGTCGCAGGTTTTGTCGCTGCATCAAGTTCTTCGATAGAAGGACCTTTACCTGAACCGTGTAAGTCATCGAGAAGTTTTTCAAATTCCTCATCGGTCATAAGATCGCCATCCGCGCCCGCTGATTGGGCAGGTGATGGCGTAGCAGGAGCTGCAGTTGGGGCTGCTGGTGCTGATTCTTTACCAGGGCCTTTACCTGAACCATGAAGCTCATCGAGTAGTTTTTCAAACTCATCGTCTGTAATATCACCACTCATATCAGCTGCTGGGCTAGACTCCACTGGCGAGCTTACGGCATCTGCACCAGGTGCTCCGCCTTGACCATGCAATTCATCAAGTAGCTTTTCAAACTCATCTTGAGTGATTTCATCAATAGAACTCGCTGACGTTTCTGCCGTAGTTTCAGGCTGTACCACAGGCTCTGGTTCAGCTGCAACAACTTCTGGAGCCTCTTCAACAACAGGCTGTTCTGCCACATCTTCGTCTTCAGTTGCAGGCTTGCTTAGACGATGTAACTCATCCAACAAGGACTGTTCTGCCGGTGGCAGGGCGTCCCGGTCTTGAACCGCTTGAAACTGTTCATTAACGGTGTCTAATGCTTTGAGCATCGTATCCATTAAGCTGGCCGTAACTTCACGCTGACCATTTCGCAAGATATCAAACACATTCTCTGCACCATGGCACGTGTCGACAAGTTCTGTCAGAGATAGGAAACCTGCCCCACCTTTAACAGTGTGGAACCCACGGAAAATTGCATTCAGAAGGTCTTTATCTTCTGGGTTGTTCTCCAGTTCCACTAACTGCTCGGATAGAAGCTCTAGGATTTCTCCTGCTTCAACTAAAAAGTCCTGAAGAATGTCTTCGTCTAAATCGTAGCTCATACGTTACCTCTAAAACCCAAGACTTGAGAGTAAGTCATCGACTTCGTCTTGTGATGAAACCGCATCTTCCCTCTCGTGAGGGTTCAGAATTGGTCCCTCAGGGTCGATTGAATCTTTATTCTTTTTATTTGCGACTTCTTCCAACTGACTTGCACCAAATGCCGTCAGAATTTCGACCAAACGAGATTCAACTTCACTCACAAGAGTGATGACTCGACGAATGATCTGACCGGTTAAGTCTTGGAAGTCTTGAGCCATGAGAATTTCAGTCAGTTGACCTCTAAGCTCTGAGCTGTCACCTTCAACCTGCCCTAACAAGTTGTCAATGCGGTGGCACAGTGCTTTAAATTCTGCTAACTCAATACGGCCATGCATCAATTCGTTCCACTGGGGACGTACTTGAAGCAAGCCTTCATGTAGGTTGTCGGCAATCGGCATACAGCGATCGACAGCATCCATGGTTTTGTTGGCTGCGACTTCTGTTTTGTCAATGACGTATTGAAGGCGATCCCTTGCATCTGGGATTTCGTCATTGGCTATTTCCGTCATGCGTTCATCTAATTGGAACTGCGTCAAAGAGTCGTGCAGGTCTCTAGTAAGCTCTCCGATCTCCTGTAACATAGGATTCGAAGCTTTTTCGTAGATCCCCTTTACGAGTTGGTCTGCTTCTTCTTGCTGACCTTCTTCTAACAGCTCAACAAGTTGTTTCGCCTGTTCTAATGAAATCATCCTGAATTGGCCTTTATCGGCTGAACATTAAGTCAACTTTATGACTATAAGCGCTCAAAAATTTTATCTAGTTTTTCTTTTAGAGTAGCTGCTGTGAATGGCTTAACGATGTATCCGTTTACACCAGCCTGAGCAGCTTCGATAATTTGTTCGCGTTTTGCTTCTGCCGTGATCATCAGCACTGGTAAGTGCTTCAGTTCATCATCTGCACGGATATGTTTTAAAAGGTCAATACCTTGCATACCAGGCATGTTCCAGTCAGTTACCACAAAGTCAAACTCACCTTTCTTGAGCATAGGCAACGCAGTTAGGCCATCATCTGCTTCCTGGGTGTTATTGAAGCCCAAATCACGAAGTAGATTTTTAACGATACGGCGCATTGTTGAAAAATCATCAACAATAAGGATCTTCATATTTTTATTCAAAATTGCCTCCACTGATTTCGATGTCAGTGATTTATTCATTATTTGTCCATGCACTCAACTTTGTGCGTAGACGCTGCATTGATTGGCTCAGTATTTGGCTAACTCGAGATTCGCTAACTCCAATTACCTCACCGATTTCTTTTAAGTTTAACTCTTCATCATAATAGAGCGAAAGTACCAAAGCTTCACGTTCTGGAAGCGATTTTATTGATTCTATTAATGCTTTGCGGAAAAATTCATCAGCCACTCCGCTAAACGGGTTGTTTTCGTCACTGTCATCACCGTGAGTAATCACATCTTCTGACACACCGAGATCTTCTATTCCAACTAAACGAGAACAGTTGATATCCGTTAAAACAGTATGATATTGACCAAGACTCATGTTGAGATGTTTTGCTACTTCTGCATCAGTTGGATCTCGATTCAACTCACCTTCAAGTTCAGCAATGGCTTGGCTAATTTCTCGGTTATGTTTGTGAACAGAACGCGGCACCCAATCCCCACGACGAATATCATCAAGCATAGCCCCGCGAATCCGGATCCCTGCATAGGTTTCAAAACTCGCCCCTTTACTACCGTCATAGTTCTTTTGCGCTTCCAAAAGGCCAATCATGCCCGCTTGGATCAGGTCTTCAACCTGTACACTCGGAGGTAAACGCCCAAGCAAATGATGTGCTATGCGTTTTACCAGTACCGAGTATTTCTCCAGAAATGCTCGCTGGCTATTTTGGTTAGCATACTGGTCATACGTCAGCGCTTTATTCACCAAATGGTTCCTCTAACATCTCCGAACGATGAAGTAAGCGTTCTACAAAAAACTCGAGATGGCCACTTGGCGTTTTCGGAATTGGCCAAGTGAGCGCTTTATTTGCCAACGAACCTAATGCTAATGACGCTGGCGATCTCGGGAACGCATCAACAACAATCTTTTGTTTTTTAACTGCTTGCCGCACTTTATCATCTAATGGAATGCAGGCTACCAGCTCAAGGCTCACATTTAAGAATCGCTCTGTGACCAAAGTCAACTTTGCAAACAATTCCCTGCCTTCACGATAGCTTCTGACCATATTTGCAACAATTTTAAACCTTTGTACCTGATGGTCTTTACTCAATAGTTTAATTAAAGCATATGCATCAGTAATTGACGTAGGTTCATCACAAACAACGACAACGACATCTTGAGCGGCACGTGAAAAGCTAACTACCATGTCAGAAATGCCTGCTGCGGTATCGATGATCAGCACATCCATTTCTTCTTCCAGGCTACCAAAGGCACGAATCAAACCAACATGCTGTGCGTGGGTAAGCTCCGTCATGGATTGGGTCCCAGATGTCGCTGGAATGATTCTAATTCCGTAGGGTCCTTCTACAATCGCATCTTGGAGGTCGCACTCACCTGCAAGTACGTGACCAAGGTTACGCTTAGGTCGAATGCCTAGCATTACATCAACATTCGCCAATCCTAGGTCAGCGTCTAACACCATGACTTTTTTACCTTGGCGAGCCATACAGATCGCCATTCCCAAAGCCACATTTGATTTACCAACACCACCTTTACCACCAGTAACAGAAATTACTTTGGTCAATGATGGTTTCGTTAAACGGCGTAAACCGCTTGCTTGGTCATGTATCATATTTTCAGTCATAATCGTCCGCCGCCTAGAACCTTTCCGCTTCGCTAGTCCAGTAGTGAGGTTCGTTGTCTGTCGACTTTTCCAGTAATTCGTTCGCTTTCGCTACCATGTATTTAGGTTGCGCAATCACTATATCTTCCGGCACACGTTGTCCATTGGCGATATAAGCAACAGGTAGAGCATTTTGAATTACCACACTTACAAACTCACCCAGGCTGAGTGACTCATCCAATTTCGTCATGATGCACCCAGAGAGAGGGATTCTTCTGAAGTGATCGATCGTTTCTTGTAGCACTTTTCGTTGCGCTGTTGCCGGTAACACTAAGTAGCTATGAATAACTTCACCACTTTCTTGCATTAACGTATCCAACTGCTCAGATAAGCGTACATCTCGCTGCCCCATACCTGCTGTATCAACCAAAATTAGACGACGATTTCTCAATTGATATATTACATCGGCTAACTCGTTGGAATCTTTAGCAACTTTTACAGGACATCCCATAATTCTTCCGTAAATGGCGAGCTGCTCATGTGCGCCAATTCGGTAGGTATCTGTTGTAACTAACGCGACATTGTCAGAGCCATACTCCATGGCTGCTCTCGCTGCTAGTTTTGCAATCGTAGTTGTTTTTCCAACCCCAGTCGGTCCGAGCAAAGCAACTACACCACCACGTTTAAGAATATCTTGCTTAGACACTGGTACTTGATCAGCCACTAAGCCAAGTAACGCCTTCCAAGCCTTTGTCGGTGGGGTATCTTCGGGAATATAACAAGCCAATTGATCCGCTAATTCAGATGAAACACCCATTCGTTCCAACCGTTTAATTAACATGGCTCGAAGCGGCTCACGTCGCTCAACTTCTTGCCACATCAACCCAGAAACCTGATGCTCCAGTAAACGCCGAATTGAGGTCATTTCTTCACGCATCTCTTCCAGCTCTTCATTTCCAACATTGGGTTCCTGTTGGCGAGCACGTTCAAATCGGCTTGGGTCGAGTCTAGGCTGTGGCTTTTCAACTCTTCTGTCTTCTGCAATAAGGCGAGCTAACGGAGAATCCTCTTTCAATTGCGCTCCATTGCTTGAACCATTACGTTGCTCACGCGCTGCAGTTTGTCTTTTCAATAACGCAGTCAGTGAGTCGTCTTCTGGCTTTGCGCGCTCTTCAGTCTCAGGTCTACCGTGACTGTATTGCTTAAGCATACTGGCAAACTTCTTGGTCATTGAACCTCCTGAGTTTGCACTAGACTGCAGGCTGACTCGATCTTCATCCAGTTCTCTTGAAGAAGCTGAGCCAGTTAGACGAGGCGACACCTGAGTGGGAGTATGGCGTGGATTAGAGCTATAGCTGTTACCCGCTTGTCCACTTCCCGACTCTCCATCCACCGCCGCTACGATTTCAACACCACCTGCGACTTTTTTATTAGACATAATCACAGCATCTACCCCAAGTTCCTCTTTCACTTGAAGTAGAGCTGTACGCATGTCTTTGGCAAAAAATCGTTTAATTTTCAAATTGATATCCGTTATTCAAACTGCAACAGAATTAGTTTCCAACGGCCTGGACTATTCGTATTTGTTTCTCATCTGGGATTTCTTGGTATGAAAGAACCCGTAGTGATGGAATCGTATTTTTCACGAATTTAGCCAGTGTGGAGCGCAATACCCCAGAAGTCAGTAGTACGGCTGGTTCGCCTTTGAGCTCTTGCTCTTGTGTCGCCTGACTTAGTGATACCTGCAGCCTTTCAGCAAGTCCTGGTTCAATACCCGCGGACTCCCCTCCTGACGCCTGCATTGTCTGATGCAATATCTGTTCCAGCTCAGGAATCAGGGTAATCACTGGCAACTCAGGCTCTATCCCATTGATTTCTTGGACAATTAGTCGTTTCAGAGAAATACGAACAGCCGCTGTTAGGATGTCGGGTTCTTGACTCTTACTCGAATACTCGGACAAGGTTTGAACAATTGTCCTGATGTCCCGAATTGGCACCGCTTCATTGAGTAAGTTTTGCAGTACTTTTACGACTACGCCAAGAGAAAGTTGATCCGGCACAAAACTCTCGACCAGTTTAGGCGCTGAACGTCCCAGCATTTCCAGCAAGTTCTGTACTTCTTCATGACCAATTAATAAGGAAGCATTGTTGGTCAACATTTGGCTAAGATGAGTCGCCAGCACAGTAGATGAGTCGACCACCGTATAACCTAACGCTTGCGCGTGCTCACGCTGCTCTTCACGGATCCATACCGCTTCTAAACCAAATGCTGGGTCAACCGTCGCTTCACCATCAATCATGCCGTAAACTTGGCCTGGGTTGATGGCCAGTTCCTGATCTGGCCTGATTTCAGCTTCACCTACCGCGACCCCCATTAAAGTGATTCGATAGCTGTTTGGTGTCAGTTCAAGATTATCCCGAATATGTACTGCTGGAATGAGGAAACCAAAGTCTTGTGACAGTTTCTTACGCACCCCTTTCACGCGTTCAAGTAACTCGCCCCCTTGATCACGGTCGACCAACGGGATCAATCGATAACCCACTTCCAAACCAATGATATCGACTGGTTGTACGTCATCCCATGAAAGCTCTTTCGGTGTTGGTGCTTCAGCTTCAGCTGTTGCTGGAAGGTTTTCTTTATTCTCGGCCGTTTTCTGTTTACGCTTGATCCAATACGCTCCAGCGCCTGCCAACACAGCTAATAAAAGGAACGCGAAATGCGGCATGCCGGGTACGACACCCATCACTGCAAGAATGCCGGCAGTAATCATTAATGCTTTAGGATTGTCAAACATCTGGAACACAACTTGTTGTCCCATGTCTTCATCCGCATTTTGACGCGTTACCATGATGGCTGCGCCAATAGAAAGTAGCAGCGACGGGATTTGCGCAACGAGACCATCACCGATGGTTAATAGGGTATAAATCTCAATCGCTTCGCCAAACCCAAGTCCATATTGCGCCATACCGATAGACAAACCACCGATGATGTTAATGAACAGGATTAAAATACCGGCAATTGCATCACCTTTAACAAACTTAGACGCACCATCCATCGAACCGTAAAAGTCCGCCTCTTTCGTCACTTCTTGACGACGCGTTCGCGCTTGATCTTGATCGATTAAACCCGCATTAAGGTCCGCATCAATCGCCATCTGCTTACCTGGTAATGCATCCAATGTAAAACGCGCGCTGACTTCAGAGATACGTCCCGCACCTTTGGTCACGACCATAAAGTTAATGATCATTAAGATAAGGAATACAACCAGACCGACTGCGTAGTTGCCACCAATGACTACACTACCGAACGCTTCAATGACACTACCAGCCGCACCAGGGCCTTCATGACCATACAGTAATACAACACGTGTGGAAGCTACGTTAAGCGCAAGACGTAAAAGCGTAGAAATTAAAAGAACAGTCGGAAATGCAGCGAAATCTAATGGGCGGCGGGTATACACCGTCACCAATAATACGACCATCGCGAGGGCTATGTTGAATGTGAAAAAGAGGTCAAGCAAGAAGGCCGGAATAGGTAATACTACCATGGCCAAGGTTGCCAAAACCATCACTGGGGCACCGATGGCTGGCATCGCACGTTGTGGGATCGGAGGCAGTTTATCCGCGAACGGCAAGGTAAATTTCATAGACTCGCTAATAATATTAAAAAATAATAACTTAGCTCATCTATGCAATTTTTAGTCCAGTATTTATGTCAAATAAATGGCTATAAAAAATACATATTTTATAGCCATTGGAGAGGTTATGGTTGGATATTCCAGAGCATGTCCCCTTGACGTGTCGAAGGATCAAACTCAATGCAAACAAGTCCTGATGTGGGAAACATCGGCGGCACCATCTCTGGAACAAATTCGGCAGTCAGATACCCAACTAAAGGCAGGTGAGAGACAAGAAGTACCGAAGTCAGATTCTCATGCTCAATCAACGCTGTCACGTATTCAAAGACCTGCTCCGATTCACCATATGGCGTAATATCATCACAAATTTCTACATCTTTTGCTAAAAACTGTTTCGCAATGACTTGCCACGTTTCTTGAGCGCGTAAGTAAGGGCTTACTAAAACTTTATCAAATTGCTTAAAACCTTGTTCTACACATGCGCGAGAAACAGCGGCAGAGGCTGAATGACCTCTTGCTGTCAGGGCTCTCTCTGCGTCACTGGCGGCGTAATGCTCCGCCTCTCCATGACGCATAATAAAAATCTTCATGGATAATTCCCATTTTCTTCATTGACAGCACACATGCTGCTTGAATTTTTTATTGAGATACAAGATCTCTTATTCTACTTCCCAAAGTCATGATATCCACTCAACGAGTAAAACAGACTTTGACTATCAATAATTATATCAAGTGAACAATTAAAGACATGGACTTTCTTAACAAAGTCGTTACTAATATGATGATGTCACAATGAAGTTCGTGTTTTTACTGCCACGAAACCACAAATCAATTAGTTTTAACAAAAATATTATTAGTAGATACTTTACAACATGCATTGAAGATAAAAATGCATTGTCCCAAAAACTTATATCGACTCATATTTCTTGTTAAGAGGCTTTGCAGCCGCTCGTTTCCGGTTCATACTTATATTCTATAGATGCCGTACGCAATTTTCAGAACCGCACCAACAAGTTGGTTACAAAGTCGCGATTTGAAGACACTGAGCACCACTTCGCTCACTCTGACGCAACACCTGTTTCGTTACTAAACACCATTACCCCTCATGGAGATATGCTGTGCATTTAAGCCCAAATGATACGAATCAATACCGCTATCTAACGTTGAGTAACGGTTTACGAGCATTACTCATTCAAGATACAAATGCTCAAAAATCTGCCGCTGCCCTCGCGGTGAATGTCGGTCACTTTGACGACCCCTCCGACCGTGAAGGTTTGGCACATTATCTAGAACACATGCTGTTTTTGGGGACGGAAAAATACCCTAAGGTTGGTGAATTTCAAAGCTTTATTAGCCAACATGGAGGGTCGAATAATGCATGGACAGGCACGGAACACACTTGCTTTTTCTTTGATGTCAGCAATAGCGCCTTTGAGAATGCTCTGGAACGATTTGCGCAGTTTTTTTCCGCCCCATTATTTAACTCAGAAGCACTCGATAAAGAACGCCAAGCCGTTGAATCTGAATATAAGTTAAAGTTAAACGATGATGCCCGACGTTTGTACCAAGTAAACAAAGAGGTCATCAATCCTGCTCATCCTTTTGCCAAGTTTTCAGTTGGCAACCTCGAAACATTAGGTGATCGGGATGGGCAGTCTATTCGCGATGAAATCGTCGATTTTCATTACCACCAGTATTCAGCCGATATTATGACTCTCTCACTTATCAGCCCTGAACCGCTAAATGAGCAAGAAGAGAGCGTAAGAAAATACTTTGCTTCCATTCCAAATCATCAGTTAACAGGGAAATCGCTCCATGTTCCCTATGCTGATGAAAACTCGACAGGCATCTTCGTTTGCGTCGAACCTCTCAAGGAAATACGAAAACTCACACTCGCATTTCCATTAGAGAGTATGGACGAGCATTATCAGACCAAACCTCTCTCCTACTTCGCCCATTTATTGGGGTACGAAGGAGAAAACAGTTTGATGCTTACACTCAAAGATCAAGGGTGGATAACATCTCTGTCAGCTGGAGGAGGTGTTAGCGGCAGCAATTATAGAGAGTTCACCATAAGTTGCGCATTAACAGAGGAAGGTATCGCGCATACTGACGATATTATTCAGGCAATTTTTGCTTATATTGAACTCATCAAGAAAGAGGGGTTTGATGAATGGCGCTATTTGGAGAAACAGGCCGTACTTGAGTCTGCCTTCCAATTCCAAGAGCCAACTCGCCCGATGGATCTTGTCAGTCACCTCGTAGTCAATATGCAGCACTACGCTTCAGAGCATACCATTTATGGTGACTACATGATGGTTGAGTATCAAGAAACCTTGTTACGTTCGCTTATTGAACAATTGTGCATTGAGAACGTTCGTGTCACTTTAGTCGCGCAAGGGCAAACATACGATCGTGAAGCGAAGTGGTATTTCACCCCATATTCCGTCAAGCCTTTTACCACCACCCAGATTGAACACTTTAAGCAACGCAGTGCGCTGTCATTTTCACTCCCAGATAGAAACCCATTCATTTGCTACGATTTAGAACCTAAAGCAATCGAAGAGCAGATCACAACGCCACATGTGATCGAAGAACTGCCCGGTTTCAAACTCTGGCACATGCAAGATACAGAATTTCGCGTACCTAAAGGCGTGGTCTACGTTGCCATTGATAGCCCTTATGCAGTCGAAAATCCAAGAAACATCGTCATGACACGCCTATGTGTTGAGATGTTTCTTGATTCGTTAGCAAAAGAGACCTATCAAGCTGAAATAGCAGGCATGGGTTATAACATGTATGCACACCAAGGCGGCGTGACACTGACGATTTCTGGATTTAGTCAAAAACAACCTGAGCTAATGAAAATGATTTTGGCTCGCTTTGCTCAGCGAGAGTTCAATGCTAAGCGTTTCGAAACCATAAAGACGCAGCTGCTAAGAAACTGGCGTAACTCTTCACAAGATCGTCCAATATCGCAACTTTTCAATGCAATGACAGGTATTCTTCAACCAAACAACCCTCCTTATCATGCCTTGCTAGAAGCTTTAGAAGGGATAGAAGTTGAAGAACTAGCACCATTTGTAGACAAAATACTAACAACATTACATGTTGAAATGTTTGTCTATGGAGACTGGGACAAACAAGCCGCTTATCAACTTGGCAACACATTAAAAGACGCCTTACGAGTAAAAAACCAGACTTATCAAGAATCCCTCAGACCGCTGATCATGCTTGGTGAAAATGGAACCTTTCAAAAAGAAGTTCATTGTGATCAAGAAGATTCTGCGATCGTGCTTTACTATCAATGTGAAGATACATCACCAAGAAACATTGCCCTCTATTCACTGGCAAATCACTTGATGTCTGCAACTTTCTTCCATGAGATCCGCACCAAACAGCAACTCGGATATATGGTGGGGACAGGTAACATGCCACTCAACAAACATCCTGGGATCGTTCTATATGTGCAATCACCAAATGCTGCGCCCAGTGAACTGCTCAATTCAATTGATGAATTTCTCAATGCCTTTTATATGGTGTTATTAGAGCTCAATGAATACCAATGGCATTCGAGCAAACGCGGATTATGGAACCAAATCGCGACACCAGATACAACGCTGAGAGGACGAGCACAGCGCCTTTGGGTCGCCATTGGTAACAAGGATTGCGAGTTTAACCAGCGTGAAAAGGTGTTAGAGGAACTCAAACCGCTTTCACGCAGCGACATGATCCGGTTCGTGGTGAATCAGCTCAAGCCTCGCACCGCAAATCGCCTCATCATGCACACTCAAGGCAACGCGCATGATGATGAAGAGAAGCTCAGTATTGGTTTAGAGATTGGATCGATTGAGGAATTTCAACTACGACCCAAAGACACTGAGCTCGGTTAGCAACTTAAGCTTGCTCGGATGCCACAATTGTCTTAAGTGAATGTGGGTGAAGCTTAATACACACCCCTTGCCACTTAAAGGCAACCGTCGGATTATTTAATCGCTCTCCTTCCCCTTTTGGGCTGGAGAGCTTTATTTTCACCCCTTGTTCACTCAACCTAGCCCAGTTTTCAGCTAGCTTAGGGAAATGGGCCTGAATATCTTCCAAATACGCTTCTGCAGTTAACGCCGTTGAAGGGATGACAAACTCCACATGTTCCCAACTCTGTTCCGGGTATTGTTTACCTGGAGCCGGGTAAGGCAGCTCTAAGCACTCAATCGGACCAAAATCGGTCTCCAATGGTTGGTTAAAAGCCATGACAATAATTGGACGACCGTTTATTTGGGCATTTGACAGCTCGTTTGCTTGCTTTAGCCACTCCATATGTGCCAGTTTTGCCAATTGAACATCGTTGATCCGAAGCGCAATATGATCGGCTTGAAAGCCTGCCAAATTAATATGCAAAATCTCGCTTAAATCTTGAATTTTATGCATAAAATCCGTCAGTTTACCTTTCATCTGAGCTGGCATTAATTCCGCATCTAACAGTGCTTGTGACATTTTAATCCATCCAAAACGTTGATTTTTCCGCAATACTAACAAGATCATCAGGAAAAGTAGAAAATTTCCCAAATTACTCCCTATAAGCCAAGCAATAAAGTTGGTATTATGTGCGCCAAATTATGAACTAGATCGAGATATGCATTCATTCCGTTGAGATGGATATTATTCCGTAAATACCCACAGCAAAGCGGAACATTAAGAATGCATACCCAACCAATTCCCGAGAATTGAAGGAAGCGCGTGTGAATATCCAAGCACTTATTAACGACAAAGTATCTCAGGCTTTAGAAGCCGCTGGCGCACCTGCAGGCAGTCCTGCGGCAGTTCGTCAATCTGCAAAACCACAGTTTGGTGATTACCAAGCAAATGGTGTGATGGGCGTTGCAAAAAAATTAGGCACGAATCCACGCGAATTTGCACAAAAAGTATTGGATGTTCTAGATCTTGACGGTATTGCGAGTAAAACAGAAATCGCAGGCCCTGGCTTTATCAATATTTTCCTAAGTGAAGAATTCCTTGCTAAGCAAGCAGAGCTAGCCCTGTCTGATTCACGCTTAGGTGTTGCTGCTGAAGAACAGAAAACAATTGTTGCTGATTACTCGGCTCCAAACGTTGCTAAAGAGATGCACGTTGGTCACCTACGTTCGACTATCATCGGTGATGCAGTTGTTCGTACCCTTGAATTCCTAGGTCACAAAGTGATTCGTGCTAACCACATCGGTGACTGGGGTACTCAGTTCGGCATGCTTATCGCTAACCTAGAGCGCGTACAAAAAGAGTCTGGCGAAGTTTCAATGGAACTGTCTGACCTTGAAGCCTTCTACCGTGAATCGAAAAAGCTATACGACGAAGACGAAGAGTTCGCAGTTCGCGCACGTAACTACGTAGTGAAACTACAGAGCGGCGATGAGTACTGTGCAGAGATGTGGAAGAAGCTTGTTGACGTTACTATGGTTCAAAACCAACGTAACTACGACCGCCTAAACGTCTCTCTTACTCGTGACGACGTTATGGGTGAGAGCATGTACAACGACATGCTACCGGGCATCGTTGCTGACCTTAAACAACAAGGTCTGGCACAAGAAGATGACGGCGCTCAGGTTGTATTCCTAGAAGAGTACAAAAACAAAGATGGCGAAGCGATGGGTGTAATCATCCAAAAACGTGATGGTGGCTTCCTATACACCACTACGGATATCGCCTGTGCTAAGTACCGTTACGAAACACTAGGCGCTGACCGCGTACTTTACTTCATCGACTCACGTCAGCACCAACACCTCATGCAAGCTTGGACTATCGTTCGAAAAGCGGGTTATGTGCCAGAAGAAGTATCACTAGAGCACCACGCATTCGGCATGATGCTAGGTAAAGATGGTCGTCCATTCAAGACTCGTGCAGGTGGTACGGTTCGTTTAGCGGATCTTCTTGATGAAGCTCAAGAGCGTGCAATCAAGCTGATTGAATCGAAAAACCCAGAGCTAGACGCAGACGAAAAAGCCAACATCGCGAACACAGTAGCGATGGCTGCAGTTAAGTACGCTGACCTTTCTAAGCACCGTACTACAGACTACGTGTTTGACTGGGACAACATGCTTGCGTTTGAAGGAAACACAGCGCCTTACATGCAGTACGCTTACACTCGTGTATCTTCTATCTTCGCTAAAGCGGGTATCTCTATGGATAACCTAGTAGGCGAAATCAAAGTGACTGAAGATAAAGAAAAAGCACTAATCGCTAAACTTCTACAGTTTGAAGAAGCGGTACAATCTGTTGCTCGTGAAGGTCAACCACACATCATGTGTAGCTACCTATTCGAACTAGCAGGTCAGTTCTCAAGCTTCTACGAAGCGTGCCCAATTCTTAACACTGAAGATGAATCAGTGAAGCAGAGTCGCCTAAAACTTGCGGCACTTACAGCGAAGACGATTAAGCAAGGTCTATCTCTGCTAGGTATCGAAACGCTAGAGCGCATGTAATTAAACATCAAGCTTTAAGATAATCAGAAAGGTTGGCGTGAAAGCGTCAACCTTTTGTTTTATCTGGCGTATACTGACTTCATTCAATGCAAAATGGAAAATGATAATGAGTTTTGAACTGCACCCTCAATTGGCAAAAGATACTTCCATCATCGGCCACTTCCCATTGTGTGTAGCACTGCTGCATAAAGACAATGCAGTGCCTTGGGTCATCTTAGTCCCTCAGCGTGCCAATCTAAAAGAGCTGCATCATTTGCCTATGCAAGAGCAACAACAATTCTTGTTAGAATCTCAAGCTGTAAGCCAAGCTCTAGAAGCGACCTTCCAGCCAGATAAACTAAATCTTGGCGCTCTAGGTAATATGGTTCCACAGCTTCACATTCACCATATCGCCCGCTTCCAAGACGATGTGGCTTGGCCAGGACCAGTATGGGGGAATACAAAAGGTGAATTCAGAACAGCAGATGAGCAACATCAACTGCAGACTCGCATTGGCAACGTCTTGTCGTTAAGCTCACTATTTACCAAAGCTTAATCATAAAAAAAGCCGCTCTAATGAGCGGCTTTTCTAAATAAAAACGATGTTCTTATAAAGTCACGTTCAGTGACAATGCATCATTTCGGTTGAGAGCGTAGCGTACTCGGGTTACTTTCTGCTGTGCATTCGTATCTTCAGTACGCGAGATAACATTTTTGCGAATCCATATCGCGAGCATCGCATCCACACCATCTTCGCTTAACGCATATTTCTTCGCGAGTTCTACCCGCGTAGCCATACCGTGATCAGCGATATATTGCTTCAACTCTGACAAAATCATGCTGTTGTTGCCTCAAAAGCGACTTGTTGTTTTTTGCCAGCCACTTTCAACATGCGGAAAATAATGAAACTCACCACAATAATGCTCACGATCCAAATCGAGCTACTCACAGGCGACTCTGAAAAATGGGTAATTTGGTTATATAACGCCGCGCTACCATACGCTAAGCCCATCGTCCATACGGCGATGAAGCGAGCATATTTCTGACCAAACTCTCTTACGTACGCACCCATCGCTGCAACACACGGGGTGTACAGTAAGATAAAGATTAGGTAAGCGAACGCT
The DNA here is from genome assembly GCF_040869035.1 of Vibrio sp. NTOU-M3. Lineage (NCBI taxonomy): Bacteria > Pseudomonadati > Pseudomonadota > Gammaproteobacteria > Vibrionales > Vibrionaceae > Vibrio > Vibrio sp. NTOU-M3. The sequence goes on from NZ_CP162100.1 coordinate 2,231,226, forward strand.
GCGTTACCCGAAGCGAAGTGCGCTTTAATATTTCCAAAGATAGAAGCATCGACTTCTTGCTCCTCAGCAACACCATTCGCATCAGTTAGGTCACCGACTTCAATACCCAGAGGATCGCCATAACTCAAACCAGATAAGTTTTCAGGAATTGTCATCACTGCTTCTTCAAGACTAGCAAGCAGATCAAACTCGGCATCTTCCCCTTCTACGCTGGTATACAAGTTGTTTAACGTACCAACAACAGCTTCTTTAGCGAAAATACCCGTAATAATACCTACCGTCGCGGGCCAGTTATCAGCTTCTACACCAATCGGTTCAAAAACTGGCGTCACGACTTGAGCAGCCTTTGATAACACGGAGTTTTCACTGTCTTCGTTACCAAAAGAACCATCCATACCCACTGAGTTCAAGAAGCTGAGAATCGTAACCACCACTACGATTGTTTTCCCGGCACCAAGAACAAAACGCTTTAGCTTCTGCCAAGTTTTGATCATTACGTTTTGCATCGTTGGCAACTCGTAATCTGGCATTTCCATCACCAAGCTGTCGCTTGCACCCGGGTAAAGGGTACTTTTTAGAACTAAGCCAGTAAATACTGCTGCTGCGATCCCTAGAAGGTATAAGGCAAATACGACATTTTGCCCACTTTCAGGAAAGAAAGCCGCTGCAAAAAGTGCATACACAGGAAGGCGTGCACCACAAGACATGAACGGAGCCATTGACGCTGCTAGTTTACGTTCGCGCTCTTGATCCAACGTACGCGTTGCCATAATAGCCGGTACGTTACAACCAAAACCAAGAACTAAAGGAACAAACGCTTTACCAGGCAGCCCTATTTTTTGCATCACTTTGTCCAGTACAAACGCAGCACGGGACATGTAACCAGAACTTTCAAGTACCGCAAGGAAAAGATACAAGCAGGCAATGACAGGAATAAAGGTCGCAACGGTTTGAATACCACCGCCAACACCGTTAGCAATAAGAGTTACGAGCCAAACAGGGAGATGATCATCAAGAAGATAGTGACCACCATCAACCAATAAGGCCCCAACACCAATATCAAAGAAGTCAATAAATGCACTACCGATGTTAATTGAGAACATAAACATCAAGTACATCACTAAGAAGAAGAAAGGAACACCGATCCACTTATTTAAAACGAACTGATCGACTTTTTCAGTAAAGCTTCGGCTAAGCTTACCTTCGCTGCGACGGATTGACTTACAGCTTTCATGTAAAAACGTGTATTTAGAATCCGCGACATGCAAATCAATATCCAGATCCAGTTGCTGCTGACTTGAACGAATTAGCTCACGCTCAGATTCTGGTAAAGGATTGATCACCAGTAAGTCATTTTCAAGTGCTCGGATCGCAAGAGCCCTTGCAGATACGTCTTGGTTTGTGAAAACACCCTCGACTTTACTAATGGCTTCTTCAAATGCCTGGCCGTAGGTTAAATTCATTTCTTTTAAAGCAACACCTTGAACCAACGTCTTATGTAACTTCTCTTTGAAACGAACCACTTGGCCTTTACTGTTAGCAGACAGTGAAAATACCGGACACCCCAGCATCTTTTCTAATGCTTTTAAATCAATGTTTTGACGCTCTCTCTTTAGGGCGTCCATTTTGTTCAGCACAACCACCATCGGCCTGCCGAGCTCGCGCAGTTGAAGCGTCATGTACAGACTGCGTTCTAAGCATGTTGCGTCAACAACATTAATAATTAAATCCGCTGGGTGCGTTAAAACGGCACGAGCAGCAATGGATTCATCAATACTGTTGCCATCATTACCACTATCAAGCGCATAAATACCTGGCAAGTCTGTAAGAAGAAAGTCATCCCCAGAGTGACTATAGCGACCCGTTTTCTTTTCAACAGTGACACCAGCCCAGTTACCAACTTGCTGCTTTGCACCTGTCAAACCATTGAATAAGGTTGTTTTACCAGAGTTTGGGTTACCAACAGTTAAAATATTGTACTGCATTACGCTTGCACCTCGACATTGATGGCACCAGCAATGCTATTACGCACCGCCATTGATACGCCTCTCACTTCAACTTGTAGTGGGTCACCCATTGGTGCTCGGCGAATCAAGCTAACTTTGGTATTTGGCAATAACCCCATCACCATAAGTTTCTTTCTGACATCTTGTGAGAGCTCACTGTACCCAGTGATCACTGCTTCTTGACCTTGCTGTAATTCTGATAGCTTCATAATAAGTGTATTTGTAGTAGTAATGAGAAATGTTTTTATTCACACTTAACATAATACTCTCTAGTAAAGGCTTCAGTCTTGTTCAAAATCAATATTTGCAATTGTGAGATGTCACTTTCGTTAAAAATCGATACGTAAAAAACGTTAAAACTATTCGAGCTCCATTATTTCAATTCAACAAACCACCTTACCGAAACATAAAATAATCAAAAATAATTTAAATTAATCAGCCAGTTAGGTAACTTGTCGCATTTCTTATGACACAATGGCGTTAATTTTATAAGTAAAATAAGTCAAGGGTCGTATAGTTAACCACGTCGAGAGGGAAATGCTCCTAACCGACAAATGAATTCCAGAGGTGGTGCGCCCGCACCACTCCGGCAGCAAGCGAAGGTGTCATTGACACCCGTGGTATAGTCCCCCGGCTATACCACGATATTTTTTTTCTTACCTTTCAATTATCTTTCTTAAAACCATCAGCCTTCACCCCAAATTAGCTTTGCTCACTCATAATCTTGATCTAGACACGTCTCGTATATGCATACAGATGAAAACCTATTACAGAAGCTCTGTAGTTCTGAACCACAATAGTGGACACGACGAACCTTCAACGAAATAGAACCAAAAGAAATGCTAGCAAGTAGGTGCTACTCGCTCATATCAGCTTGAAGAGAATCAATTCAGGTACTTATCGGAATTAAGCAAGCTACTATGCTCCAATGAACTTTGAGCTTGTGTTTACTGTAAGGATTATCATGAATACCACCTATCTTAAACTAAATAGGTATCATCACTTTCTTGAGCTTCGACAAATTGCGAAGGGGAAACACCGAAACGATGCTTAAAACGTTGGCTAAAGTAGGAAGGGTCATTAAAACCACACTCAAATGCCACCTCAGACACTTTTTCTCCTGCAAGGAGACGGCGACAAGCGTAATCTAACCGAACTTCATTAAGATAGTCTTTAAATGTTCGTGACATCGATGATTTAAAACGCCTTTGTAAACTGCGCTCCGAGACATACATTAATTTCGCAGCCTGCGAAGTACCAAACTCAGAATCGGAATAATGTTGATGCACTAACTGCTCTAACTTTTCAATCCAAGGATCCGTTGGTATCGATTCCTCTTGCTCTGATGGTTCAATTGCATCAACTACAGACGATTCATCAAATACTTTTCTGCATACCCAACTTAACTCAATCAAATTCCTTTCATCAGACGTATGTAAATTCATTTCGCCACCACTTTGTTCTACCAAAGTACGTAACTCCGTCCAATTAATAGGCCCTGTGGCACTACTATCAATCTTATTACCTTGGTCCAACATAGATAGCCGTACTCGTTCATTAACAGCTTGAATTGTTATCGTAACAATCTGATTTCTGTAGCTACGCTTAATTAAACTGTCAAAGAGAATGCTAAACACTTCATCAAGATTAAAATAATCAAGAACGATATAGAGATTGGAATGCTGACCGATGTCAGTTTCCACACTCAAGCCCATCTTGGTAAACTCTTCTTCCCAGCCAGATAGCACTGAAGAGACAACGAGACCTAAATTATAAAGCGGGGAGATTCCTTTATTGTCAGTATGAACATTCAATAACATTTCTAGCTCACTAGAAAGGCTCCTCACTAATTTTTGGCGTTCTAGTTGCTCGTCACCTTGAAGGTTATTCGCTGTCTTGTTCAACTTATCTTTGAGTTGCTGCACGACTTGGCTAAAGATGATCCGACGCACCTGTAATTGCTTTCGTAGCTGATGGTTATTGGATACGAGGATACGACTTTGGTGCCTCAACTGATTTGTTTTAAGCGCTACTTGGGCTTTCAAGACCTTATTGGTTCGAGCCATAATACGCGAACGCCAATAGACGACCCCGGCCAAAGCCGTCACCACCAACAACACATAAGTCGCGATGGCATAAGAGGTAAAATACCAAGGTTCAAGCACCTGAAAATAGAATGTATTTTCCTGACTTCGTTCCCGATCATTAATGATGCGGCGCACAGCCAATTGATAGTCACCCGGCATCAAATGGTCAACGGTCAACTGAAAGCCGTCTAACACGCGCCAGCTATCGTCACCATTCAATCGATATTCAAGACTTAGATTACTGACCTGAGGAATAACACCAAACTGAAAACCAATCGAATCACCGTATACAAAACTTGGTTTATCTACGATTGAAGCGCCTAATGATATGAGCTTCCGGTTCACTTTAACCTGACTCAATATCACCCGAGTGTCAGGAAGTGAACTGGTCAACAACTCTGGAGAATCGACTTTGATTAAGCCAAATCGAGAGCCAAACACCAAGTCTTGCCCTTTATCCCCACCATTAGTGCAAATATCCGTAAGGAACTCGTTGTTAATCAAACCAAAAGGCGGGCCAAATTCGCCTTCTAATGAACCTTGGGAAGTGTAGCGAGACAACCCTGATGAAGTTGCTAGCCACACGCCATCAGAATTGCTGAGCAAACACTTGGGAGTAACGTAGTCATCTGCAAGCGGTAGCTTCTGAACTACATCTTGGAACAGATCCACACGGAACAAACCGTAGCTACTTGCCGCCCACACATACTCCCCATCGACATCCACTAGGCTAGCAACTTGTCCATAACGATGAGTATCAGCGATATAACGCACCTTGCCATCTCGAACAAGGTAGATGCCATGATCCGTACCTATTGCCAAGATATTGTTGTTAAAGGCTTTTATTTCAGAAATTCTAACGTTAGATTGATTACTTAACAGCCAGTCACTACCATAATCGGTATACTCTTTCGTGTTTAAATCAAAACTCCAAAGCTGATGTCTATTTCCTCCCCAGAGCAAGCCATCTTCACTAATGTCAACATGCTCAACCGCGGACTGTTTCACGATCTCTGGCAACATATGGCTGGTATTTTTTCCGGTAACAGCATCTAAACAGCGTAATCCGTTGTCTGTAGCAAGCCAAAGTTGCCCATGGCTTTCCCTTAACTCGTTAACCTTACCTTGATAGTACTGCTGATATCGTATTGACCGATCTAAAGTGACACTGTAAACACCTTTATTTGAGCCTAACCAATACGCATCTTGTTTTGAGCGTTTGATAATTTCCTGCATGTTCTCATTACGTATCCCCTGTGCCATAAACTGGGTTGAGAATCGCTTAAACTTGTCACCAAACAACGAGGCGTAACGAATTCCTCGGTCTGTTGCTAGCCATATTCCGCCAACATGGTCATTCACCAAAGAGTAAATTTTACCCCCCGACAAGGTATAACCAGGTAAGTTACGGCTATTTAACCTAGAAATTTCCCCGGTCATGAACGAGTAAATAAACAAGCCTCTCTTCGTGCCAATCCAATACTCTCTATCGGTTTCAGCAATAGATAACACATGAGATGTCGCAACATGAGCAACGGGCTCAACAGAATTCTGTATATCAAAAATCAGCGCCCCTTCCCGTGAACCAACGATTAACTCACGGCGTTTGTCAGAAAAGTACAGTTTTTCCACATAGGTTTTACCCGAGCTGGGGATATGGCTAAAGTGCCCTCCTTCCGAGAGGTAAACGCCTGCGTTGGTGGCTAAAACCCATTTTGATAGGATTAACTGAGCATCGTTAATACTGATCTTACTGGACTGAGTATATTGATATAGCTCCATCAGCGAATAGCTATGGAACTCTCCTGTATCAATCTGATAAGTATAAAAATTGGTTTCGTCTGAAACCCAAATATACCGTTTAGATGCACCGATATTTTTAATTTCAATGCCCGGCATCAGGCTAAAAACAAGCTCGCGCTCGTGATTTGGGATTGTTTTGTATATTTCGTTGTCAACAAAGGACCAGAATGCATTATCGAGATAAGCGATCTTCTCTTGATCGTACTTGAGAACTGAGCCTGATTTCGGTGCAATATTCTGTCCATCATAGAATAGGACTTGGTTACGAACATCTTGCATCCACAAGCCACCATCATTGGCAAGAAACAGTTGCTTAGCCGCAAAAACTTTGCCCTGAGCCTGAGTTGGCAAAGGGTAAAAAACAGACGGGGAATCATCCACTGCTTGCACATTGAGTGATACGGCAAACAACAGAAAGCATAGGTATCTAAACACCAGTTATTTCCTAACAGCTAAGCAATCAATAAAAATAAATATTTTTGTTTTTGAATTATCTTAGATTCTAGTTTATTAACAAGTAATTAGATGTAGGGAATGGAGGAATTAAAGGTGAGATCACAATGAGAGAGAGCGTGTGTATAACTCCCTCTTGTGATACTTTTTAATTAGCAAGACACTCAGTAAATCGTTTAGATAAATCGGTTAAGAACTGGAAGTAGGCCCCGTCTTGGATAGTGATATCACTGGCTACTGGATCTAGAATACCAACATTTACATTACTCCCACGAGTGACAGACTTGATAACAGCAGGTGTAAACTGTGGTTCACTGAACACACACTTAGCATCATTATTTGCTAGTGACTTACGGATCTGAATCAGTGTCTTTGCACCAGGCTTACGATCTGGACTCACGGTAAAATGCCCTAAGTGGTTTAACTGATAATCTTGTTCAAAATATCCGTATGCATCGTGAAATACGTAGTAACCTTTTTCTTCAACTGGTTGAAGACGTTGTTCAATCTCTAGTGAAACTTGCTTAATATTTTGCTCAAACTCAGCAAAGTTCGCTTGATACTTAGCTCCATTGTCAGGGTCCACTTGTGCAAGTTTTTCACTAATCGCAAGCGCCACTTGTAGGGTTGTTCGTTTCCCTAGCCAAAAATGGGGGTCATGACTGCCATGATGATGACCTTCATGCTCGTGATGCCCACCTTCATACTCACGCAATGCTAAACCTTTAATTGAGCTTAGAGTCAGTACGGTCGGTTGTTGTTCCAAAACCTTAGTCAAAAATGGCTCTAAATCCTGACCAAACCAAATAACCAAATCCGCCTTCTTAAGGCGCTTAACATCTGAAGGCTTTAATGCATAGTCATGTGGCGATGTGTTGTTACCCAGTAATACGTCTGGCTGGCTGATACCTTTTGTAATTTCCCAAGTAATAAGTTGAATTGGCTTAATACTCGTCAAAATTTCTTTTGCCTGTACGCTAACAGAAGTGATCAGTAGCGATACCAGCAAAAAAACATAACGTTTCATAATTTACCCAATGATTTCTGATGGCTTTGAAGTGGAACGGATGTTACATTATAACAATACAGAATTGCAAATGAGTTCCATTCATGTCGACCTTAGTCGAGTTGAACCAGATCGGTGTCCAATTTGATGACCGAGCGGTTCTTGAAAACGTCTCCTTAACCATTAAACGTGGTGAAATCACTACACTAATTGGCCCCAATGGTGCAGGTAAGTCTACTCTCGTAAAAGTATTACTTGGCTTGCAAACCCAATACACAGGCACTCTCAAAAAATCAAAGGGACTAAAAATTGGTTATGTCCCACAAAAGCTGAAGTTAAATGACTCGCTGCCTCTCAGTGTGCGCCGTTTTCTTTGTTTAGCGGGGCGATTCAGTAAACAGGAATTACTTGATGCCCTTAAGCTTGTTGGGGCTGAACATTTACTAGATGCAAATATGCACTCACTCTCTGGTGGTGAAAACCAACGAGTCTTGCTGTCTAGAGCACTACTTCGCAGGCCTGATCTGCTTGTTTTGGATGAACCAGCACAAGGTGTGGATGTTCAAGGTCAAATTGATCTCTATGATCTGATTGATACTCTTCGCCATAGATTTAATTGTGGTGTATTTATGGTTTCACATGATCTTCATCTGGTTATGGCGAAAACTGACGATGTGATATGCCTACACCATCATGTTTGTTGCTCAGGTTCTCCTGCGGCAATAACACAACACCCTAAGTACATTGCGTTATTTGGCAACGCACGCCAAGAAACCTTAGCGTTATATCATCACCAACACGATCACCATCATCACGATCTATCTGGGCAACCCGTTTCTGGGGATGCAGAGAACTGTGCTCATCACACCCACGGTCACCATCATCATGATTGAGTTTTTGTTACCGTCTATTTTTGCCGGCCTCGGTATTGCTCTTATCGCCGGACCACTTGGTTCCTTTGTTGTTTGGCGCAAAATGGCATACTTTGGCGACACTCTTGCTCATGCTTCTTTAATGGGTTTAGCATTAGGGTTCTTGTTTGATATTAACTTGTACCTTGCTTTATTAATCTGTTGTTTGGCACTTGCCGTTCTATTGGTCACGTTACAAAAACAAAAACTGGTTGCTACAGATACCTTATTGGGCATACTCGCCCATAGCTCACTCTCTATTGGTTTGGTGGCGGTCAGCTTCCTCGATAATGTCCGTATCGATTTGATGAGCTATTTATTTGGTGATTTACTCGCTGTTTCATCATCTGATCTTTTGTTCATCTATTCCGGTGTCGCCTGCGTTTCCCTCGTACTAATGGCTTTCTGGCGCCCATTGCTATCAACTACTGTCAATGAAAAGCTCGCCGCTGTTGATGGTCATAATGTCGATTTAATGCGGTTATTATTGATGCTTATGGTGGGGGTTGTTATCGCCGTAGGAATGAAGTTTGTCGGGGCCCTGATCATGACATCATTGCTCATTATCCCAGCAGCAACAGCAAGACGCTTTGCAGGAACACCCGAACAAATGGCCGCATTAGCTTCAGCCATAGGAGCACTCGCTGTATTGTGTGGCCTCAGCCTTTCATGGCATTTTGACACTCCAGCAGGCCCTTCTGTTGTTATTAGTGCAACAATGATGTTTATGCTGAGTCAGTTCAAACGTTAGGGCATTAAAAAAGGCTTCCGATTGGAAGCCTTTTTATCAACGCCTATGCACCTTCATTATGCAATTCTAGGTTTGCAAGGTCTTGTTGGATCTCTCGTTGAGTTTTCGCATCATCGCCACGCAGTGACTCCAAGAAATCTAAATACTTCTGGTCGATATCACCAGTAACATATTCACCACTAAATACTGATGTTTCAAATACCTTAATGTCGCTATTCCCTTGCCCTACTGCACTCACTAAATCTTCTAATGTTTGGAAGATAAGCTCATCAGCACCAATCTGTTTACAGATAGCATCGTTATCTCGACCGTGAGCAATCAGTTCATGCGCGCTCGGCATATCAATACCATACACATTCGGGAAACGGATTTCCGGCGCAGCTGACACCATAAATACTTTCTTAGCTCCAGAGTCACGAGCCATCTCTACAATCTGTTCTGATGTCGTACCGCGAACAATAGAGTCATCCACTAGCAAAACATTTTTATCTTTAAACTCTGAACGAATGGCATTGAGTTTACGACGTACTGATTTCTTACGTTGCTGCTGACCCGGCATGATAAACGTACGGCCGACATAACGGTTCTTCACAAACCCCTGACGGTATGGCTTATCAATCGCTTGAGCGATTTGCAGCGCAATATCGCACGACGTTTCAGGAATTGGGATAACAACATCGATATCTAAATCAGCGTATTCGTCACGAATGCGGTCACCTAATTTTTTACCCATTTCAACACGAGCGCTATAAACCGAAATTTTATCGATAAACGAATCAGGACGTGCAAAGTAAACAAATTCAAAAATACAAGGGTTGAGAGATGGGTTATCAGCGCATTGCTTGGTATACAATTCACCGTCAAAAGTGGCATAGATGGCTTCACCTGGAGCGACATCACGGACAAAATCAAAACCAACGGCATCCAAAGCAACGGACTCAGAAGCCACCATATATTCCGTGCGTCCAGCAACTTCACGCTTACCAAGGCATAGAGGGCGAATACCATTTGGATCACGAAAAGCAACCATACCATGACCAATAATCATAGCGGTTACCGCATACGCTCCGCGAATAGTACGATGTACATTCGTCACTGCACGAAACACATCATCAGAATTCACGTTGCCTTTTACCGTATCAATTTCATGCGCTAACACATTCAACAAGACTTCAGAATCAGATGTTGTATTGATGTGACGGCGATCTTTCTCAAACAGTTTTTCACGAATTTCAGCCGCATTTGTCAGGTTACCGTTGTGAGCCAAGCTGATACCAAAAGGAGAGTTCACGTAGAAAGGCTGTGCTTCAGAGGCACTTGAACTACCAGCGGTTGGGTAACGAACATGACCAATACCGACATTCCCTTGCAGCCTTTGCATGTGTTTTGCTTCAAACACATCCTTCACTAGACCGTTCGCCTTTCTCAGACGAAAACGATTGCTTTCTATGGTACAAATACCCGCGGCATCTTGGCCACGATGCTGCAAGACAGTCAATGCGTCATAGATAGACTGATTTACAGGCGTTGCGCCCACGATTCCAACAATACCACACATGTCCTAACCCTCGATTTGCGACAATGACTGGCGCGTTATAACGCGCCAGATAAGAAACTAGATGTTGCTTGCAAGTGCTCGAAGAATGGCGCAATGATTCGACTAAATTCTGGAACCAATTGCGATCCTCTCCACCACTCTGAATCTGGAAACGATGTAAACGCATCCATAAAAAACAATGCAGCCGACACTATCAGGACACCACGTAAGGCACCAAATACGATTCCTAATACACGATCGGTTCCTGAAAGACCTGTTTTTTGAACTAATTGGGCAATCACGTAATTTACAATGGCTCCCACAATTAGCGTAGCAACAAACAAGGCTGCAATCGCCGCACCGTTTCGAATGAGGTCATCTTGTATGTTGGAGAAATACACAGCTAATTTAGCGTAGTATTGGCTAGCGACAAAAAAAGCACCAAACCAGATAACCAACGACAAGGCTTCCTTAGCGAAACCACGGACTAAACTGATCAAAGCCGATAGGCCGATCACACTTAAAATGACAATATCTAACCAATTCATGAAAATTCACATCTTAAGTTGGCGCGCATTTTAACAGAAAAAATGCTGACGCAAACGTTTTCTTAAGGATTTAGTGGTTTAAATTTGAGCAATCGACCTTTTGAGCCGGTAATTTTTTCCAGTTCAATAATCTGACGCTCAAGCTTGCTCTTGGATACATCCGGACCAATAATTATTCGAGTAAACCCATTTTCTATTTTGCTATGAGCCTGATAGCCGCGTTTTTGTAGATCCTTGACAACACTTTGTGCATTCTCCGCATTTTTTAGAGCCATCAATTGGATAATCCAACCGCTATCTTGATACTCATTTTTCTCCGGAACTGGCTTGACCTTCACCGGTAAAGGCTTGGGCTCAACCACCGTAGGCTTAACCTCTTTAACTGGCTCCTCTTTACGCTCAGGTTGGGGTTCAACCACAACCTCAACTGGAGAGTCAGGTAAACTTGCACTATCATCTTCAGGCTCAAACACTTCAAACGACTCGATGTCGCTATCCAGTTCAGGCTTAATCGGGATGCTGGCAATCTCTTCTTTATAGTGGGTCTTCTTACCATCCAATACATCTGGCAATACGATGACCCCAACCGCAACCAAAATAATGGTACCAACTAAACGGTTTTGAAATTTACTTGCCATTTAATCTCCTTTGTTCTGCCAGTGCTCTAACACTTCTCCGACAGTATGGAATGAACCTACAACAATTATTACATCCTGTTCGCCGACTTTTGTCATCGCGCTTTCAAAGGCTTCTACTGGATTTTGATATTCTGAGACGCCAGTTGGTAAGAACTTGGTCAGTTCTTGGGCACTTGCCGCTCTCGGCCCCGTCAAAGAAGCAGGATACCAAGTAGGTGATAGATCTGAGAGAGCCTTTAACGTCGCTTCAATATCTTTATCATGAAGCATGGCAACCACCATATGGATGGTTTTGTCTGGATACTGGGATTGAATACGCTTCACCAAGTACTCTGCAGAGTGAGGGTTGTGTGCAACATCAAGTAGTATGGTTGGCTGAGTATCAATAACTTGCATGCGACCTGGAAGCTTTGCGTTTTTTAAACCACTTACAATGTTTACATCACTAAGATCTAAGCCTGCACATCCTAACGCCATCAATGCTGTTGCTGCATTAGGGAGAGGTAACGCTGGTACAGGTAACTCTTCTAATAAGTATGGACCACTGCGCCATTCCCACAGATCAGCGTCAATCAATTTATAGTCGAACTGAATTCCAACTTGGAAAAATTCGGCTCCAATATCATCCGCATGGGCAGCAACTGTTGCTGGCGGTTTCGGTTGTCCACAAATCGCTGGTTTAGCTGAGCGAAAAATACCTGCCTTCTCAAAGCCAATAACATTGATGTCATCACCTAGCCAATCAACATGATCGACAGCCAGACTAGTTATCACTGACACATCGTGGTCCACAACATTGGTCGCATCCAGTCGGCCACCAAGTCCCACTTCAAGCAACACAACATCAACATTTTCTGTTTGGAATGCACGTAATGCCGCTAATGTACCGAATTCAAAAAAACTTAGGGAGATATCTTCGCGTTGCTGCTCGATATAAGAAAAAGCTTCTACATGCTTTTTATCACCTAAATCTTCACCATTAATGCGAACGCGCTCATTGTAACGAATAAGGTGGGGTGAGCTGTATACACCAACGGAATAGCCAGCATCGAGTAAGATGGCTTCCATTAAAGCGCATGTCGAACCTTTACCATTAGTGCCAGCAACGGTAATGACGGTTTGAGCAGGTTTGGTAAGTTTGGCTTTCTCAGCGACCGCTTGAACGCGCTCTAAGCCAAGATCGATTGAAGAAGTATGAATGCTTGATAAATAATCAAGCCACACCGCTAAAGAGGATGTGGCTTGAGGGATTGGGTTTTGACTCATCTAACTAAAACCAAAGTTGTGGTTATCTGTTAGGGTCTACTTTAACCTTTTTCTGTCACTTCTGGTACAGTGTAGTCTTCTTCATTTGGTGAATCATTGACAGAAACCACCAAAGGTGAAGTGTTGTTGGTCAGTTTTGCAATTAAGCTACCAACACGTTGACGCATTTCACGACGATCAACAATCATATCAATCGCACCATGCTCTAGTAAGAATTCACTGCGCTGGAAACCTTCAGGTAAATCTTCACGCACCGTTTGTTCGATAACACGACGTCCAGCAAAACCGATCAATGCTTTCGGCTCACCGATATTGACATCACCAAGCATTGCAAGACTAGCAGAAACACCACCCATTGTTGGGTCCGTCATCACTGAAATGAAAGGTAAGCCTTTTTCAGACAAACGTTCTAATGCCGCACTGGTTTTTGCCATTTGCATCAAAGACATCAGCGCTTCTTGCATACGAGCGCCGCCACTTGCAGAGAAACAAACTAATCCGCAGTTATTTTCAATTGCAGCTTCAACAGCACGAACAAAACGAGCGCCGACGACAGAGCCCATTGAGCCACCCATGAAAGTAAACTCAAACGCACAAGCGACTAAAGGCATACCTAATAATTCACCTTTCATCACAACAAGCGCATCTTTTTCGCCACTGTTCTTCTGTGCAGCAGAAATACGATCTTTGTACTTCTTCGAGTCACGGAACTTCAACTTATCTTGCGGTTCAAGATCATTAGCTAGTTCAACTCGATTATCTTCGTCTAAGAAAGTTTCTAGACGACGACGAGCTTTCATTCGCATATGGTGGTCACATTTAGGACACACTTCTAAGTTACGCTCTAACTCAGCATGATAAAGTACTTGTTCACACGAAGTACATTTAGTCCAAACACCTTCTGGAATAGAAGCTTTACGAGAACTAACAATGTTGCTTTTTTCTAAAATCTTTTCAAGCCAACTCATGGAAGACCTTTTCTCTTAACTCTCCCGCGCAATGCGAAAGATACAAATTCTAAATTTACGCGAAAGGATTAAAGCATAGAAAATGCCAAGTGTAGACAAAAAACTGGTTGTACCTATTTCCTGCACTAGCCTCTCACACACTAACAGTCTGATTTATTAGAACAAATCAAACACGTTTAGTTCAGTTCATCCGGTAAAAATAATGGCCCGATAGGTACTCTTGGTAACGAGTATTCTTGCGGGTAATCCACATCAACTAAATACAAACCTTCCGCTTTCGCAGTAGCTCCGGCAAGCTTTCGATCTTTTACTTCTAGTAGCCATTGAATCCACTCTGGCTTTTGCTCACCTCTACCGACAGCAATTAAACTGCCAGTGATATTACGTACCATGTGATGTACAAATGCATTCGCTTTGATATCAATCACAACATATTGACCATGGCGTGTAACATCTAAGTGCATTATGTTACGCCACGGGCTACGGGACTGGCAATGAACCGCTCTGAAAGACGTGAAGTCATTCTCACCTAATAGGAACTGTCCAGCTTCATGCATCACTTTCTCATTCAGTTCACCGTGATAATGACTGACACCTGAACCAAGAATACCAGGCCTCAAGGCACTGTTGAAAATGATATAGCGATAGCGGCGAGCCGTTGCTGAGAATCGTGCATGAAACTCATCCGGCACTTGTTTAGCCCAACGAACAGCAATATCACTTGGAAGATTTGCATTCACACCCATTGTCCAAGCCACCATTTTCCGACTTGCGGTGGTGTCAAAATGCACCACTTGTCCAGTACCATGTACACCAGCATCAGTTCGCCCTGCGCACTGAACTTCAACCGGATGATTAGCAACAATACTTAGTGCTTTTTCCAGCAATTCTTGGACACTTTTGACTTCTTTTTGCCGCTGCCACCCATAATAATTTGTGCCATTGTATTCAACGCATAAAGCAATTCTCATTGAACTCTTCTCTGTGGAAAATGGGGCGGGAAGTATATAACTTCTCTTGTAAAAAAATAAGGGGGGCAATAGCCCCCCTTACGGTTTAACTCTCAGTCATCGACCTCGAATTGTATCTATCAGGTTTTTTGCTTCTCTGCGAATCTCATCTTTGCCATCTACGATGGCTTCCTCTAACAGCTTGATCGCACCTTCATTGTCATTCATTTCGATGTATATCTTCGCCAAGTCTAACTTTCCAGCAGCTTCAGCATTCGCGTCGACATCAAAATCATCAATATCACCAATCACGTCTGGGAAGTCATTTAAACCAACATCTAAGTTTAACTCTTCATCATCAAGATTTTGCTTAAGCTCTTCTTGATCCACTTCAGCCATTAGCTCATCAATTGTTCTGTAGTTATTCTCTTTTGGATCAAATTCAGCAAGGTTTTCTTGCTCTTCCCAATTTTCTTCGTCAACCTCTGCTTGTTCAGGAGTATTATTGCTATCCCAAACACCTTGCTCATCCTCAGGAATATCATCGGTAATTTGAGCTTGCTGCTCTGGCGATAAATTAAAGCCATTCCAATCTTCACCGCCAACTTCGAGCATTGCATCGATATCCATACCTGCACTATCTACAGTATGACTATCCATTGGAGCATCAAAGTTAAAGTCTGTTGCTGAAGAAGAGTTTTCTGCCAGTAACTCATTAAACTCTTGTTCGTTATACACATCAGATGTTGGCTCGAGACGCTCCGCTTCAACTTGTGGTACTTGTTCTGTTTCGACAGGCTCTGGCGTCGACTCTGCTTCTACCTGAGTTGGTTCATCTGCGATATCAGCTAAAGCATCTTCTTCGCTGTACTCCGATAGCTCTAACTCATCCAGTTCAATCGCTTGCTCTGTTTCGACAGGCTCTGGCGTCGATTCTGCTTCTACCTGAGCTGGTTCATCTACGATATCGGCTAAAGCATCCTCTTCGCTGTACTCCGGTAGCTCTAACTCATCCAGTTCAATCGCTTGCTCTGTTTCGATAGGCTCTGGCGCTGACTCAGACTCTACTGCGGCTGGTTCATCTGCGATATCCGCTAAAGCATCCTCTTCGCTGTACTCCGGTAGCTCTAACTCATCCAACTCAATCGCTTGCTCTGTTTCGATAGGCTCTGGCGCTGACTCTGCTTCTAGCTGAGCTGGTTCATCTGCGATATCCGCTAAAGCATCTTCTTCGCTGTACTCCGGTAGCTCTAAATCATCCAGTTCAATCGCTTGCTCTGTTTCGACAGGCTCTGGCGCTAGCTCAGCTTCTGCTGGTTCATCTGCGATATCTACTAAAGCATCTTCTTCGGTGTACTCCGGTAGCTCTATTTCATCCAGTTCAATCGCCGACTCTGTTTCGACAGGCTCTGGCGCATATTCAGACTCTACTGTCGCTGGTTCATCTGCGATATCCGCTAGGGCTTCCTCTTCGCTGTACTCTGGCAGCTCTAACTCATCCAGTTCAATCGCTTGCTCTGTTTCAACAGGCTCTGGTGCTGACTCAGTTTCTGCTGGTTCATCTGCGATATCCGCTAAAGCATCTTCTTCGCTGTACTCCGGTAGCTCTAAATCATCCAGTTCAATCGCTTGCTCTGTTTCGACAGGCTCTGGCGCTAGCTCAGCTTCTGCTGGTTCATCTGCGATATCCGCTAAAGCATCTTCTTCGCTGTACTCCGGCAGTTCTAAATCATCCAGTTCAATCGCCGACTCTGTTTCGACAGGCTCTGGCATTGACCCTGCTTCTGCTGGTTCATCTGCGATATCAGCTAAAGCATCTTCTTCGTTGTACTTCGGTAGCTCTAAATCATCCAGTTCAATCGCTTGCTCTGTTTCGACAGGCTCTGGTGCTGACTCAGTTTCTGCTTGAACTGGTTCATCTATAGCATCTGCCACATCGTCACTAGCATTAGCCGTTTCCGATAGCTCAGCCTGTTCTAAGGTAGATGCTGGCTGAATTTCCTCTTCCGTGAGCCAATCATCATCTTGAGGAACACCAAACTCATTAGGAATCGCCTCTGGCGTTGGAGCAGCCGTTGTCTCACTATCTGATAACTCAGCTTGTGGCACTGTAGGTTCACTCGAAACACTAGGTTCCTCATGTACTTCGGGCTCTTGTTCTACTTCACCGGCTAAAGTATCTTCAGCTTGAACCTCTTCCAGCTCAACTTCAGAGTGCGAAACGTCAACTTCACTCTCTGACTCGATTTCGTCTTGTGGTAATGGTTCTTCAGCTACGTTCTCTAGTGAATCAGTAGGTTCTGCTTCAGATGGAGATTCAACTTCTTCTATTGCTGAAGTGAGCCAATCGTCCTCATCTGGCTCTGGCTCTGGCTCTGGCTCTGGCTCTGGCTCTGGCTCTGGCTCTGGCTCTGGCTCTGGCTCTGGCTCTGGCTCTGGCTCTGGCTCTGGCTCTGGCTCTGGCTCTGGCTCTGCAAGAACACTATCCGTACCTTGCTCTGATGCAAGTGCTTCGTCTGATTCTTTGAGATCATCAAAATTCAGCTCATCAAGCAATGGATCCGCTTCCGGTGCCACATTAAGCATGTCATCAATGAAATCATTACTTGAAAACTCTTTCTCAGACTCATCCTGAGATGCTTCACTTTCAGCTAAGAGCTCATCATCGTGTTCATCGTTTTCTTCTTCAGCTTGCTCATCCATCAGAGCATCGAAATCGAGTTCTGGTTCTGGTTCTGGTTCTGGTTCTGGTTCTTCAGATTGTGCTTGTTTTTCGATCTCTAATAGTTCTTCAAACAGATCGGTACCTTCATCACCATAGTCTTCTTGAGTGTCATTTGACTCAGTCGCTTCAGCTTCTGGCTCACCAAGTAGCTCATCCAATAGCTCAGTGCTATCGTCATCAACAGAAACTTTATCTTGTTCTGTCTGGCCGCTTTCTAACAATTCATCCAGCATCTCAGTTGAATCTTGATTCAACTCTTCGGATTCGCTTTCAGAAGCTTCTTCAAGAAGCTCATCCAGCAAGTCAATACTGTCTTCATTGAGCTCAACATGATGGTCACTATCATCGATGTTATTTTCATCGATAAGTTCATCCAATAAATCTGAGTTATTAGTGCTTAATTCGACGCTTTCCTCATCTAGAAGCTCATCAAGAAGCGCTGTCTCATCGATGGATTCAGCTTCAAGTTTTTCTAGATCAGCCTGGGCTTCAACTTGTGCAAATAGATCGTCCAATTCTTCATCAGAAGCCAGATTATCTTCACTCAACGCTGCTGGCTCTTCAGTACTTAAGTCAAAATCATCCTCGCTTTCATCAAGTACCGTCTCGAAATCTTGGCTACCCTGCTCTTCGGGGCCCTCATCAATGTCGTTAAGAAGATCATCGAGAAGTGATTGGTCCAACCCATCACTACCTAATTCTTCTGTCTCTTCATCACCTTCCAATAATGAATCAAAATCATCTTGGGAAAGAGAGCTTTCATCCGATAAGTCGAACCCTTCAAGCTCAGCGTCATCTTCAATAACGACTTCATCCAGCGCGCGCTCCATTTCTTCGAGGCCAAGCGCTTTGTCTTCGCTATTAACGCTAATACCACTGTTGCTACCGTCCAGATCCGCTAGCTCAGCATCTAAGTCACCATCTTCGCCAATACCTGCGAATGGATCTTCACCATCCTCACCTTCCAGATTGAAGTCGAGGTCGCTATCATCCAAATCAGCAAACACATCTGGCTCACCATCTTCACCTTCCAGTTCGGTCTCATCGCCAAATAACTCTGGCTCAGACTCTTCGGAATCGCCGAACAAATCATCGTCTAGTAACAAATCATCTTCGACTTCTTCATTATTCATCGCTTCGGGTGGGATGATTGGAGCGACTTCAGGCTGCGGCTGAACCTCTGGCTGTACATCTTCAGGTTTAGTAGAACGACGACCTAACAACATGACAATAATAAGGCCAATCAATAAGCCTGGAATTATCGCCAAAGCAGCCACAAGCCATGTATTACCAAGCAGCTGATCCATGGCTGTCGGTGCCATTTTTTGTTCTTCCGCAAGACGCTGTCTTTCAGCATCCAAGAGTTTTTCAACTTCAGTGCGAATACGAGATTCATCACCCAACTCATCTTTCAGTACGTCCACTTCGGACTGCACCTGCGCCAGCATTAAGCGCAAACGATGATTCTTCTCTTCCAGAGCGGACAATTCCGTTTCCGAGTTTTCTAGCTGCTTTTCTAACACCTTAACTTGTGTTTTGTTCTCCGATTTAGCGATATTTTTCATATCATCCTGTTTCGAAGAAGTCGTCACTGTGACTTTTGGGATCTCAGCAGGTTTTACCGCAGGAGAAGTAGGTTTACTTGCTTGTTGTGTATTTACTTTTGGCTGTGGACGCGCGCTTGGGCGGCTTGCTCCATCCAAGCGTGCTTGGTGCACTGTCATAACACGGACAGCTTCTTCCGTTGATACGCTGCGCACCTGAGCCAAGGAAGGTACGCGTAGTGTACTTCCTGGAATCAATTCATGAATATTTTGCTGGTCAAAAGCTTGCGGGTTGAGCTGAAAGATAGCTAATAGCGTTTGCTGAACCGTGACATTGTTTGACGGGCGCAAACGAGAGGCAATACTCCACAACGTTTCACGCCCGGTAGTTGGACCGTAAAAACGGGAGGGTTCACTTTGCGATGCAGAATTTCTGGAAAACGATTCGGAATACTGTGGCGAGGACTGGATCTCACCATTTGGTCCTTTTAGGCGAATGCTTTCTGCACTAACGATTGAAGTCTGAGTCACGGCTACCATTGCTACAGGCAAAAGGAGACGCTTTAAAAGTCGACGCATATAAGGCTCAGCTATGTGCTCAAAAAATTAAAATGTGTTGATCTGTTAAATATATCGGATAAATCGCTCAAAACTATAGAAGCCGAGACAAAAAATGTGTGTCAAACACAATAATCGCAGTAATCTCACACAAAAATGGCAATGTGAATGTGCGTGCGAATAAAAAAGCCCCAGCATGCTGGGGCTTTCACTGCTTATAAATTGGACTTTAGTAGTAATCTCGGATCAGAACTTCTGCAATTTGAACCGCGTTTGTAGCTGCACCTTTGCGCACGTTATCTGCCACAACCCATAGGTTAATACCGCTATGGTGGCTGATGTCATTACGGATACGACCAACCATCACGTGATCTTTACCACCAGCATCACGAACTTGTGTTGGGAAGTCTTGTCCGTGGAACACTTCAACCCCATCAGTCTGCTCTAACAATTGAATCACTTCCTGAGCGTCAATTGGTGCTCGCGTTTCAATATGTACCGCTTCAGCATGACCATAGAAAACTGGAACACGGACGCAAGTTGGGTTAACGGTAATCGAAGGATCATTAAAGATTTTTTGAGTTTCCCACACCATTTTCATTTCTTCTTTGGTGTAGCCATTGTCCATAAACTGATCGATCTGTGGGATACAGTTGAACGCAATCTGTTGTGCAAACTGTTCTGGCTCAGCAGGAATGCCGTTCAGTAATTTTGCAGTTTGTCCTGCTAATTCATCAATCCCCGCTTTACCCGCACCTGCAACAGATTGATAGGTCGATACGTTAATGCGGTCAATGCCCACTGCATCATGGATCGGTTTAAGTGCAACAAGCATTTGAATAGTTGAACAGTTTGGATTCGCAATAATATTGCGGTTACGAAACTCAGCAATGGCTTCTGGGTTTACTTCAGGAACAACTAAAGGAACATCATACTCGTAACGGTAGTGGGACGTATTGTCGATCACAACCACGCCGGCATCAGCTGCAATCGGAGCCCACTTCTCAGAGAGTGAACCACCAGCAGAAAACAAACCAATGTGCGCTTGTGACCAATCAAAGTCTTCGACATTTTGTACTTGTATTGTTTTACCATTGAAACGGTAAGTCTTTCCTTCACTGCGTTCACTGGCTAGCAGATAAATTTCGCCGACTGGAAACTTACGCTCTTGAAGAACTTCGATGATGGTTTCACCGACAGCACCGGTCGCGCCCAATACAGCAACATTAAATTGTTGGCTCATTAACTTACCTCAATTTGAAAACCTAATTTTTCCAATGGTTCAAGATTACAGTGTTGATCGCCATATAGTCTCACAGCACTGTACTCTCGTCTGTCCCAATATTGTTTACGCATTATGTCAAACGCGCCAGAGTTATGGATTTCACGACGGAACAACGCATCATCCTTACGCACATCGTAGATGATTTGCGTCAAGTTATGCAAAGTCGCCTCATCCCACGCTCTATTCAGCGTTAGCTCTGGGACTGGAGCCACGGGTAATAACTCGCTCGCCATAGCAGCGAGCGGTTTACCTAAAAATTCGCAGTAGCTATTAAAGATCATGGTCGTGCCACGCGCTTTGCCCTCAAGGCCGTAGCCCGCGACATGAGGGGTGGCGAATGCTAACAGAGGCAGAAGCTCCATATCAACTTCTGGTTCAAATTCGAAAACATCAAGCGCAGCAATAAAACCATCTTGCTTTAACAAACGTTGTTTGAGCGCATCGTTATCAACCACAGGACCACGGGCGGCATTAATGAGAATTTGATCCTCTCGAAGCCCATTCAATACTTGCTCATCAATAAGATGATGAGTTGGATGATCGCCATCGCGTGTGATTGGCGTATGCAAGGTAATAATATCTGAACGCTCAAGTAGCTCAGTGAGTGGCGTAAATGAGCGGCTATCCCCTTGCGCCTCTTTAGGAGGGTCATTAATCAACACATTGATGCCAATGCCTTTCAAGCATTGCTCTAAATAACTACCCACTTGACCTGCACCAATAATTCCAACCGTCTTATCGAACACAGAGAAGCCATGTTGCTGCGCCAGAACCATCATGACACTGAATACATACTCTGCAACACCCACTTTGTTACAACCCGGTGCCGCTGTGAAGAAAATGCCTTTTTCACTCAGTAAGGCTTGATCGACGTGATCCATTCCTGCCGTCGCCGTACCGACAAACTTAAGCTTGTTAGCCTTTGCAATAAGGTCTGCATTCACTTTCGTGACGGAGCGAATCATTAACGCATCAACATCAATTAAATCATCAGCCGTCAACGTTCGACCCGGCTTTAGAATCACTTCGCCTAATTGGCTGAATAGAGATTCTGCATATGGCATGTTTTCATCAATAAGGATTTTCATATCGGTAGGTTCAGCGTATGACTAAATAGAGTGAGATTGTGCAGAAAAGGCCATGACCTGTCGAGGGAAAGATAAGTTTTCCTCTCATTCCTTTTCGCAGAAAGAAAAATGCCCGGCATATAGCCGGGCAACGTTCCAGAACAAAAGGATCCTGTCCCGCTCTCCATGGGACAGAGTCTGCGTCTGTTCGACCGATTAAGTCGGTCAAGCTCTGGAAACTGGTTTTGCCAATAGGCAAATACAGTTATTAGCCTTGGTACTTCTTAATAACGAGTGTTGCGTTAGTACCACCAAAACCAAAGCTGTTTGACATAACGGTGTTCAATTCTGCTTCGCGAGTTTCTGTCACGATGTCTAGACCTTGAGCCGCTTCATCCAAGTTTGCTACGTTGATGCTTGGTGCAATAAAGCTGTGGTGCAACATAAGCGTTGAGTAAATCGCTTCATGTACACCAGCCGCACCTAGTGCATGGCCAGTCATTGCTTTCGTTGCAGAAATTGCTGGGCTGTTACCACCAAATACTTCTTGGATCGCGCCTAGCTCTTTAACGTCACCAACCGGTGTTGATGTGCCATGAGTGTTCACATAATCCACACCATCAACGTCTTGCATTGCCATCTTCATACAACGTACAGCACCTTCACCAGATGGCGCTACCATATCGTAGCCATCAGACGTCGCACCGTAACCTACGATCTCACCATAGATTTTTGCGCCACGAGCTAGAGCGTGCTCAAGCTCTTCGATAACTAGCATACCGCCGCCGCCAGAGATAACAAAACCGTCACGGTCTGCATCGTAGGTACGAGAAGCTTTTTCTGGCGTCTCATTGTATTTCGTTGATAGTGCGCCCATCGCATCAAACATCATAGTTTGAGACCAATCTAGCTCTTCACCACCACCAGCAAAGACAACGTCTTGCTTACCAAGTTGGATAAGTTCCATCGCATGGCCAATACAGTGTGCTGACGTTGCACAAGCAGAACTCATTGAGTAGTTCACGCCACGGATTTTGAATGGCGTAGCCAAACAAGCAGAAACCGTTGAAGACATAGTACGAGGTACCATGTATGGACCTACACGTTTTACACCTTTTGCACGTATTGTATCTGTTGCGATAGTTTGGTTTAGTGCCGATGCACCACCAGAGCCAGCAACAATACCTGTGCGCTCATTTGAAACTTGGTCCTCAGTTAGACCAGCATCTTCAATTGCTTGCTGCATTGACAGGAATGCATACGCCGCTGCATCACCCATAAAGCGCATTTGCTTACGATCGATGTGTTCAGCTGGGTTGATTTTTAGATCGCCCCACACCTGAGAACGTAGACCTTGCTCTTTAAACTGCTCAGATGCAGTAATACCAGATTTACCTGCTTTAAGAGACGCTAGTACTTCTTCGACGTTGTTACCGATACTCGATACGATACCCATACCGGTGATGACGACTCGTTTCATTATGCAATTCCTATAAATCAAAAAATTGTATCGCTACCATGATGATGACATGGTTTGAGCGGTTGTCAGTTTCAGAGCGCTCAATTATGCAGCATATACTATCTGGCAGCATTAACACGCTCTGAATAATAACGAAGTTGACCATCAAAAGTGGTCAGCTTTCCCAGAAATCCGTACAATCCCTATTAGTTTACCGCCTTATATCGCACATTTCTGACATTATGACTTCAATCACTAACGCTCAGCTCGACTGGAATGAAGCTGGTACCCCCGTTTCAGACCAATTTGATGACGTCTATTTCTCTAACGTAAATGGGCTCGAAGAGACCCGCTATGTTTTCCTGCATCAAAACCAACTGCCCCATCGATGGAATGATTTTGATCAACGTCGCTTTACAATCGGTGAAACCGGTTTTGGTACAGGACTCAATTTTCTTGCCGTATGGCAGTGGTTTGATGACTTTAGACAGCAAAACCCAGATGCGCCATTAAAAGAGCTCCATTTTATTAGCTTTGAGAAGTACCCCTTAAGTAAAGATGACTTAATAAAAGCTCATCAAGCATGGCCAGAACTGAAGACATATGCTGAGCAGTTGCAAAAGCATTACCCGATTGCGGTGCCAGAATGTCACCGTATTGTCTTAGCCGATGGCGCAGTAACGCTCGACCTTTGGTTTGGTGACATCAAGGATTGTATGCCAAAAGTCCCTACCACTGAGAGTGGGCTTATCGATACTTGGTTTCTTGACGGCTTTGCACCAAGTAAAAACCCTGAAATGTGGAATCAAAATCTGTTTGATGGCATGGCAATGCTAGCGAAACAGAACTGTCATTGTGCCACCTTTACTGCCGCTGGTTTTGTTCGCCGAGGCTTAATAGAAGCCGGCTTTGACATGAAGAAAGTAAAAGGCTTTGGCACCAAGCGCGAAATGATAGCAGGAACCCTTTCAAATCTAAAAGGTTTCACCAATCATAAGCCTTGGTTTGCACGAGAATCGGCCACTGCTTCTGATGACATCGCCATTATCGGCGGCGGTATTGCTAGTGCAACGCTCGCGAAAGCCCTTATTCGTCGTGGTCAAAAGGTAACCCTGTATTGTAAAGATTCAGAAGCAGCTCAAGGTGCTTCAGGTAATCGTCAAGGCGCCGTTTATCCATTGCTCAATGGCTCCCACACTGGTGTGTCACGTGTCTTTGCCCCTGCATTCCTATATGCGCGTCAATTTGTTGAACAGATGGCAGCTCAATCTATTTCATTTGATCACAGCTGGTGTGGTGTTACCCAATTAATGTGGGATGAAAAAGCGGAAACCAAGCTTAACCGCATGCTTGAAAGCGGCCTTTCTGAAGCACTAATCCATAAACTGAACGCGCAGCAAACCAGTGAAAAGATTGGTTTACCTATCAACACATCAAGCGTTCATTATCCACTTGGCGGTTGGTTATGTCCGGCTCAGTTAACCCAAGGTATATTGAATAATTTTGAGCAAAGCGATTCTTTTAGCGCGAAGTTCAACCATCTGGTCGATAAACTTACTTGGCATGAAAATGAAAGCAAATGGGTCGTTCATACGGAACAAGGCACTTTTCAGCACTCGATTGTTATTGTTGCCAATGGCCACGAATTCGCCAAGTTAACACAAACTCAAGCCATTCCTCTGGGGCAAGTAAAAGGCCAAGTTAGTCATATTCCAACCACCGACTCTTTGCAAAAACTGAAAACGGTCCTTTGTTACGACGGTTATATGACCCCAGTGAATCCCAACAATGGCCACCATTGCATTGGAGCGAGCTACGATCGAGAAAATATCGATACCAAATTTGACCCTGCTGCTCAGAAAGAAAATGGTTTAAAACTGAGTAAATGCATATCTGATCAAGATTGGCCGAGTGAAGTAGACACCAGTGAAAATCATGCGAGACAAGGCGTTCGTTGTGTCAGCCGAGATCATTTACCCTTTATTGGCCATGTAGGCGACTTCGAAGCTACTAAGCATGCCTATCAAGACTTGCCAACACAAACAGAAGAGAATGCTGCCAAAGCACCGGTTTATCCAAATCTATTCTGTATGTTAGGGCTTGGTTCACGAGGTTTAAGCTCTGCTCCCCTTTTAGCCGAAGTACTCGCATCACAAATTTGTGGAGATCCATTACCGTTGCCTGTTGATGTTTTGGAAGAGCTGCATCCGAGCCGGATGTGGGTAAGGAAATTGAGGAAAGGAAAAGCCATCACTGAGCTTTAATAAAAAAACGCCTCGTAGTTACGAGGCGTTTTTTTGAGTAATAAATTAGACTAGCTGTGCAACCGCTGCCTTGATTTCATTCACAATACCAGCATTTGTGATTTCACCAGTCTCAAAGTCGAAGTTATCGTAGAAACTTGGTACAGATACCGACGCTTTAACATTGCCACCAAAATAAGGCGCAGAATTAGTAGCGGCAGCTAATACCGTTTGAGCGCCACCAGGACCGGGAGATGTCGCTAAGTAAACAGCAGGTTTATCCTGAAATACCGCACGCTCAATACGACTCGCCCAATCAAATAGGTTTTTATATGCTGCTGGGAAGTGACCATTGTGTTCTGCAAATGAGATGACAAATGCATCTGCTTCTGATAAATCACGTAAAAATGCCTGTGCGCCTTCAGCCTGACCAATCTCTTTTTCAGTGTCTTCGCTGAACATAGGTACGTTGTAATTATTGATATCCAGTACTGTTACTTCAGCATTTTCGACCAACCCTGCGCTGTAAGTTGCCAATGCTTTATTGATCGATGTTGAGCTGGTTGA
This sequence comes from Vibrio sp. NTOU-M3, assembly GCF_040869035.1. Classification (NCBI taxonomy): domain Bacteria; kingdom Pseudomonadati; phylum Pseudomonadota; class Gammaproteobacteria; order Vibrionales; family Vibrionaceae; genus Vibrio; species Vibrio sp. NTOU-M3. The sequence goes on from NZ_CP162100.1 coordinate 2,257,598, forward strand.
TGCTCCAAAAGCGACGATTTTCATGTTTTAACCCTCTGTTCTTCTTAGTTGAGATAAGAATATCCCACAGGTTAAAGCGCAACAATTACAAAACGGATACAGAGTCATTCAAATTTTTCGAATATCTTTCAATGGCTCATTACGCCTGACTAAGTAGTGTTTTCCAGAGGTCATTCACAATAGTACGATCTGCGGGCGTTAGCTCAGAACGCGCACCTTCTAAGCTTTGTTCTATTCGATTGGTGAGTTCACCAATATCATTTACCCCTTCTTCCTCACAAGCGGCGGCTGACAGAGAAATATGACCACGTAAATAGCCTCCAGCAAACAGTTCGTCGTCTGAAGCTGTCTCAATACGTGCATCAATTAGCTCTAATAGTTTTTCTTCAAATTCGATAATCATTCTGATCTCTTTTACTTAACGATAAAGTCGCTCGGCTCTAAAGCCTTAGTGGTGTAAAACTGCGCTAAAGCGTCAGCCAGCATTTTCACTCTTGGTGGGATGCCTTTTTGTAAGATATCCATCACTTCTTGATGAACTTTTGCCATAAAAGCCAAACGATCGGGCTCAAAATCGCCGTGTAGATTGTCACAACTGACAGTAAAAGGAAACCCAGCACTTGTTGCCAAGATCCACTCATAAGCTTGAGGACGAATCTCAACTTTCTCAAACTCAGCCTGAACCGCCGCTGTGCGTCCATCCGGCTCATACCAATACCCAAAATCTTCTAGCAACCGACGCTGTGGCCCTGCTACACACCAGTGAGCAATCTCATGCAATGCCGATGCATAAAAGCCTCTGGCAAAAATAATGCGATGATAGGGTACTTTCTCATCTGCTGGCAGGTAGATCGGTTCATCACCGCCCAACTCGAGGCGAGTATTAAATTCATCAAAAAAAGTCTTATTAAAAATCGAGATCAGATCTTGGTATTGGTGCGTCATATATTTCTTGTAGAGTTTTTACGTGCGCTCGCATTTTCGCTTTTTTTAACTTTGAGGTAAACCTACAAATCATGTGCTGCTATTAGATTTAATTATGTGAAAAACGTTTTCGTAAATACAAAATCTCATTCGTCAGCTGTGGGTTTTCCTACTACACTCACGCCTTATTTGATCGTCCTCCAGATTAGTACGGGTTTCGCTATGTTGTTGAGTGTTCTCTATATTATTGGAATTACAGCGGAAGCTATGACTGGCGCATTAAGCGCTGGCCGAAGAAAAATGGATTGGTTTGGTGTAATGTTGGTCGCGAGTGCCACTGCCATTGGTGGTGGTACCGTACGTGATATTTTACTTGGGCATTACCCACTAGGTTGGGTAAAGAACCCAGAATTTCTCGCCATTACTTGCTTGGCTGGGGTACTTACAACAGGACTCGCCAAGTGGGTGATCAAGTTTAAAGGCTTGTTCATTCGCTTAGATGCACTTGGCCTTATTGTATTTAGTATCATCGGGACCAAAGTAGCAATCGGCATGGGCTTGCACCCAGGTATCTGTATGGTATCTGCATTAGTGACTGGTGTATTTGGTGGTCTATTACGTGATTTGATTTGTCGTCAAACACCACTTGTTTTGCATGAAGAGCTTTATGCTTCTGTCGCGCTTATCGCCTCCGGCTTATACCTTGCCCTGCTTGAATTCAACGTACCAGACGTAACAGCAACCATCATTACCCTAGTGACTGGTTATACACTACGTATGGCAGCAGTGCGCTTTAAATGGCGTTTGCCTTCATTCCACTTGGAAACAGAAAGTTCGATTCACTAGTTCGAATCAAAGCGTAACTAGAACTACATGAAAAAGGCTGCTCATTGAGCAGCCTTTTGTATTCTTATCGAGCAAAGAATCAAGCTTAAATCTTTGGTGTTTCTGTGGTTACGCCATGGTTTTGACCACGATGACGCAACAAGTGATCCATCACCACAATTGCCAGCATCGCTTCTGCGATAGGCACTGCGCGAATGCCCACACATGGGTCGTGACGACCTTTAGTGATCAGCTGAGTTGGCTCACCGTCTTTAGTGATAGTCTCACCCGGAACCGTAATGCTTGATGTTGGCTTCAGTGCGATGTTTGCAACGATGTCTTGACCTGTTGAAATACCCCCCAGAATACCGCCGGCATGATTACTACCAAATCCTTCTGGAGAAAGCGGATCACGGTGCTCACTGCCTTTTTGGTTCACGACATCAAAACCGTCACCGATTTCCACACCTTTCACCGCGTTGATGCTCATTAATGCATGCGCGATATCTGCATCCAAACGGTCAAAGACTGGCTCGCCAAGGCCAACAGGCACGTTGGTTGCCACAACCTGAATTTTAGCGCCAATTGAGTCGCCTTGTTTTTTCAGATCACGGATGAGTTGGTCAAACGCTTCCACTTTGTCCGCATCTGGGCAGAAGAACGCGTTGTTTTCGATTTCATTCCAATCCACTTTATCGATTGAAACATCACCCATTTGTGACAAGTAAGCACGTATTTCAACACCGAACTCGTCTTTTAGGTATTTCTTAGCAATTGCACCCGCAGCCACACGCATTGCCGTTTCACGAGCAGACGAACGACCGCCACCGCGATAATCACGGATACCGTATTTTTGGTGGTAGGTATAATCAGCGTGTCCAGGACGGAATTTGTCTTTGATCTCTGAATAATCTTTTGAGCGCTGGTCGGTATTTTCGATTAGAAGACCAATTGAGGTCCCCGTTGTTTTACCTTCAAATACGCCAGATAGAATTTTGACTTCGTCCGGTTCACGACGTTGTGTGGTGTAACGTGATGTGCCAGGACGGCGGCGGTCAAGATCCGTTTGTAGATCTGCCTCTGTAATTTCAAGCCCCGGAGGACATCCATCGACGATACATCCTAGTGCGATACCGTGACTTTCTCCGAATGTTGTCACTCGGAAATGTTGTCCGATACTGTTTCCTGCCATTATTTCCTCAAATTTGTAGCCACTGCTGACTCGCAACAGCTTTCACTCCTATTCTTCGTAAATTCATAGTCGCTTTATTACGAATTGATGTAAACCCCTATTTACCATCAATTCTGTATTTCTTTTCGCATAAAAAAACGCCGGACAATATCGCCGGCGTTTTTTAAACTCATAGGTTTAACTATTAGTGCATTAGTCTTTGTAAAGAGAAAATTCCGCTTCACATTCAACTAATTGCTCGCGAGTCAGCATAAAGACACCATGACCGCCGTTCTCAAATTCGATCCAAGTAAATGGAATTTGTGGATACTGCTCCATCATATGAACCATTGAGTTACCCACTTCACAAACGAGAATGCCATGTTCAGTTAGGTAGTCTGGTGCATTCGCTAGGATACGACGAACCAGCTTCAATCCATCCGTACCAGCAGCAAGGCCTAGTTCAGGCTCATGAGTGAACTCATCAGGCAGGCTGTTCATGTCTTCTTCATCCACGTAAGGTGGATTAGATACGATCAGGTTGTATTTCTCTTTTGGCAAATCACGGAACAGGTCTGAACGGATAGGAAAGACTTGCTGTTCCATACCGTGATCTTGAATGTTCTGCTCAGCAACTGTTAAGGCATCGGCCGAAATATCAATAGCGTCGACTTCCGCTTCTGGGAAAGCATGTGCACAAGCAATTGCAATACAGCCACTACCCGTACAAAGATCCATAATACGAACAGGCTCTTCTACCAACCAAGGTTGAAATTCATTCTGGATCAGCTCACCAATTGGTGAACGAGGCACCAATACGCGCTCATCCACAAAGAATTCAAGGCCACAGAACCACGCTTTGTTGGTTAAGTATGACGTGGGCGTACGATCGTTGATGCGTTTCACGACACGCTCAACAATGCGAAGGCGTTCGCTTGTCGTTAAACGAGAATTGAGTACATGCGGAGGCACATCAATCGGTAAATAAAGGGTTGGCAAAATGAGTTGTACCGCTTCATCCCACGCATTATCAGTACCATGACCATAAAACAGATTAGCGGCATTAAAGCGGCTAACCGTCCAACGAATCATGTCCTGAAGCGTATGAAGCTCTGAAACTGCTTCTTCTACAAAAATCTTATCCAAAATTGCCTCCGAAAAGCGCTACAATACTGCTAGTTGTATCGAAATACGTAGTTATAACCTTATGAGCAAGAAAGACACCGACCTAGATGATGACTTCGCCCTTTTTAAGGATGCAGTACAAGGCGTAAAAAAGTTGCAACAGGATACCATAGTCCAGCAACCAAAAAGAAATACTAAGCAAAAAGAAATCACCCGTACGGCCCGTGAAGCCAGTGATACAGAGTTTTATTTCTCTGATGAGTTTATGCCACTTTTAAATGAGGAAGGCCCAACTCGCTATGCCCGTGATGACGTATCAACTTATGAGGTTAAACGTCTACGCCGTGGTGTTTATGTACCGGATGTTTTCTTAGATATGCACGGAATGACGCAGCAAGAAGCTAAGCGCGAGCTCGGCGCGATGATTGCGTATTGTGTAAAAAATGATGTCCACTGTGCCTGTGTTCAGCATGGCATTGGTAAACATATTCTCAAACAAAAAGCTCCACTCTGGTTAGCACAGCACCCTGATGTGATGGCCTTTCACCAAGCACCACTCGAGTTTGGCGGAGATGGCGCATTACTCGTTCTACTCTCCATTCCAGAGAAGTAATGTAGACAAAAAAGGAGCCGAATGGCTCCTTTTTAATGTCTGAGTTCTGGTGGAATGGGTAAATCGGATGTTTTGAGGTTCGGGCGTTGACCGCCCCGTTTTCGGTATTGCTTAAGTTGGAAAACATAAGCCAAAATCTGCGCCACCGCAGTAAACAAACCATCTGGGATTTCCTGCTCAAGCTCTGTTGTATGGTATAGCGCACGAGCCAAAGGTGGAGCCGGAACGACATAAATATCATGCTCGCGGGCGATTTCACGAATTTTTAATGCCATATGGTCGGTGCCTTTCGCAACAACAATAGGCGCACGATCTTTATCTTGCTTATAACGCAGTGCCACTGAGAAATGCTCTGGGTTAGTCACAATCACATCGGCCTGCGGAACTTCCGCCATCATCCGACGCTGCGCCGCTTCTCGCTGGAGCATACGAATACGACCTTTAACTTCGGGCTTACCTTCCGTTTCTTTGTATTCGTCTTTAACTTCTTGCTTCGTCATTTTCAGTTGGTCTGCGTGCTGCCAAATCTGAAATGGAATATCGATAGCAACTACAATGAGTAGCGAGCAACTAATGAGCAAAACAAAGTTTAGTAAGATGTCGAGTGCATGAAAAATATTTTGTGGATACACATCCATGCTGAGCTGGAACAAATCTGCTTTCGCTGCATTGATCAAATAAAACGCGACACCTGAAACCAGTGCCACTTTTAAAATCGACTTCAGTAGTTCGACCCAGCTTTGCAAACCAAACATCCGTTTGATGCCACTTAGAGGGTTCATCTTGGACAGCTTTGGCATTGCCGCCTGGGCGGAAAAACTGATCCCACCAACCCCAGCAGCACCAATCAGAGCAGCAATAAATAAGGTCAAAAGAATGAGTAATAGCGGAAGCATTAAGCTGGTCAACGACCCCAATGCAATATCAAACAGCTTAGCTTGATCAAACACTTCTTCTCGGCTGAGATCGAACAAGCGCCCCATCACCGTAAATAGCCCACGAGCTAACCCCTCGCCAAACCACATTAGGGCAACCGCGCCTATCACTAATACCGACACCGATGCCAATTCTTTAGACCTTGCAACCTGCCCTTTTTCACGAGCCTGTTGCAAGCGTCTGGGCGTGGCATCTTCGGTGCGTTCTTGACCGTCTGACTCTGCCAAATCAGTCCTCCGCCATTAGCAATTTAATCGAATAAAGCGACATATCTGTTGCTCCCCTTGTTGCCAGAATAGCTCATAATGACTAAACAAACCGCCAAGGATGTACCAACACAGCAGCAAACCCACGATCAGTGCAAACGCAAAACCCAAAGAGAAGATGTTAAGCTGCGGCGCTGCACGTGTCATGACACCAAACGACAAATTGATCGTCAACAAAGCAATAATGCCTGAGAGCGACATGCTGAGTGCAACTTTAAACATGATCCCTAACCAGAGAGCAAGCTCACGAAAGTCAATGGTATTAAGCTGCCCAGTACCAATGGGTAAGCTTTTAAAACTCATGACCACCAGCTGAATCATCTTTAGATGACCATCGGTCGCCAAAAAAAACATGGTTGCCAAAAACATAAACAGCTGACCAAGCAAAGGCGTATTTTGCCCGTTGGCTGGATCAACCATAGAGGCAAAACCCAAGCTTGATTGCATACCCAGAATTTGCCCCAGAATGACAAAGGTCTGGATCATAAACTGGGTAACGGTCCCCATTGCAACACCAATAATGATTTGCTCTAACAGGACCATAAAGCCTTGAAATGAAAGTAGCTGGATATCTTTTGGGACCGCAGGAAGCATTGGCATAACAGCAAAAGTAATGGCTAAGCCAAGGTAAAGACGAATACGCGGCGAAACAAAGCGGGCTCCCGTGACGGACATCACCATCAGCATTGCTGCGATGCGTGTGTATGGCCAAAAGTAGTTTGCTAACCACTCCAGTACAACGCTGGTTGGGTATTCCATAGCCAGACCTAGTATAAAACCTGTGGCATTCGTTCAACCATGGAGAAGAAATACTCCATCAGAATCTGCGTCATCCAGTGCGCAAACAGCATTAACGCCAACAAAGTCACGATCAAACGAGGTAAAAAGCTTAAGGTCTGTTCGTTGATGGACGTTGCGGCTTGAAAAATTGCAACGACCAAACCAATAAGCAAGCTGGGGATGATGATGGCACAAACCATCAAAAGCACCATCCATAACGCTTCGCGAAACAGTTCTACAAACATTTCTGGAGTCATGGATTTCCTCCTGCTACAACGCGAAACTGCCGACTAAGGTGGACAAAATTAGGTTCCACCCATCAACCAGTACAAACAACATCAATTTAAATGGCAACGAGACAATCATTGGTGACAACATCATCATACCCATTGCCATCAAAACCGATGCCACAACCAAATCAATGATTAAGAATGGCAGGAATAGCATAAAACCAATTTGGAACGCAGTCTTAAGCTCCGAAGTAATAAAGGCCGGGATCAATACCGCCATAGACACATCTTCTGGTGCAGTGGCGTTCGAGCCGGAAATATTAACAAACGTTTCCAGATCTTTGACTCGCGTCTGCTTCAGCATAAAGTCTTTCATCGGGCCTTGTGCCGCATCGAACGCTGCCCTAGCAGTAATTTGCTCATTCAAGTACGGTTGAATTGCATTGTCATTTATCTTGCCAAGCACGGGGGACATAATGAAAAAAGTAAGGAAAATGGCAATACCGATAATGACCTGATTCGATGGCGTTTGTTGCAAACCCATTGCTTGTCGGAGTATCGACATCACCACGACAATTCGCGTAAAAGAGGTCATCAAAATAACCATGGCTGGCAAAAAGCCAAGCATGGTCATCAATGCCAGAATTTGAAGGCTGATCGAGTAATCTTCCCCACCATTAGGATTGGTGGTCATGGTAAATGCAGGAATGCCGCCGCCACTCCCCGTGAGTGTACCTGTTGAAACTGTTTTTGACGCGCCCTGATCTTTTTCCATGGCAGTCACCGTCACAGCCGAGGCACCTGCTGTATTTGCAGGGATAGTCGTTGCAATTTCTTCTTGCTGAGCAAAGGCAACCGAAGTAAAAGTCCAGAGCACAAGCATTAAAAATACACGGCGAAAGAGGTTAGCTTTTATCATTCTTTTTTAATAGCTGCGTCAGCTGGCTGGCAAATGGGCTGGCTTGCAGCTCCTCCTGAGATAATGGCTTTTCCAGCTTAGAAATTAGCTGGATATTTTGTGCGGTGACACCTACTAAGAATTGCTCTTCCCCAGCCTGCACAATCATAAGACGCTCACGCGTGCCTACTGGAATTTGTCTAATCACACTGAGCCCTTTCTGATTCACCATCGTCGGGACTCGCATTCGTTTTAGTAACCAAGCAAGCAGTAAAATAAAGACGATAACGAACAAAAGCGACCCGAAAGTGGTCGCTATATCCAATTGGCTGCCAGGTTCTGCAGCCAAAGCAATACAAGGAAAGTACAGCAAAAAAGTCAGCGGTAGATACTTCATGCGCTACCTTAGCTTTTTGATGCGCTCAGTCTGACTGATCACGTCAGTGAGACGAATACCAAACTTATCGTTAACCACCACCACTTCACCATGAGCGATTAAGGTGCCATTAACTAACACGTCTAACGACTCACCTGCTAGGCGTTCCAACTCAACCACTGAGCCTTGGTTTAACTGCAATAAGTTACGAATGCTGATCTGCGAGCGCCCGACCTCCATCGAGATGGTCACAGGAATATCGAGGATCGTATCCAGCTTACGTCTTTCGTCATCAGAAATTGGGGACGAAGTATCTTGCAACTCGTCCAACTGTGCTGACATTACTTCATCAACATCAACCTCCGGTGCATCCGGGTCTTCTCCCAATGCGGCTGCCCATTCGTCAGCTAACTTTTGATCGTCAGTTGGTTCCATCTTGTAATCCTACCTTTGTTGCGTTTGGCGTTAATCTTCGATCTCGCCTGCATCTTCTTCTAATTCTGATATAACATCTTTGCCTAAGAAGGCGATGTCAGTTTTCACCACATCTGGGCGTTTAATCTTCTCTGATACTTGCACTGCCAAGTTTTCGCCAGAGCGACCCATCTTCACACGGAAAGTCGGCAGCTCTTCAACAAACATAACAGCGTGTTCTGGCATGGTGATGGGAATGATGTCTCCGGGCTGAAGCTCCATCAAATCACGCAATGAAATATCTTGTTCCAGTAAATTGACACGAAAGTTCACCGGCACATCCATGATCTCTTCACGCAGTGCACTACTCCAGCGAACATCCGTTTCCATCTTATCGGACTGAACACCCGCATCGAGTAACTCACGAATCGGCTCAACCATCGAGTAAGGCATCACGACATGGAAGTCGCCACCGCCACCATCCACTTCAATATGGAATGAGCTCACCACAATCACTTCTGTTGGGCTAACAATGTTTGCCATGCTTGGGTTTACTTCGGAGTCAAGATATTCAAACTCAACACCCATGACAGGTGACCAAGCTTCTTTGTAGTCTTCAAAAACAATCTTTAATAGTAATTGAACAATTCGACGTTCCGTTGGGGTAAATTCACGCCCTTCAATTCGCGCATGAAAACGACCATCACCACCAAAAAAGTTCTCTACTAGGATAAATACCAACCTCGCTTCCATGGTAATAAGTGCAGTCCCTTTAAGAGGACGGAAACGCACCATGTTCAGGCTGGTCGGTACATACAAGGTATTTTGGTATTCGCCAAACTTCATCATCTGGACACCGTTGATCGACACTTCTGCCGTTTTTCTCAACATATTGAACAGACTGATTCGCATATGACGTGCAAAACGCTCATTAATTAACTCAAGCGTTGGCATTCGACCACGGACAATGCGGTCTTGCGAGGAAAAGTCAAAATCCACCGCACTTGTATCGACGGGGGAGGAATCTTCCTCTACCTCGTCGACATCATCAACGCCATGAAGCAACGCATCGATTTCATCTTGGCTTAATAGATCGGTCACTCTTCACCTACTGAATTACAAAATCCGTAAATAGAACACGTTCTATCACCGGATTACCTATCGCACGATTTAGTGCAGCTTTAATGTCTTCTGTTGCTTTATCACGTAGCTCAACACGCCCATTGGTGGTTCGCAATTGTTCTACAGTGGCTGAAGCAAAGGTACTTATCAATGAGCTTTCGATAAGTGGCGAGTGGTATTTGGCAAGGTTTTCATTGTCAATGCCACGCACCATTAGCTGGACTTTGATTTGAACCATGCGGTTTCGCTTATCCCCTGTCACATTAAACAGGAAAGGTTGTGCAAGGTTCACATAGGAAACTGGATCCGTAGGTGCCATCACTTCCTGTTCGGCAACTTGCTGTTCATCTGCTGCCTCATCTGATCCCATTAAGAAAAATGCGGCTCCACCACCACCTAATAAAAGAACAACGACAGCAATAATGATAATTAGAAGCTTACTTTTCCCTTGCGGCGCTTCCGGTTCCATGTCTTCGGCCATAACTAACTTTCTCTATTTGTTTCATTTTTTTATAGTTTAAGCGTAATAACTGATTCCATCACGCTTTGAGCTGACATTCAAATCAAGTTTGACGTCTGGTTCAAGATTTTCATCGCCACTAAACGATTGATTGCCGCCACCTTGACCGCTTTCCCCCTGATTACCAGCAGCATATCGGTTTTGTTGCCCTGAAGATTGTTGCTGAACTGAGGTGTCCCCCAATTGGACTCCCTGCTGAGCAAGCATCTCACGCAGCCTCGGCATCGATTGTTCAATGATGTCACGAGCTTGCTGGTTGGCGACCGTAAAATGAACCGCCGCACCATCTCCATTCATATTCATTCGAATCTGTAAGCGACCAAGTTCTGGTGGGTCTAAACGAATATCGATGTTCTTTAAGTTCTTAGACATCATCATCTGCACTCGCTCAGCGACCTGATCACTCGCCATTTCACGATTTAACTGCATCGGTGTCTGAGCAACCGCTTGTTCTGCTCGTGCCTGAATACTGTTACTTGTTGTTTGCTGACCCGTTAGTTGAGAGAGTTGCTGCGCCAAACCATGTTCTTGCTGGACTTGACCTATCTGCCCACCCTCTTTATGCGCTAGCTTACCAATGTTAGCTGCCGCTTTAGCTCCCATAGCCGCTTGTAATGCAGCTTGCTCGTTTACTAATGGTGAGGTTTGCCCTGCCATCATTTGTGATACTGCATTTGTCGCGGCATGCTCAACGGGTGCAAGGTTCTGCGTTGTTATTGCGGCTTTATCGATTGCTGCAAGCTGCGCATAAGCTTGTTGATTGCTTTGCTGGTTTAATGCCGCCTGCTGTGCAACCATTTGATTATGCTTATTTTTACCATCAAGCGCCACAGCATCATCACCATCAAGTTCTATCTTCTCATTTGAGCTACTACTCCACGGAATAGCAGTTGCAGTAACCGTTGTTGCTGCCACGGCAGGAGTAACACTTGCCGCGGCTTGCTGGATCGGTTGTGCCACTGTATTGAGAGCAGCATCAGAATGCGCCATCGCTACACTGACTTCTTCAGGCGTTGTTTCCGCAGATTCAGCATCCAATTGTTTTTGAGCTACAGGGCTCGCTACCGTGACCATATCAGGGACTTCGCTTGATTGCTCTTGCTCAGTTACCGGCGTATCCAGTTGTTGCTCAAGTGGCTTTCCCTTCTCCACTTCTGAGGTCGAGGCCATCGATACCTGTTCAACTGGCTCTCCCTCATCGACGGGTGCCGTCGCAGGCATCACACGAACTTGCTGTTCCACCTCTTCTTCAACCTTTGAGCTTGATTCTTCAGCATTGACGACTTCTAAGTCAGATTGTTGAACAAAGCGCTTAGCAGATTCCGGGATCACAGGTTGCTCTTTGACTTGAGCCTCTTTTGAATCTGACGCTAAATCGGATGACTCAACGCCTTCGACATCTTTCAGAGGACGTAGGGTATCGTCATCTACGTCAACCGTTTTACTGCGAGTATTCTTCGTTACGTCTTCCGTTGGAATGGCTTCATTATCAAGCTGCTGGACATCTTCAAGAGGCAACGCTTTGCCGTCTTTTGATTTCAGAGCCTGATTCGCTTCATTGAGCCGACCAAGTAATTCATCGCCTTCAGACATAATGTCATCAATGTTTTCATCAACCGCTTCACTTTTGTTCTCATTCGTTAAGCGTTTAGCACTGTCAACATCGATGCTTTCGGCGTCGCCATCGGTCTCAACAGGCAAATCTTCGCCTTCCGCCTGTGCTTGTTTGAGCAAGGCATCCGTGCTTTCTTCAGACACGTTGGTTTGAGATGCGGTATCAGCCTCAATTTTAGAGTCTTCAGACACCTCACCTTTTGCTGTAGTTTCCCCTTTAATAAAGGCAGAAAGTTTGGCAAAAAAACCTTGTTCTTCAGTAGGTTCAGCACTAATTTCACCGCTCTCTATCGCGACTTTACCCACTTTAGGTGTTTCCGTGGTCGGAGTTAGGTTCACGTTCATAAAGGCTACTCACTTAATGGAGTTGACGGATAATCCGTATCTTCAACTTAGTTGCACAATAATATGAGTAGCAACTGCAAAATACGCGCCAATGTCAGCGGTCGTGACGATCACACAGATCGGCGACGTGAGAACTGTAATGTGGAAAACTCATCCAACTGTTTTTGTTCTCTTTGTTCCTGTAACCGCTGTTTCTCTGTCTTTTTTTTGTCGATCAGCCATTCGTAAGAACGGCGCTGCTTGCGTGTCTCAAGCCAATTTTGTTCACAAGACTCGACCTGCTGTTGAAAGTGGGATTCGGCTTGTTTCTGCTTAGAAAGTGTTTCGTCGAGCGTGGTAAGAAATCGATTCAAATGGGTATATTGACTGGCAGTCAGGCCATTTTTTCCTCGGTCAACCAATTGCTGGCAGTAGTCGAGGCGGTACTGTTCAATCTGCTGCAATTGTTGGTAATAACCATCAAGTTCCGTACGCGCTTTATTGAGCGCAACTACCGCTTGATTCTCACGCTCTTTAGATTGCTCTAACAAAAACTCTAATGCATTTTCCACGTGCTATTACTCACCTTTCAGTAAACGACCGAGCATATTGACACACATATCGTAAGGGACACTTTCTTTCATACTTTGTTGTAAGAAACCATCCAATTGCGGCTTCAAGGTAAAGGCACTATCAATGGCCGGATCGGAACCGGGTTTGTAAGCGCCAATTGAAACCAAATCTTGGTTCTTACGACAAACCGACAAGACTTGTCGCACGGCTTTGGACATCAGGACGTGCTCGTCGGTCGTAATTTGCGGCATTACACGGCTCACAGATTTCTCTACATCAATCGCAGGGTAATGTCCGGCATCTGCCATTTCACGCGAGAGTACAATATGGCCATCCAAAATTGCACGAGAAGCATCGGCAATCGGATCTTGTAAATCATCCCCTTCCGTTAATACGGTGAAAAATGCAGTGATCGAACCTTGCTCTGGGCTACCATTACCTGCCCGCTCAACCAGTGCGGGCAGTTTGGCAAATACAGAAGGTGGATAGCCTTTTGTCGCTGGCGGTTCGCCAACAGAAAGCGCAATTTCACGTTGCGCTTGGGCAAAACGGGTCAGTGAATCCATCAACAGTAAGACGTCTAAGCCTTGTTCGCGAAAGTATTCGGCAATCGTCAATGCGGTTTGACAACCTTTCAAACGCATTAAAGGTGAAGAGTCAGCCGGAGCGGCCACTACGACAGAACGTTGACGGCCGTCCACTCCCAAAATTTCTTCAATAAACTCTTTTACTTCTCGTCCACGTTCACCAATTAGGCCAACCACAACCACTTGTGCTGTTGTCCCTCGGGTCATCATGCCAAGCGTGACCGATTTACCGACACCAGAACCAGCAAAAAGGCCAATACGCTGTCCTTTGCCGACGGTAAGTAGACCATTAATCGCTTTGATCCCGACATCTAGAGGTTCTGAGATAGGTTTACGTGCAAGCGGGTTGATTGGCTCGGCATTAAAGGAAGCACGTTTTTCAGTGTAGATAGGACCAAGTCCATCGAGCGGATTACCCACGCCATCAATAACACGGCCAAGCAATTCCATACCAACAGGAAGACCCGTTTCACTGGTAAGTGGTGTAACTTTGGCGCCTGGAAGGACACCAGTAATTTGCTCTGATGGCATAAGGAATAGGTTTTCACCGGAGAAACCAACAACTTCAGCTTCTGTTTCTCCGTGCATGGTTTCAACTTTACACAAACTACCAATTGGCGCACGACAACCTGTTGCCTCGAGTGTTAAACCCACGACACGGACCAGCTTTCCCGAAGCGACCGGACGACAAGTCAGTCCTTCCGTTTTGTACTGTCCAAGTCGCTCTGCCAGCGCCAGCATTACTCACCACCTTGATGGCGATTAACACCACAAAACGTCTGGATAACGCTACGTATGCGATCTTCCATACGATAATTAACGCTCGACTCACCCGCTTCAATCTGAACGTCACCGCGATTTAGCGCAGGCTCGCTAAGCAACGTCCAGTTGCGGAAATCCAATTCTTTTTCACCGTATGCAGAGCGAATGATCTCCACATCGTCAGGATGCAGTTTTAAGGTGATCGCGTGGCCTGAAATCGGTAATGACTCTACTGATTCTTTGATGGTATCTAATATGATCTGAGGGTTGGTTTGAACTTCAACATGCACCACTTCTTTCACCAGCGTCAGCACCATCTCAACCAACTGTTTTTCAACTTGAGCATTCATCAACTCAAGCGGTTGAGCAAACTGATTTGCTAACCCCACGAAGGTTTCAACTTGTTGTTGAATAAATTCTTGCCCTGCTGCAACGCCTTCCAGTTTCCCGGCTTCAAGCCCTTCTTGATGACCTTCCGAGTAACCTTGTTCTTTGCCTTTATCGTAACCTTGCTTAAAACCGGCTTCTTGACCTTGGTGTAAACCTTCCTGATACGCTTGTTGCTTGATCAGTTCAATTTCTTCTTCTGTCAGTTCGGTCGGAACTTCTTCAACAGGTTCTTCAAAGTCAGGCATCCAACTTGGGTCATAATTGAGGGCTGTTTCTTTGGCCTGCTGATGGATTTCTTTGCCGTAGTCAGGCAAGCCCCAGCGCGTAGGCTGTTGCTCAACTATTTCATCGTCTGATAAACGTAAAAAACCACGCTTTCTTTCACCTGACATTGAATTTCAACTCTCTATTAACTGCATTACAAGAATTCGTCTGCACCACCAGACAACATCAACTCACCAGCATCAGCCATGCGTCGTGCAATGGCCAATACTTCTTTCTGAGCAGCTTCCACATCCGAAACTTTAATCGGTGGCATCGCTTCGAGATCATCACGCATCATCTCAGCTGCACGCTTAGACATGTTCTTGAAGACTTTATCTCGCAATGGATCATCAGCGCCTTTAAGGGCTTTCTGCAGTACATCTTGAGGCACATCACGCAGCAATTTCTGAATACCACCGTCGTCCACTTCGATAAGGTTTTCGAACACAAACATGAGATCTTGAATTTGAGTGGCCATGTCTTCGTCCTGATCGCGAATTTGCTCCATCAGGACGCCTTCCATGTTGTTGTCCATGTAGTTCATGATTTCGGCAGCAGCTTTTAGGCCACCAATTTTGGCGGCTTGTGCACCAGCTTGACCGGCAAACTGCTTCTCCATGATTTCATTCAATTCAGCAAGAGCTGAAGGTTGAACTTCTTCTAGGTTTGCAATACGCATTACCAAATCGAGACGGTCACGTTCAGCAAACTGAGTAAGAATTTCAGCAGACTGATCAGGCTCTAGATACGACAATACAATGGTTTGGATCTGAGGATGCTCGTTAATAATGATGCTGGCAACCTGACGTGGGTCCATCCATTTCAATGAGTCTAAGCCCTTCGAGCCAGTACCCAACAAGATCTGGTCAACAAGGTTGTTTGCTTTATCTTCACCCAGCGCCGCCACTAAGGCATTACGCATGAAGTCTTCGCTGCCCATACCAATGTTGGTGTATTTCTGAATGTCTTCTAGAAAAGCTCGATGAACGGCACCAACCTTTTCTTGACTTAAATCTGCTGCGCGAGCCATGGCACTACCTACTCGCTGCACCTGTTTTGGTTCTAAATGGCGAATGATACCCGCTGCATCTTCTTCATTAAGACTAAGAAGCAGAATTGCAGCACGTTCTTCACCCGGGATCGCTGATATATCCACGGCGTTCTCTACATCCTCACCGCTCTCTCCCTGAGGTACTATTTCATTAGGCATCTTGCATCCAATTCTTCACTACTTGTGCCGCCAGCTCTGGCTCGTTCGCAACGAGCGCACGAACCGCTTTCAGCACATCTTCATCTTTATGCAGATTTGGCAGGTCAATTGTTGAACCAAATTCAAACAGTTCACCTCCGTCCATATCTGCACCAATTAAACTGGTTTCACCATCGGCACCAATTGGTAACCCATCCGGTCCGTAGAGTTGATCATCGTCTTCATCCGCAGCAGGGTTGAGCAGTTTCTTCATCGCAGGGCGAACAAGAACCAAAACCACAACAATGATGACCAACGCACTGGCAAACCAACGCATCCAGTCGTTGAAGTTCGGGTGTTCCCAAATCGGTACATCTTGAACCACTTCAAGTTCAGGCTCAGCAAATTGCATACTCAGTACATTCAGCAAATCACCACGATTCTGATCAAAGCCCACCGCACCAATCAGCACCTGACGAATCGAATTCAGCTCTGCATCCGTAAGTGGGGTATAAGTCGTTTCTCCACTATCAGGATTGACTACCGCACGATTCTTAATAGCAACGGCAACCGTTTGGCGATTCACTACGCCAGACTGACGACGTTCATGGCTGATGGTTGTGTCTAACTCAAAGTTGCGTGTCGCCTCTTTATGAACAGAGCCCTGACCAAGCAACGTGCCATCCTTCATTTGTGCCACGTCTTGAGGTATCGATGCATCAGCAGGCGGCTGATTACTAAGCGCTCCGGGAACACCAGCAACAACATTACCGTTATTATAGTCTTCCAGCGTGTATTCACTTCGAGTTGAAGGTGTATTCGGGTCAAACTGTTTACGAGTTTGCTCAATGGCACTGAAATCTAACTGAATATCAACTTGCGC
Organism: Vibrio sp. NTOU-M3; assembly: GCF_040869035.1. Taxonomy (NCBI): domain Bacteria; kingdom Pseudomonadati; phylum Pseudomonadota; class Gammaproteobacteria; order Vibrionales; family Vibrionaceae; genus Vibrio; species Vibrio sp. NTOU-M3. The sequence goes on from NZ_CP162100.1 coordinate 2,274,384, forward strand.
GGTATAGTTGCCAAAACCGAGGATAGGGATAAGTACGGAGTCAATTTTTTCACGCAAGGCTTGTTCTTGCTTGCGTTCTAGTTCATGTTCTTTGCGCCTTGCAGCAGATGCTGGGTCTTGTGAGCCAGAGCTTAGCAAACGTCCATGTTGATCCGTTACCGTGACGCGGTTTGGCTTCATGCCAGGAACCGCACTGGCCACCATATCAACAATTGAATCTACTTCTTCTTGTTTCAGTGATGTCCCCATACTCAATGTCAAGAACACAGATGCTGATGCTTCTTGGTTATGACGTACAAAAACACTCTGTTTCGGCAAGGCCAATAAAACGCGCGCTTTGCGGACTTGCTTCATTTCTTCAATTGCTTTTGACAGCTGACGCTCACGACTGAGTTTCAAACGTTCTTGCTCTAGTCGCTGAGATACACCAAAGCCCATGTCTTGTAATAGGATTTCATCGCCAGCATTGGTTTGCTGGTTCAATCCGGCACGAACCATATTGAGTTTGAGGCTGTTGTAGTCGCTCACTGGCACCATGATGGTGTTGCCATCAAGCTTATAGTCTTGCTTTTGCTGATCAAGGTAATCTAAAACAGGGATCAGTTCTTCGGTTTCATAGGCGCCCAATGGACGCATCTCTGGCTCTTTGACCCAGAAAAACAGCATGACGATTAACGCAACACAAATGGATATAGAAAGCACCAAGACGACTTGACGTAGCAGATCAAGATCGCCAACGGCCATATCAAATTTTGAGCTACTTTGCTCATCAATATCGGGATTTTGCGCATCCATACCAAGATCGGCATCCGAATGCGCGACCATAGCGGTATCGGTTGGCGTATCGGTTACAGCGAGGTCGGTTGATTGGTTTTGTTCAGACACAGACGTCACCTAACTTACACTGGCATGTTCATCAGTTCTTTGTACGATTCAACTAACTTGTTGCGTACCTGAATGGTGGCATCAAATGCCACGCTAGATTTGTTACGTGCAATCATGACATCCGACAATGAAACATTCTCATCGCCGCGATCAAAACGCATCTGAAGGTTGCCAGACGTCTTTTGTAAACCATTGACGTTATTAATGGCATTGTTGAGCATCGCTCCAAAGTCAGCACCTACTTTCTGCCCAGTCGCTGCTGGCTTTGAATTTGCAGCTTCAAGCATCATTGCTTGCATTTCGCCTTGTAATCCATCAATTCTCATCGCTACCTCAGATGTCAACTCTTTGACCAAACGTTAGTTATAAACATGACGCTGCAAAGAGCATGCCATTTCATACGTTAGAATTAGTTAGGAATTTCAATGCCTGCATCGCGCATCTTGGCGAGCTTGTAGCGCAGCGTTCTTGGGCTAATCCCAAGCTTCTCAGCCATTTCTTTACGCCGGCCATTACATTCGCTCAATGTATCCAGAATAATGGCGTACTCTTGATCTCTCAGTTCTCCACCTAAGCCAGCTCCGCCCATATTTCGAGATAAATCTGGCTCAGCAATAGGTCTAACATCAGGAACGATCGTCCCCTGCCCTTCAACAACGTGTTGCAAGCTTGAAGCGTCTTGCCAATCAATGCCTTCAAGTAAGATATGCTCACTACTCACATGGCTGTTCTCACTGAGGATCAAGGCACGCTGAACCACATTATCAAGCTCACGCACATTACCTGGCCAACCGTACGCTAGAAGTTTATTGACCGCGCCTGGACTCACACTTGGTACTGGCATACCCAGTTTTTTACAGTGGCGTTCAATCAAGTGGTTTGCTAATGGTTCAATATCTCCCTTACGCTCACAAAGCGCTGGCCATGCAATTGGGAAAACATTGAGGCGATAATAAAGGTCTTCTCGGAAATTCCCTTCTTGCACATATTGCTTCAGATCTCGGTTACTGGTTGCTAACACCCGAACGTCTAACTTGATACTTTTACGGCTGCCAAGACGCTCAACTTCACGCTCTTGCAATACGCGCAACAATTTGGCTTGCAGGTTTAAGTCCATTTCACTGATTTCATCAAGCAAAATGGTACCGCCTTGTGCTTGTTCAAATTTACCAGGACAAGCCTGAACCGCACCTGTAAAGGCGCCTTTCTCGTAGCCAAACAGTGTCGCTTCAAGCATGTTGTCGGGAATAGCAGCACAGTTAATCGCTACAAAAGGGCCATCTTTACGATTCGACGCGTTATGGATATAACGCGACATCACTTCTTTACCTGAACCACTTGGACCAAGCACCATCACGTTTGCATCGGTTTTTGCGACTTTATCAGCCAACGTAAGTAGCTTGATACTTTTCTGGTCAGCCACAACAGCATCACCATTATCATCTGATTTAACTGGAGCATAGCGGCTTACCATATTCAGCAATACTTCGGGGGCAAATGGCTTCGCCATGTAATCAATCGCACCGTCTTTCATAGCTGAAACAGCATCTTCAATATTGGCATAAGCCGTCATCAATAAAACCGGTAGGTTTGGCCAGTGTTGTTTGATATTACGGAGTAACGCTAACCCTCCCATACCCGCCATTTGAACATCCGATACCACGATATCAACCGTATTGGATTTGAGTTTAACCAACGCATCTTCAGCGCTGTCAGCTTCCAGCCACTCATAGCCCGCTAGAGCTAAAGTATCGACCAGCGCTTCGCGCAAGCCTTCATCATCTTCAACGATCAGTACTTTGCTTTGAGCCATTTTCTATTCTCCAGTAGTCAAATCTTGGGTTGGTTGCTGCTCGCGATTAAGCGGGATGCAGATGGTAAAACACGCACCATCCCCTTCTTCTGAAATCAGTTCTAACCTTCCATCATGTGCGCGACACACCATCTGTACGACAGCGAGACCGAGACCGGTTCCTTGTGAGCGTGTGGTGAAGAAAGGTTCCATAATTTTGCTTTGCAGTTCTGGGGGAACACCAGGACCACTGTCTTGAACTGAGATTTTCAGTTCACCATTCACCGGGCGGAAAAACACGTCAATTTGAGAGGCTTTACCCGCAATTTGTATCGCATTCATAACAAGGTTACTCAGCGCAGAAGCAATCGCATTCGCGTTACCCAGTAAGGTGGTTTGTTCTTGTTCAACTTCAAGGTGATAGTCGATATTGTTGTTTTTCACTGCCGCTTCAACCATTGGAGAAAACTCCGATACCAACGCTTCAACGGTGAAAGGTTTAACCACTTTATTGTCGCCGCCTTTAGCAAACAGCAACATGTCATTGACCTGTTTTTCTAGATCATGCAATCGATCCATCAGCTTGGTTTGAAAGCGGTCTTTGGTCGCGGTAGGAAGGTTGGGAGCAGCAAGGTTCGAGGCATACAACATTGCGCTAGATAAAGGTGTTCGCACTTGGTGAGCCAGTGACGCTACCATTCGGCCAAGTGACGAAAGGCGCTGTAGATCGCTCACTCTGGCCTGTAATAAACGGGTTTCGGTTAAATCCGTAATGAGAATAAGTTGCCCAGTTTCAGAGGCAGAAATAGCCAACCGAACTTTGCGGCCATTGATGAGCGAGATTTCATGACCATCGTCCTCACGCGGAGAGAATGCTTGCTGAATGATCGCAAACCATTTTTCTCCTACTAAAGGGGTTTCAAGTAAACGATGTGCTTCAGGGTTTGCTTCGCGCACTACACCTTGCGTATCCAGCAAAATCACGCCAGCAGGCATAACGTCGAGTACCTGTTGATACCGTTCGACTTGTTGCTCCAACGAGCCGAGATGAGTTTGATTTTCTTGTGACGAAACTGAATGCATGTCGTATTTCTGCCTATAAAACAACAATAGCTTGGAATGCAGAAAGCATGCCAAGCTATTTTTCTTTATATTTCAGAAAGTTATACTACAGTCGACTTTTTGACAGCGTGGTTAAACTAACGTTGAAGATTGTACTTACGCATTTTCTCAACCAGCGTTGTCCGACGCATTCCCAGCATATCAGCCGCTCTTGCGACCACACCGCCTTGCGCTTCTAATGCTTGGTTGATCATATTCACTTCAAGATCAGCTAACATTTCTTTCAAGTTAACCCCCTCAGCAGGAAGTTCTTGAGGTCCTTCGCCGCTATCTGGGAATGTCTCTGAATTTTCTAAGCTGAAGTTCTCTGAGAAGATATCTTGTAATACTTCACGCTCTTGTTCTTCAACAGAGCCAAAGCCATGATACTCAGGTTGGAACTCAGGGATATCACTATACCGATACTTTGTTGGTAGATGGTTCACATCCACTAAACTGTTCGGATAGAGAATAATCATGCGCTCAACAAGGTTAGCCAGTTCTCGTACATTACCCGGCCAATCGTGTTCCATTAGCGAGTTAACTGCACGTGGCGTAAAGCAAATTGGTTGCGCCCCTTCAGCTTCCAAGCGCGTCATTAATTCTTGGAGCAGTAGCGGGATATCTTGTTTACGCTCACGCAGCGCTGGCATTTCAATCGGGAACACATTGAGGCGATAGTACAAGTCTTCACGGAACGACTCATCATCAATCATGGTTTCCAAATTACGGTGGGTTGCCGCCACGACACGAACATTTGCACGTATGGTTGTGTTACCACCAACACGCTCAAAGCAGCGCTCTTGCAATACGCGCAGTAACTTCACCTGCATCGACATTGGCATATCGCCAATCTCATCCAAGAACAAGGTGCCACCTTCAGCCAGCTCAAAGCGACCTTTACGGGCTGTAATTGCACCGGTGAACGCCCCTTTCTCGTGACCAAATAACTCACTTTCGAGTAAGTCTGGTGGTATTGCACCACAGTTGATCGGCACAAATGGCCCACTGCGACGAGAAGAATGGTAGTGGATATTTCGTGCGACGACTTCTTTACCTGTTCCCGATTCACCAAGAATCAACACGTTCGCTTCCGTCGCTGAGACTTGCTCAATCAGGTGACGAACTTCTTTGATCCCCATACTCTGACCAACCAGACTACGGAACAACGTATTTTTACGTGCCGATGCAAGAACGTTTACGCCTTTACGGCCAAGAAAATCTTTGCAGTGACGCAGCGCTTCACTAAGTTGCGGATAATTGAGAGGGTATTCCAAATCACCTACGTAATTAGGCAATTCTTCAACAGGATAAGAATGCTTACCCGCGATCAATAAAGGAACGTGGTTTGCGTGATTGAGTTTCTCACTTAGCTCAACAGTCAAATTTTTGCTTTGTAATGAGCCTACGATGCAGCCAGCCCATACTTCTGTCCAATCCAGTTCACTAACTTGATCCGACGAGATAGCTTCACACTGCTCTCCGACAAATTCTAATATGTTACTCAGATTGATGCGCGCGGCAGCATCATCTTCAATCACGAGTATTTTTGCTAAACCTTGCATAGGTGTGAATATTTGCCCTAATTTAAAACGTTGTAGCTGCGTTTTTTAAATCGACGTTTAATTAATATAGGTGGTCGTCAAACATTAGACAATGTCAAAAAAACAGCAACAAAAAAAGCCACTAGGCTAAGAGTGGCTTCTATTCTATTTGATAAAAAAAATAAGGCAACCGAGCAATTACTCCATGTGACCTTTTACCAAAAGCAAAACGTAAACTTATGGATATTAAGTTAAATTTATCAGAATTGGCTTACATACCAACATCAGATGCAGTGAGGTTATGGAATTCCGTTGGGATTTGATCCCACGCTGATTTAATTTCGCGAATGATATCAATAACGTCATCTAGCATTTCAGGGTTGTTTTGATGGTTTGCTGCGGTAATTTGAGTGATCATAAATTCATAAAGTTGATCTAAATTACGTGCAATATCTCCACCATCGTCCATCGATAAGCAACTGCGTAAGCTGATAATAATATCTAACGCTTTACCGAGGCGCTCTCCTTTTTGAGGGACATTGCCCTGTTGCATCGCTGCTTTAGCTTGAATCAGACGTTCAATCGCACCAGCCATCAACATTTGAACAATTTTATGCGGAGAGGCCGCACTGAGCTGGCTATCTACTGATACCTTCTTGTAAGCCTGTAACGAACCACGCATAACTTTCCTCTTAAATTCATAAAAACTTTTTGTATTGTTGCACCGATTTATTACCGTACCGATATTTGTGCAGCGCCTGACCCACTTGGTCAGTTTTTTCTTGCAACAAGGCAACAATGCTTTGTGTCTCCTCAATCGCTTGCTGCCACTGAGAAGTCTTTGCCAGTTCCGGACTTTGCTTTATTAAGTCTAGTAAACTTTGCAATATCTGTTCCCTTCTATCGACCAATTGGCCAATTTCTTCAGGATTTATTTCCTCATCCTTAAGCAGTAGACGAATATCGTGATCCATTTCACTTAAAAGAGTTAACTTCGCCTGATTATTATCCGCCCAGCGCATTCATCATCCCTGCCAATTGAGATTGCATTTTGCTCGTGGCGTCTTGCATCGCCGAAAATTTGGCATGCGTCCGTTTTTCTAAACTATCCATTCTTCGGTCTAGTGCCGCTTGGTCATCTTGCAGGCGATACGTTTTATCAATCATGCTTCGCTCACGAGTCCGAATTGACCCCGTAACACCCGTCATTCCTTGGATCGCATCTTCTACCCGCTTAGCAAAGCCTTGATTACCACCAAAGAAGTCTTCTAGTTTATTGAAGTTATTATTGATCTGGCGATCAAGCATGTCGTAATTGATCTCTAGCGTCCCTTGACGCGTAGTGGTAATGCCAAATTCCGTCAGTGACTTTAAGTCTTCTGGCGCTTGTTCGATTGATGAAGAAAAGACTGCTTTTAAACGTGAATCCGCATTGCGAACAATGCTATCGCCAGACAAGGGCCCTGACATGCCCGTTCTTGGATCCACTCCCGACAACTCATTTGAGACCTGATAGAACTGGTTATAAGCCGCCACAAATTGCTCAATGTCTTCCCGTACACCTTGGCGGTCATATTCAATATCAATTTCCGAAGCTGGCTTGCCCAGTTCGGTGCGGCCTTTCAGAGTTAAATCGACCCCTTCTATCGCATCTTCAATAATATTGTTGTGGCTTGATAGCACAGCAACACCATCAAGAAGCACCTTAGAGTCCTGCGCAGTTTGAACCTCTGTCATACCTCGGTAGGAATCAAATGCTGCTTGAGCCGCTTTGAGATCCGCCTGAGCTTGATCAACTCGTTCTAAATAAGCACGCTCTTCGGGCTCCATTTTGGCCCGTTCCATCTGTTTTGCTTGCTCTGGGGTCAGCTCACCACTTGCGATGGCTTTATCAATTGCGGCCTGTTCTTGTGCAAGCTGTTGTTCCAACTTCGCTTGCGCTTCTTTTGGTGTCACATAAGAATCCGTTAAAGTGCCTGATGCGGTGTTGCTCCACCCGGGTACATCTGGTGCTTTTTCTTGTGCCTTACCATCAAGTTCAGGCTCTGGTTCCCAATATGAATCCAGTAAAGTCCCTGATGCCGTTTCACTCCAGCCCGGAATTCGCTCTTCTGGCTTGAGGTATTTTGAGGCCGCAATCCCCGCATTTGCGGCCGCCGTCATCGCGCTTGAAGACATTTCGTTGTCCGGCGTCGCTTCTTTCGCTGCATTCGGGTCTTTTTGAATCGCCGCTTGTTTAGCAGAGCCTGCAATTTCCTGATCGACAACTTTTGCCGCTTCGATATTTTTCTCAGCGATCTTATCGGCAACAGCTTGCTCATCAGGCGTTAGGGGAGATATTAGATCTTGCGCTGTCGCACGAGCTTTCTCTAAATCGCGTACGCGTTGCTCTAATGTTTTGTATTCGAGTTTTTTGAGCGGATCACCGGTTTGTGCTTCAACATTGAGTTTAATTTGGTGATCTTCGCCAGAAAGGTTTGATGCCACGATCAATCGTGGACCTTGTACATCATTGATAACTGAGGCTCTTACCCCAGGATTACTTTTGCTGTCATTGATACCACGGACGATATCAACCAGTTTCGAATTTTGCTGAACATCAATGGTAAATTCTTTACTACCTAACGAAACCTGCAGCTTACCCGGACCAAATTTTGCGTCTTTTTCTAAAACATCAGACGCAACCTTATGGCTTTGGGCAAGCTGCAACACATCGACAGCGTATCTACCAGCGATAGCTTCAGTGGTTGCCGTCGCCGACACAACACCTTCATCACTCGTATCCACTTTACGCGCGGCAAAGGCTTTCTCCTGACGAAAACTTGTCATCAGGTTTTTCATCGTATCCAGCGACTCTCTGAGCCGACCATAGGCACTGATACTGGAATCAATCTTGGCGTGCTCATTGTCGATACGCTGCTGTTTAGGCACGCGCTCCGCATCAACAATTTTGCTAACCATGGAATTGATATCCATGCCAGTGTTCATCCCCAGTGGGCCAAAACTCATTCAATCACCTCAAAACGGTCGACTACACCTTATCGTTCACCAGCCCTGATGAATAACGGGCTGTTTGAGCTCTAAGACGACGCAATATTTCCAACATTTCCTCATCGGGTATCTGACGGATAATATCGCCAGTACTCGCTTCGTAAATGGTCACAACATCTCTTCCGGCTTCTTCATCGACCCGGAAAGATAAACCAGTATTGATGGACGCAATGAAATCATTCATTTGCTCCACCATTCGTTCCCGCTCTGCCCTATTTAACCTCTCGCGTTCTTTTGCCAGCTCGATGGCCTTTTCGACAGTTTGCGTGGACTTCTGGCTTACCTCAGAGGGTTGCTTCCCTTCCGATTTAGAGGAAATACGTTGATTTCCATCATGTTCTGAAGCAATTTTAGTGCCACTTTGTGAGCCGTAAGGCTGGATGTTCGATGTGTAGGATGGTATTTCCATAACAATCTCCCTTCCACCTTATAGGTGAGCAATATTGCTATTGCTTTTCCCAATAAGCTCCAATCGAACCTATCGATTAACCTAATAAGCTAAGAGCTGCCGATGGTGACTGTTTCGCTTGCGCCAGAACCGAAGTACTTGCTTGCTGCAAAATCTGAGATTTTGTCATCTGCGTCGTTTCTTTTGCATAGTCAGTATCCAAGATACGGCTTCGAGATGCGTTAACGTTCTCGTTAATGTTATCGAGGTTGTTAATTGCATGACCAAAGCGGTTCTGGAATGCCCCCAGTTCAGCACGTTGGCTATCTACGGCCTTCAAAGCACCATCAATCACTGAAACAGCCATCTGAGAGCCCGCGACTGTACTCACATCAACATCAGCAACGGTCACATCTTGAGCCGCACCAAAACCAATGTCTGTACCTAACGCACCACCAATGGTTACATCACCAGAGACTTTCTGCGTTGCCGCAAACAGCTGAAGCTTGCCATCTTCACCAACAGAAGCTTTCACATCTTCACTTTGACCGTTGATATAGGTTGCAAGCTGTTCTATGTCATCACCGACTTTCGCGTTAATCGTCAGATTTTGTGCATCACCATGTTTATCAGTATAGCTCATCGTCATTTCTGTCGTACCGGCCTCAACGGTCCAGTCTGCGGCTTTACCCGCCGCAGCAGTGTACGATTTACCACCCATATCCATAGTGTCTGAACGCATGTTGCCCATGGTCAGCATTACTGCTTCACCCGAGCTCGCGCCGATTTGAAAAGATTGGCTACCAAAACCGCCATTAAGCAGTTTGTTACCACCAAAAGATGTGGTTTCTGCGATACGGTTTAGCTCATCATTTAGAGCAGATACCTCTTCCTGAATTGCAAGTCGTTCGGAACGAGAGTTCGAACCGTTCGAGGATTGCAACGAAAGATCACGCATACGTTGAAGAATGTTGGTGGTCTCGTTCATTGCACCTTCGGCAGTTTGTGCAATCGAGATACCATCGTTCGCGTTCTTCACCGCCATGTCCAAGCCACGGCTTTGAGAAGTCAAACGGTTAGATATTTGTAAGCCAGCAGCGTCATCACGGGCACTATTTATTTTATAGCCCGATGACAAACGCTCCATCGACTTATTCATACCGTCAGCAGCGTTGTTTAAATAACGCTGTGCGGTCATCGCCGACACGTTCGTGTTTACGTTAATTGCCATAATTGATCTCCTTAGGCATATGAGGGCGATGCATCGCAGTGTCTCTCACCTCACTTTGACGCATCTCATTTCTCTCAGTCTCTTAACGGCCGCCCCTAAAATAGCTTTAGAGAAAAAATGAACTTTTTTCCGAATTTCATGTTTTGAGCGAGAAAACGTGATCGCTTTCAAATAGGCAACGCTAAATATTGGCGAAAAGAAGGAGATGAGCTAATGGAGAAATTTAGGCATAAAAAAATCCAGCCGAAGCTGGATTTTTTTCGCTTTAGATGTGATTAACCAAGTAGGCTCAATGCTGAGTTTGGCGCTTGTTTTGCCTGTGCCAAAATAGAGCTTGATGCTTGAGAAAGAATTTGCGACTTGGTTAGCGCCGTTGTTTCTTTCGCGAAGTCGGTATCTTTGATACGGCTCTTCGATGCGTTTACGTTTTCGTTAATGTTATCTAAGTTGTTAATCGCGTGGTTAAAGCGGTTTTGGAATGCACCCAACTCTGCACGGTGGCTATCTACATACTTCAGTGCAGTATCGATAATTGCAACCGACTCTTGAGCACCGCCAACTGATGTTACATCAATCGTATCCACCGTCACAGCTTGCGCAGCACCCATGCTCAGCTCACCCGCTAGACCACCAGAGAATGCAACCGCACCATCAACTTTATTGTTACCAGCGAAGACTTGTAGCTGACCATCTTCGTTTACCGATGCTTTTACCATATCGGTTTGACCGTTGATGTAGGTTGCTAACTCTTCAATATCATCACCTTCTTTCGCTGTGATATTGATGGTTTGAGCAACACCAGCTTTATCTGTCAGGTTGATAGTTAAGTCGTTCGCACCCGCTTGTACAGACCAGTCTTTATCTTTTCCGTTAGCCGCTTGGTAACTTGAGCCACCCATACCTGTGGTGTCTGAGCGCATGTTGTTCAGTGTCAACATTACTGCTTCACCATTGTCGGCACCGATTTGGAAAGACTTCGTTGAATATGTGCCGTTAAGTAGCTTGTTACCACCAAAAGATGTGGTTTCTGCGATACGGTTTAGTTCATCATTCAATGCTGTGATTTCTTCTTGAATCGCAACACGCTCTGATTTTGAGTTTGAGCCGTTTGCTGATTGTAGAGACAAGTCACGCATACGTTGTAGGATGTTGGTACTTTCATCCATTGCACCTTCAGCAGTTTGAGCAATAGAGATACCATCGTTCGCGTTGCGTACCGCTACATCAAGACCACGACTTTGAACATTCAAACGGTTTGAAATTTGTAGACCCGCTGCATCATCTTTTGCGCTGTTAATTTTGAAGCCAGAAGATAGACGCTCCATTGAAGTCTGTTGTGCATTTGTCGCGCTATTTAGGTAACGCTGCGCTGTCATTGCTGATACGTTAGTGTTTACATTCACTGCCATGGTGATTTCTCCAATTGATTTTCCGATGTATCCGGTTTCCGACGTCTCGGAAAACCAAGTAGTTCTCTCAAAGTTACTTTTATTAACGGCATGCTTTTCTAAATCTTTAGGGAAAAAGTAAGTTTTTTTAGAAAAAAGTACCGTTAGAAGGTGAAACGTGATGAGTTAATAGAAAAAGGTAAAAAAGTCGTTTTTTTTACTAAAGGTTCTGAAACTGCTGTCGATACCCCACTCTTATCCTAATAATGTTAGAGCAAGGTTTGGCTGTTTCTTTGCCTGAGCAAGTATTGATGTACTCACTTGCTGAAGGATTTGCTGCTTCACCATTTGCGTAGTTTCTTTTGCATAATCGGTGTCTTTAATACGACTGTTTGATGCAGCAAGGTTTTCATTCACATTGGCCAAGTTATTAATCGCATGATTAAAGCGATTTTGCTTAGCTCCTAAATCTGCACGATGGCTATCCACGTATTGCAGAGCGGTATCAACGATTGCCACTGCGCGCTGCGCACCACCAACGTTGGTTATGTCAATATTATCAACCGCTTCATATCCCACTAACCCGAGCTGCAATTCACTGGCTAGGCTGCCGGAGAACGACACCGTTCCTGACGTTTCCTTTCCGGCCATAAAGAGCTGCAATTGCCCTTCCTCATTGACAGACGCCGACACCGCATCCGTTTGACCGTTGACATAAGTGGCTAGCTGTTCGATGTCATCGCCTGCTTTAGCGTTGATCTGAATGGTTTGTGACTGGCCACCAGCATCGATATAGCTCATCACTAACTCATTGCTGCCTGCTTGTACGTTCCAATCCGCCCCTGCTTTCGCCGCAGTTTGGTAACTAAAACCACCCATAGCGATAGTATCCGAACGCATGTTATGCAGAGACAACATCACTGCCTCGCCTGAAGCCGCTCCAATTTGAAATGAAGATTCTCCAAACGAGCCATTGAGCAATTTTCGACCACCAAAAGAGGTCGTTTCAGCAATTCTGTTCAATTCATCATTCAAAGCGGCCATTTCTTCTTGTAAGGCTTGTCGTTCAGCTTTGCTGTTGGAGCCATTTGCGGACTGCAAAGACAAATCTCGCATCCGTTGCAAGATGTTGGTGGACTCGTTCATTGCCCCTTCTGCGGTCTGCATGATTGAAATGCCGTCGTTCGCATTTCGCATAGCCACATCAAGACCTCGCATTTGCGATTCGAGTCGATTGGATATTTGTAGGCCAGCGGCATCATCCTTTGCACTATTAATACGATTCCCTGAAGACAAACGCTCCAGAGACTGGTTCAGCATAGTCGTCGCGTTATTTAGGTAACGCTGTGCTGTCATTGCTGAAACATTAGTATTAACCGTGATTGCCATAATGCCGTAAATTTAGTTGATGAGTTTCATCTTTATATATCGACAAAAAAACGGCTTTCTTTAACGAAAAAACCGAGCAGATAATGCTCGGTTTTTGTTCTGAATGAATCAGTTAGTCATCTAAATACGATCACTTTAGCTTGACGTTTTGCAGTAGCTCTACTGAAGGTGCAAAGAAATAGGCACCAGTAACCGCTTTCGAAAATCGCAGCAATTGGTCTGTTTTACCGTCTGTAACACCATACATGCTTTCTAGCATCGCTTTAAAGTTATGTAGTGTGTTGCAATAAGCAATAAACAGCAAACCGTGTTCACCCGATGCAGAGCCGTAAGGTAGGCTGTGACGAACGATTTTTAGCCCTTTACCTTCTTCTTTAATATCAACACGGCCAACGTGTGAAGCGGCTGGCACATCATCAAGCTCAATAGAATCTGGCTTAGTACGACCCACCACTTTTTCTTGTGCAGAGATATTTAAACGGTTCCAAGCAGGAAGGTTATGTACAAAACGCTGCACCATTACATAGCTACCACCAGCCAGTTCCCCTTGAGGAATGATCGCCACGGTTTGACGTGCTTCATCTTTCGGGTTTTCAGTTCCATCGACAAAGTCTGTCATATCACGCGAATCAAGGTAGCGGTAACCATAGGTTTCATCCACGACTTCCACATCTTCAGCTACTTCAGCCAATAGCTTACGTAGTACATAAAAGTGCAAATCATGACGTTGAGAGTGGCAGTGGATCAATACATCCACATCACTTGCTGGTGCAACAGCATCACCCTCACCTAAGACAGGAAAATCCATCAGATCTTCTGGCATTGGCGCATCGAGTTGCTGCCAAAAAGCCTTGGTAAAAGCAAGGGAGAGAGTCAGTTCCGCACCAGGCTGGCTTTGGTTTAGCTCTTCAACCAAAGCGGGTAATGCTTGCAGTTGAGCTAAAACTTTTGATGGGTTCTGACATACTTTGATCTGAGTGTATAACGCAAATGGGCCTGCGGTTGGCAGGATTGCACTCTGAGGTTGTGACATATTATTTCCTCACATTATTATTTTTTGCTCAGTGTAGTGACTTTCACACTATGCACTTTGATTATGATCAGTCTAGTGTTCGATGCTGTAATTTTGAGTTTTCTTATGCCTGAGGTATTGCGAGTGCATCCCTAACCGTTTTGCTTTTACGTAAATACAAGATAAACCAAAGCAATAAAACAAGGGTGGCCGCATTTGCCCAGCTAAAAGCACCAAGCTCAAGATAAATGTGGTACAGGGTCTGGCCAAATTGAGCCAGCGCCGTCATTAACGTAATTCCCCGTCCCCAGCTCACTATTTTATTGACCCAGCGTCGCTCGGGGTTACGCAAGCTGATCAACCACATTAATACAATGCTGGGTACGCCCATCATTAGGCCAAGATACAGCATCGAATGATCTGGATAAACGATGCTCAAAATCTTACTGCCACTTTCTCTACTGGCACCCGCAACGACAAATACCACCCAAGCCTTAGCCATAAACATCCAGCCAAGCCATAACCATCGAGGCGCTTTCAAAAAGCCATTGCTGTCATATTGTTCAATCGCGTATCGCACAAATCTATTCGTCGAAAATTAAGTTACGCTCACTGTAACTTAATGATTAGAAATTACTACTGCTAACTTTGTTTTGTCGATCGAACTCGACGCCAAGAGAAGAAAAGAAACAAGATAAGTAAAATGATGGGCGTTCCCCAAAGAAGAGCATTGGATAGAGAAAAGCGCGGTTTATAGAGCACAAAATCCCCAAAGCGCGCCGTCATATACTCAACAACTTCTTGCTCACTGCTGCCTTGGTTCATCATTTCAAACACCACCAAGCGTAAATCTTTGGCGATAGGTGAGTTGGATTCAACGAGGTTCTGATTCTGGCATTGTGGGCAACGCAATGTTTTTGCCAATGCAATGGCTCTTTGTTGAATTTGTGGCGTTTGAAATTCAAACAGTTCTACTTGAGTTACCACGGCTTTATCTGCGGCGACGAACTCAGTGTCTACCGCGCTATTCACACTGCCAATGCTCAATACGGTGAAGACTAAAGCGATCCAAAATCCTTTCACAAGCAACCATCCTTATTCCGAAAAGTACGCAGCAAAGGAGCTTTGCCAAACAGAAGGCTTTAGCAAACCCGAGAATTTAAGGACGATTTTACCTTGCTGATCAACAAGGTATGTTTCTGGTGTACCCACCACCCCTAAATCTAATGCGACAAGCCCTTTGGGATCATAGATGACCTGCTGATATGGGTTACCTTGAGCTGATAGATAACTGGAAGCAGCCATACGTTTATCCCGATAGTTAAGGCCAATAATCGGCACACCTGATTGGCTTAACTGCATTAAATAATCGTGCTCACGTTTGCACACGCCACACCATGAAGCCCATACATTAACAAGTTGATACGGCTGCTGAAATATTTGAGTGGAGAGTGCCAAATCAGGCTCGTTTAAACTCGATGCTGAAAAGGCAGGAAATACTTTCACGACGCTTTGTTGGGTTCGGTCGCTTTGCTGGTAGAACAAACCAAATAAGATAACCGCAGCCATGCAAACGACAACGATAATGAGTAGGGAAAGGTTACGAGTTTTGGATCGCTTCATAGCTACGGGTAGTCAGTTTAAATGAACGGGTTAAATGGATGACACCACCTACCATACCAAGTAGTGCACCAAACCACACCCAACGAATGTATGCTTTGTATTGGAGTTTGACGGCGTAGGCATTCTGCGAAACTTTTTCACCAAGAGTGACGTAGTAATCGCCATGCCAAAACCGTTTGATTGCTGGCTCACTCATGTTCATGACTCTTACGGGATAATGGCGTCGCTGAGGTACAATGGTAAATCCGTTTGTGTCAGCACTGTAAAATTCGATCACACCTTGCTCAGCTGTGTAGTTGGGGCCAACCAGCCACTGAGTTTCCTTATACGTTACTTGCCAGTCGTTAAACTGGGTAACAGTGCCGGGTTCTAGCTTCCGACTCAGTTCATAGGAGTGGTGCGCATTCATTGCTGCCCCTACCGAACACACGGCAATACCAATATGTGCCCAAACCATAAAGGCCGTCTTACTTGGGGCGTTAAGCCACAGCTTGGCGTGCGTCAACAAAACCCAAATGGCTAAACACCATACCAACCACACTAACAGCGAGTATTCACTAACCTGCACACCATATATACCGCTACCAAGAATGATGGCTGTCACCATCAAGGTAATAATTTGGTTTCGACTGACCGTACAGCCACTACGCCATTTCAATAACGGCACTATCCCAATACCCAGCAGAGCTAACAGTGCCATCGGTGTGATCAGTAAATTAAAATAAGGCGCGCCAACAGAAATATTTCCAAGCCCAAGCAGTTCATACACCATGGGATAGAATGTGCCTAAAAATACGGTAAAAGTAGCAATCGACAAAAGCCCAAGTGCCAGTAATAACACATAACTACGGCTCAACAGCGCTTGGATTGGTGCGGTTTTAATATGCTCGGACTTTAGGATCAGTAATGAAAAACTACACAGC